>MHBM01000243.1:1568-97679 GCA_001804885.1 Lentisphaerae bacterium RIFOXYA12_FULL_48_11
GGGCCGATCCATTCCGACTAACAACAGATGCAGAACCTGCAAGGAAAATGACCTTACCCAGCCTGTCTGGTGTTACAGTCATGTTTGTTTGGGTGTTACCGGTTGAGTATCTGCTGACTTTGATAGGGGCTCTTACAGGTACAGTACTTATGCTTGGTTCATTCCCGACCTCGATTTCTGCGCCAAGAATAGTAGGCTCGGAATTAACAGCAGGTTTGGCAGTCGCGGTTGGCTTTACATCAGTAACCGGCATATTAAAAAGCGTCTTTGTCAGAATAGTTATGGCTATAGCCAGGCAAAAGAGACTGCATATTAGGATTGTTTTAAATATTTTAGATCTCATCTTGTTATCACTTCATAACAAACTCTGTACGATTATCCGAGATAAATATTTTCACTGCAATCAAAATAGCGGTCAAGTGTTCTGGTCGCATTAAGTCTGTATTGTATTTTAAAACTGAAGACGGTATTCTAGCAAACAGAGTCAGTGCTCAGTGTAAAAATGGAGGCTTTGCGATATGTTTAACACTTTTGGAACTCGTTTCAGATTAACGACTTTTGGGGAATCGCATGGCCCTTGTATTGGCGCGGTTGTAGACGGTTGTCCGTCGCGAATGGCGTTATCTGAAGATATTATTCAGAAACAGCTGGACCGACGACGTCCTGGGCAAAGCAGTCTTACTACCCAGCGTAGTGAGGCGGATCGAATCGTCATCTTGTCCGGAGTCGAAAATGGTTTAACATTAGGTTCGCCAATAGGTCTAATGGTGGAAAATGCTGACAAGAAGCCAAGCGATTATGGCAAGATTATCGAAGTTCCGAGACCTTCGCATGCTGATTTTACGTACAAAGTCAAATATGGGATTCTTGCATCGAGCGGAGGCGGACGTGCCAGTGCAAGAGAAACCGTGGGACGTGTAGCCGGAGGAGCAATTGCAGACAAGTTACTTTTTGACCGCTTTGGTGTACAGATTGTCGCATGGGTTAGTTCCGTCGCTACTGTTGATGCCTATGATCTATCGTGTGAAATGATAAGCCGCAAAGAAGTGGATAATAACGAAATACGATGCCCTGACGATAAAGTCGCTGAGAAAATGATCGCCGCCATTGAGCGTGCCGCTAAAAGGAATGATTCTGTAGGCGGGGTCATTACCTGTGTATGCAGGAATGTTCCTGCAGGGTGGGGTGAACCGGTTTTCGGGAAGACGACGGCATTACTGGCAGCTGCGATGCTGTCTATTCCCGCTTCGCGTGGTTTTGAGATTGGTTCAGGATTTGCCGGGACACGTACATTCGGGTCTCAGAATAATGATATGTACGTAAAAAAAGGTAAAACGCTGGGCACAAAAACAAATCGTAGCGGAGGGATACAGGGTGGTATAACCAATGGGGAACCGATTGTATTTAGAGTTGCTTTCAAACCAACAGCTTCGATAGCTATGGCTCAAAAATCTTCCAATTACAGAGGCAAGTCAGTTATCTCCATGATAAAAGGACGGCATGATCCGTGTGTTTTGCCCCGTGCAGTGCCGATAGTTGAAGCAATGGCGGCACTGGTGTTGGCTGATGTTGGATTAATGGCGGGGTGAGATGGATTTAGCGGGAAAATTTGAAATTTTACAGGTAGATTCTTCTTCAAAGGCAAGAAGAGGGCGACTGCATACCTTGCACGGTGTCATTAATACCCCGGTTTTCATGCCGGTAGGTACACAGGCGGCAGTTAAGGCTTTATCGCCAGCTGAACTTACGGATCTTGGCGCCAGCATTATTCTAAGCAATATCTATCACATCAACGTCAGGCCTGGCATCGATGTCATTGAAAAGTGTGGAGGATTGCACAAATTCATGGGCTGGCATGGTCCAATTCTGACTGATAGCGGTGGTTACCAGGTATTCAGCCTTGCCAAGCTGAGAAAAGTTAAAGAGCACGGAGTTGAGTTCAATTCGCATTTCGACGGGAAAAGAATTTTTCTTGGGCCGGTTGAAGCAATGGAAATTCAGAGCCGGATTGGAACAGATATTGCAATGGTTTTTGACGAATGCGTGCCATATCCGTGTGATCGTGATTACGCTTGTAAATCCATGGAGAAGACAATACTATGGGCCGCTTTGTGTGCAGAACAGCCTAGGAATAAAGGGCAATTATTGTTTGGAATTATCCAGGGCAGTGACTATGCAGATCTCAGAGAAAGTTGCATCAGGAAGCTCGTTGATATAGGTTTTGATGGATATGCAATTGGAGGGGTAAGCGTTGGTGAACCTCAAGAGGTGCTCATAAGGGGTATCGAACGCAGTGTTCAATTCATGCCCACAGATAAACCGCGTTACCTGATGGGCGTAGGGAAAATGGATCAAATTCTTGAGGCTGTTTCGTTGGGTGTGGACATGTTTGACTGTGTTATGCCGACCCGACTGGCTCGCAACGGGACTGCATTCACCAAATACGGTAAATATGCAGCCAAGGCTGGCGAGTACAGGTATGATACACGGCCGATAGAAGAGGGGTGCTGTTGTTACGCATGTGCGAATTTCTCGCGCTCTTACGTAAGGCATCTTTTGAACGTTAATGAGATACTTGGCGTCAGGCTGTTAACGGTTCATAATGTATATCGGTACATGCGGTTTATGGATGATATAAGGTTTGCGCTTGATAATGGAACGTTTGGTGAATTAAAGAAACATTACATGGCGTGCTGGAAGGAATTAGAATCCAGTGACGCGCCAGAGGGAGAGCAATGAACGAAGTCTTGAATATACTGGCTTTGGCCGGTCCGCAGGGTGGGAGTCAACAGCAGGGTGGAAGCGCTTTGACGATGTTCCTCCCCATGATTATTATCTTTGCGATTTTTTATTTCATGCTGATACGACCCCAGCAGCGTAGAGAAAAAGAACGCACAAAGATGATCAGTGATATAAAAAGTGGAGATAAAGTGATGTTCAGTGGAGGTATTCTTGGAGTTGTTTCGAATGTAAAGGATAGTACATTTACCGTTAAAGTTGCGGATAATGTGAAAATGGAAGTCGCCCGTGGCGCTGTGATGAAAGTGCTGGATAAGGACGAGAAGGTCACGACAGAAGACGTCAAATAATATTCTGTCAGGGAGTTAAGAGAAATGGATAAGAATTCTATTTGGAAATGGTTGATATTGGTCGTTTTGATTTGTGGATCATTCTGGGTCGTCTGGCCGCCTGAAGAGAAGGTTAAATATGGCTTGGACCTGCAGGGTGGCACGAGTTTTACTGTCGAGATTGATCAGGACGCCATTGCAAAGCAAATGCGCGAAGATTTCGAAGGTATAACTGAAGAGACCATTCAGTCGAAACTACCTAAGGCCAAGCAGGATGCTCTTGATAGGGCTTTGGAAGTCATCCGGAACCGCGTAGATGGCCTCGGCATTTCTGAGCCAATAATTTACCCGGAAAAAGGAGGTAGAATCATCGTACAGCTTCCAGGTGTCGGAGAGGAGAAGCGCGAGGAAGCTGCAAAGCAGATTCAGAGTGTAGCTTTTCTTGCGTTCCGTCTGGTTCACGAAAAGAACGAAGAGTTGATCGGTGAACTTTTTGATAAGAACCTGGCACCAGAAGGATATGTTATTGTTGAGTCAAACCAACGTGGGACTGATAGACAGTTTTACAAACGTGACAAGGTCGTGCTTTCGGACGAAAAAATGGATGCAGCTTATCACGAGAAATTGAGAAGATTCCATGCCCCGGCCGGTTATGACCTTCTTCTGCAGCGAACAGTGGTTAACGACCAGGAATTATTTACTCCTGTTTTTGTGAGTATTCGCAGGGAAGTGACCGGCGATGCATTAAAAAACGCAATGGTCAATGTAAACCCGATCAATGGCAAAAACGAAGTGGATCTCGAATTTAAATCAGCTGGCGCCAGAAAATTTGCAAAGGTTACGGGCGATTACGCTCCTGGTGGTTCGAAAAACCTGAATAGTCAGGTCGGCAGACAGCTTGCCATTGTTCTAGATAATTCTCTTTACTCATCTCCTGTAATACGTGAGCCGATACCCAATGGACGGGCTCAGATTACAGGTGATTTCAGACCTGAAGAGGCGGCCCGTCTTGCTAATGTTTTGCGGGCCGGATCACTGCCTGCACCTGTAAAGATTGTTGAGAAACGTGTAGTGGACCCATCTCTCGGTGCCGACTCCATCCGCAGTGGTATCAATGCCGGTCTATATGGGTGCATAGCCATTGCCGTAATGATGGCTTCCTATTATTTGCTAAACGGAATCATTGCAAACATTGCGCTTGTTCTCACAGCGGTACTTCTGCCTTTAGGCGCCATTGTGGTGGCGGGATTTCTCGGCGTACTGTTCGGAGGGCTGCAGGGCGGGGGTGGTAAGGTTGGTCTGCCCGTATTGACGTTGCCTGGAATCGCCGGCATTGCTCTTTCAATAGGCATGGCGGTCGATGCAAACGTCCTGATTTTTGAACGTATAAGGGAAGAATTAAGGGCTGGCAAGGGTTTTGGTGCATCTGTCGAAGCAGGATTTGATAGAGCTTTTACTGCAATTTTTGACTCGAACATGACGACCATTATCACGGCAGTGATAATGTTCGCCGCAGGTTCGGGACCGGTACGTGGTTATGCCATTACTCTGGCTGCCGGTCTAATCATCAACTTGTACACCTCAGTTGTCGTTACACGAATGTGCTATGATGCTATCGGTTCACGCACAATTAATACTGGGCTATTAAAGATGTTCTCCATGATAAAGGAAACAAGTATTGATTTCATACGGCTATGGAAGCCTGCCTTGTCCCTTTCTGTGGTTATCATAGTTGTTTCATGGTCAATGATGTTTATTCATGGCGCAAAAGATCCTGCACAGGTTTTCGGCGTCGACTTCATCGGCGGCACATCACTGACAATGGGTTTCAATGAACAAGCCAGTGTGGAGGATGTCCGAAAGTCACTTGAGACTGCCGGTATCCGTAATCCAATGATCCAATACCAGAAGGGTATGGACGTGACAGGGAAAGATGTTCTCCAGATTAAGGTTGGAAGCGTAAGCGAGGGTGAACTTACCATCAAAACTCTAACGGAGAAATTTCCAAAATCTGCTTACAAGATACTACAGCAAGATGATGTTGGTCCACAAGTTGGCAAGGAATTGAAAGTAAAGGCTACGTGGGCACTTAGTATTGCCCTGGTAGCCATGATCATATACATCGCATTTCGCTTTGAATTTGGATTCGGACTTGGCGCTATTGCGGCGGTGTTCCATGACGTTCTTATGACAATTGGGATATGCCATCTTTGCGGATTCCAGATGAATATGACGATTATTGCTGCCGTTCTAACAATCATAGGATATTCCGTGAACGATACTATTGTCATATTTGACCGTATAAGGGAAAACCTGCGGCTGATTCGTAACAAGAGTTTTGTCGAGGTCTGTAATCTCAGCGTTAACCAGACACTGGCGAGAACACTCTTGACGAATTCATTTACTATGGTTTCCGTGCTTTGCTTGCTTTTTATCGGCGGCGGCGCCATCAGGGATTTTTCATTCCCTATGTTCATTGGTATGATTGCTGGAACTTATTCGACTGTCTATATAGCCACTCCTATTGTTCTTATGTGGCATAAGTTTGAACGCCCTGACATGGGTAAGAAGTGAAGCAGACCGCCAGAGAATGGAAAAATACTTTAATTGACCAGGGCCGGGTATCAATTCTGTCTGAGGAGACAGGAATCCCGGCTCCTGTTGTTTGTGTGCTTGTCGCCAAAGGCATAGATACAGCGGAAACCATAGAACGTTTTCTGAATCCGAGACTAAGTGATCTTTCCGACCCATTCCTAATTCCCGGCATGAGACAGGCTTGTGATCGGATATGGCAGGCGATTGATCAAAAGCACAACATCGTTATTCATGGTGACTTCGACGCAGATGGTGTAACCAGCACAACACTCATGGTCAAGGTTCTAAGACAGCTTGGCGGGAAGGTTACTGCATTCCTTCCACATCGAATAAATGATGGTTATGGATTAAGCCAGAAAGGGCTTGAACGATGTTTCAACGGCAAACAGGTGAATCTTCTGATTACCGTTGACTGTGGAACTAACGCCCAGACAGCGCTCAAATATGCGGCAGCAAGAGGCGTAGATGTCGTTGTAACTGACCATCACGAGGTTTCCGGCATAACTGAGCCAGTCGCGGCTTTCGTGAATCCAAAGACCATTAACAACCCTTCTGTGCAGGCTCTGGCAGGAGTTGGGGTGGCTTTCAAGGTGTGCCATGCCCTAGTCAAGGCCGGCCTAGCATGTACGCGGCCTGCTGTGTCTGGCATAGATCTCAGAGATTACCTCGATATTGTAGCTGCCGGTACTGTTGCTGATGTTGTGCCGTTATTAGAGGAAAATCGGATTCTTGTGCGACATGGCTTATCCCGGATCAACTCAAAACCTAATTATGGTTTGAGGGCCCTAATTGAGGTCGCGGGAATAAACGGCGTAATTGACTGCTATCATCTCGGCTTTGCCATTGGGCCACGATTAAACGCCGCAGGCAGGATGGGTAGTGCTGATCCAGCACTGGAACTTTTGCTATCCGATGATCATGATCAGGTTCTGAAAATCGCTTCGGAACTTGATCTAATGAATCGTGAGAGGAAAAAGGCCGAAGAAGTTGTTGTACAAGAATGTGTGAAACTTATTGATCCTTTTTTTGATGAGACAAAAACATTCGGTATAGTTGTGGGGCAACAAGACTGGCACATAGGGATAATCGGCATAGTTGCTGCTGGGTTATGCGGGAAATACAGGAGGCCAGTAGTTGTTATCGGCTTTGACGAGGAAGGAAATGGACGTGGATCAGGTCGAAGCACAGAGAGTATGGATATTGTCGATGTTTTGAAGGATTGCAAAGATCTCCTGGTGTCATTCGGTGGCCACCGGATGGCTGCAGGACTGTCGATTAAAAAGAACTGTTATGAGGATTTCTGTCTACGCTTCAACCAGTTATGCATGGCAAAGCTAAAAGATCTTGATCTGAGTCGTGTTTATCATGTTGATACATGGGTGGATTTCAGGGAGGTTGATTACAAGCTCCTTGAATATGTAAACAAACTCAAACCATTCGGGTTGAGTAATCCCGCTCCGGTATTTGGAACAAAATGTGTTGATATAATAGGGAGCCCAAAAAAAATCGCGAATAAGCATCTAAAAATGACCCTTGCTTCGGGAGGAACGCAGTTTGAGGCTATTGCATTCGAAATGGGTGATCGCGCCCCTCCCTCCGGGTCGATCGATGTTCTCTTCTCTTTGCAGGAGAATACGTACATGGGTCGTAACAGTCTTCAGTTGAATATTAAAGATTTCCGTGCAGCAGAAAAGAGCAAGATCTACCCAGATTGATGAACTTGCTAAACTTACTGCTTTGATTTATACTTAATTAAGTAAATGGAGGCAATCCATATGCGAGATGTTTTACAACAAAGCGTGAACAAGTTGCACGATATTTTTGACAATACCGACATGGATATCGAATGGAAAAAAATGCAGAATAAGTTTGAAGAGGCAAAATACAACCCAGGAGATGTGACGCCTCTGGCAGATTGCATTTTTTCTATACTACTGGCTGCGAGAAGTCGTGGTTTTACAGTCAAAATGGTAATGGACTCATTGGAAGAGGTGGCAGACAAGAATCTGAAAAGAAAGTGGAAGAAAATGTCTGATGGAACCTATCAGGCTATATGAAAATCGCAAGAACAGGCCTTTTTCTGCTTGCAATAAAGGGTACTGTTGAATAGATATAAACGTTTTCAAAGGAGGCAGAATGCCAAAAGTTTGTGAAATCTGTGGTAAAGGGACAGGGACAGGGAATTCAATTGTCAGGCGTGGTATGGCCAAGAAAAAAGGTGGAATAGGCCTTCATACGACCGGCATTAATCGTCGCGAATTTAAGCCGAATTTGCATAAAGTCAGAGCAATAGTGGATGGCAGAAAAGTTCGTTTGGTAGTATGTGCATCCTGTATTAAGCGAGGCAAGGTAACCAAAGCCTAGAAATATCAGTAGGCAGTTGCGGTTTTTGAGGGGAGGAATCAGTCATGTCAGAAATGCCACAAGATGGTGCTGAAATTAAAGATACTGACATTGTATTCGATTGTCCGCATTGCGGAAAAAGCCTTGCTATAGACTATCGCGGTGCCGGTTTAATGATACCATGTACTGACTGTGGCAAGAACGTACAGGTTCCCATTCCTGAGGGAATGGAAATTACTGATGTGGATATTTCTGATGAAGAGAAGGAAGCCAGGATCGTCAACCTGAGACGTTCAATAACGGCATCAGAAATGAGAATAAAGCAACTTGAAGCAGAGGTAGAGGAACTTACAGTACGGCGCGATCAGCTTGAGAAAGTCAGGGCCGAAAATATGTTCCGTTTTGGGACTATCCTCGAAAAAACAGGATCTATCCAGAAGTCGCTCGAAGAAATAGCAGTGGCTCTTCACCGAATATCGGAATCTGCAAAATAACACTAGAAGCTATTTTTCCAACGCTACAAAAAGTTTTTCATCGATATGATGCCACGAGTGTTCTTTCAGGACATATTGTCTTCCGGCATTACCCATTGCATTCCGCAGCTTTTGGTTATTTAACAAAAGCTGCAATTCTTCTTCAAACTCGGGATATGAATTAAACCAGAAACCGGCATTGCTTTGTTTACAATGGTATTTAAGAACAGCACTTTTCGAATGAACCAAAACAGGAGTTCCTGCCAGAAACGATTCCATTAGTACAATTCCGAAACTCTCGTTTACAGAGGGGTGGCAAAAAGCGACAGCGTCAGCCATGGCAGCATGTTTATCCTTCTCGCTCAGGAATCCTAAATCAATAATTGAATTCGTCAATTCTTCGGGAATTTCAGCATGCCCCGTGCCAGTTAGCACGAGCTTAACATCTCGATTCGTTCTGGACCGAAAAGCATTGAGGTAATCAATGAGAAGAGGTGTCCCTTTTAATGGTTCTCTTCGGCCTGAATATATAAGGTATTGTGACCGTATATCATGAGCCGATTTAAATATGCCCGGGGTAGTGGCGAAATCATCCATACCCATCCCAACCACAGAGGAGACGGAGGATTTTTCCATCACATACAGTCGGGAGGCCAGTTCTTTTTCGGGCACTGAATTAAACATACAGCCACGAACGTTATTAAACATATTGCCGATTGATTTCAAATAAGCAAAGGATTCGTCATGTAGGCATGGGACAAGAAGTGTTTTTTCGGGATAAATCTGTGAAGCAAAGTATATGAGACCAAAAAGATATGGTCCCATTACTATACGATCATAAGTATTCCCATTTTCTTTAAGGTAGTCACACAGAGATCCGCTGTTTACACTGTTCTGCAGCCAAATCAACTCATCTGCAACAGAAACGCGGCAATTTGCGGATATTAAAGACTGAATATTTAAAAACTCCGTGACATTCCTTTCAGGGTCAACAGGAAAGAAATGAACATCAATGTCGTCTATTGTTCTTGAACCTGCAGGCAATTCATTTTCCCATGTAAAGTGATTTCTAGCACAAGTTGTCAGAAACGTCACTTTACGCCCGGACAAAGCTATTCTGCGCGCAAGATTCTTCAGTAATGTTTCGGCACCGCCTACGGTCGGGCCTTCTGCAAAGCGGGGACAAACAAAGGCGACATGGCGTGATCGGTCCGTCATTTGCACGCATCCTTAGATTCAAGTCGTGCAATACGTTCTTCAAGATTCCGAATCTTTTCGCGATACCGTTCTTCCAGACTCTCTACTGCAGAAAGAAGTAGTGTGTTTGTCTGGTTTTGTTGCGACCAGAGCCTGTATGTGTAGAATTTGAGTAATTTCCAGATAACTTTTTTCAAGGCAACCAGCAATTTGCTGAATAGGGCACGTTTTTCATGTATTACGAAATCATTTATATCCACTGCAACCGCATCTCTCAGGCATTCCAAGTAGAATGCGAGAAAGTCTTCATCATTCTTAAGGTTGGCAATATTTGTTCTTTCGGCTCTGGCGATACGGGCATCAACATACATACCGTTCTTCATCTTTTCGGCAACTGTTGCCTGTATCTCTGCGACTACATTCCCGACATCAATACCATTGGCACCAATCTCAAACATAGGACGATTCATTATCGACTCCATTCAGTTCGATCATTCAATTTTATTTGAGAACCTCATAAAATAGTTCGTTTTCTTTTCCTGCAAAATAGTTGAACATTGACCATGCCCAGCATATACCCGTGTATCATCAGGGAGAGTGGCAAGAAAATCAATTGATCTCTGCAATTTGCGAGAATTACCACCTGGCAAATCGCTTCTGCCGACTGAGCCGGCAAAAAGTGTATCTCCAGTTAAAAGCACACTATTCTCATAAAAATACAAACATACTGCCCCGGGAGTATGTCCAGGAGTATGTAACACCTTGTAATTGAGTCCGGCATCTAAATAATATGCATTATCCTTCAATTCGCGACTTTCCACAGATGGTCGATCTGTAGCTTTATAATATGGGGGAAAGTCATTCTCTTTAGTAAATGCCCATTCGAGGTCAGACTTATGCATGGCAATCGGAGCAGGAAATTCGCGGCATAAGATAGGCAGCGCAGATATATGATCACAATGACCATGAGTGAAAAGATACGCAGAAGGAATTAATCCATTCTGTTTTAAGAAATTGCTGATTCTTTCAGGATTATCTCCAGGATCAACTACAAGCGCGTTAGGGGAATTCTCCCATAAAATAAAACAATTAACCTGAAATTCGCCCACAACGATTGAGTCAATATGCATATGATTCACTTTAGTATTAGGTGGAAGGCAAAGCCAAGAACAAATTGTTGGCCCTGCATATCAGAATTTTGCTATATATTAAATATTATGCGAATAATTGTAACAGCGGGACCAACTCGAGAACATATTGATCCGGTTCGTTTTATCAGTAATCGCTCTACAGGGAAAATGGGTTATGCTATTGCGGGAGTATCTGCCAAACGTGGTCATGACGTCATTCTTATTTCGGGGCCTGTATGTCTTGAGGCTCCCGTAAATACAATAATTATTAATGTTGATACGGCGCAACAGATGCTAGAAGAACTGAAAGCAAGAATCTCCTGGTGCGATGTTCTTATCATGACGGCAGCAGTGGCTGATTTCAGGCCAGTTGTGGTACGAACTGGGAAAATTAAGAAAAGAAACATGCCGTTGACAATCAGGCTAGCAAAGACACCAGACATCCTTAAAACTGTCCGGAAATGTAAAAAGAATAAGATTTATGTGGGATTTGCCGCAGAAACCTCAAATATGTTGAGGGAAGCCAAAAGGAAGCTACGGGATAAGGGACTTGATCTTATTGTTGCAAACGATGTATCAAAAACTGATTCCGGATTTGGGACTGAGACGAACCGTGTAGTTTTTATTTCCGCAGATGGAATGTGTAGGAAATTACCCCTAATGAAGAAAACCCAAGTTGCGGAAAAGATTCTATCATGGATAGAGGCCTACAATGTTGATAAATAATGATCGTTTAGCAAAGCAGCTGAATTTTATTATTGAGATTGATCAACTTAAAAATGTATATCGACAAACCCTTTTGATGAACGGAAAAAGATATGAAAATGATGCTGAGCATTCATGGCATCTGGGCATTATGGTAATTCTTCTGTCTGAATATGCGACCGGAGAAGACCTAAATATTTTAAAAGTCATCAAAATGGTGCTATTGCATGATCTGGTTGAGATAGATGCTGGAGATACATTCTGCTACGACAATAAGGCTGCCAGAGACAAGGCTGCCAGGGAAGAAAAAGCCGCAAATAGAATATTCGGAATTCTACCTGCTGACCAGGAGTCGGAATTTCGTAAGTTATGGGATGAATTCGAAGAGCGAAAGAGCCCCGAAGCACGGTTCGCCGCGGCTCTTGATCGTCTGCAACCTATCTTGCATAATTATAACACACAAGGCGCTGCGTGGCGTGCTCATGGGGTAACCAGCGATGTGGTAATTGAAAAGAATCAACACATTTCTCAGGGGGCGCCTGAACTCTGGGATTATGCAACAATGCTCATAAAAGATGCCGTTGAAAAGGGTTACTTACGCGGCACTGACTGCAAGCCTCCACCTCCACTGGAAATGAAGTCATTAACGTAGTTAAATGCGACCTGAGACCACTCTGAGAAAACAATGGCACTATCCTGTCCGAGACCGATAAGAAAAACAGCAGTTACGGCTCTTAAATAAAAATTATCTGATACGTTAAACAGATAATACATGGAATAAAGGGGAATTAAAAGGCATAACACCCCTTGAAACACAGAATCCTTAAAAGCACCAAGGACAATGATTATATGCATTGTTAATAAAATAATCGGGCCATATGTTCTTACCAGATCTTTGTTAGTTGCCAGGAATCCATCTGGTGCATACCTGAGATATCCCATGATTCCGCCAAGAACCAGAAATATGATTGAGCTCCACAGTAAATGTGTCATCTCAAATTTAGGCTTTGGACGTTTCTTCTTGGCAGCGTCCTGACTTATTTGCCATTTTGTGGGTTCAATGCTGCCCGAAGTTTCTGCTTCCGGCTGTAAATCTGCTAGCTTAAGAGAGGGTTTCTGCTTTTCTTTTTTTGCCGTTGACTCTGGTTTCTTGAGCTGTTCTCCACAGGCATTGCAGGTCATTCCATCAAGATCTGCAAATTCGGAAACCGTTACGATCTTTGCGCATTTTGGGCATTTAAGTTCTATGTCGGCCATTTGAAAATTCCTGTAAGATTTATTTGAATTTAGCCTCGAATTACTTGATTTGCAAGTAAAACAGAATATGGCCTCTTGTTATTTGTAAAAAGTTTCATTATCTTGTAATCGATATGGATGATTATTTACGTGACATTGTCCAGTTAAGTCTGGGAAGTGCTCCAGAAGAAATGCTCAAAAAGTCTTTAGAAACATGCATTGAGCTTTCTGGTGCAGAAGGCGGCTCAATTTTGGGTGAAGAGGGCCCATACCTCCAGTTTTTATTTTCAGATGTAAGTGAATTAATAGGAGCTAGAGTTCCTTTCGACAGTATTGCTGGGATTACTGTTAACAAAAGTATGGTTGTTTACACCTATGCACCCGCAGACAAACGACATTATAGCGGTGTCGACGACAAAATCAGCAAGGTGACAAAGTATCTTCTAAGTATTCCAATACCTTCCATACATAAACATTCCGATCCTGACCGGCAGGCCAGAAATGCAGGCGCATTACAACTGCTGTTTGCCGAAAATTTTCTTGCAGAGTTATGTGTCGAGAATGGACCGCAGGAATTTCATGTCGATGCCTTCAAGGAGAGTCCTTTTTACAATGGTAAACTTAAAAGTGTTTTCTGGTTATTGCCCATTGTGGCATTTGGCCTCGAAGTAATGCGGTTGCGTCAGACTTCGTATCAGGCAATACATGAGCTGAAAAATAAGTTGATATCGGGACTATCTTGGATAGGTTACCTTAAAAATGATATTCGCGAGAAATCACCAGAATTGCTGAAAGAGGAGAATATTGCAGGTGATTTCGAGCTTGCAGACACCTCAATAAGGGAGGGGGCAGAGTTGGCCAAGACATATCTGCAATTGACTAAGATATATAATCCCCAGTTTCAACCGCTGAATATAAATGATGTTATAAAGGAAACGGCTTCGTCAATCAGGGCGTTGGCTGTGGAGCTGAAAGTTGTTAATTTCAGATTGAATATTAATTGTGACGATCGAATGAAAGAAAAAAACCTCGACGCAGGCCAATTGAAGATGGCTTTCTTTAATCTTTGCAAGAACTCAATAGAGGCTCTCGTTAAATATGAAGTTGTCGATCCAACATTGAGACTTGAATCAATATTTGATGATGGGCGAATATCGATAACCATTGCTGATAATGGTCCTGGCATGCCAGCCGAAATCGCAGATAATCTTTTCGTTCCTTTTAAAACAAAAAAGGAGGGAGGGACAGGCTTGGGATTGACTATAACAAAAAAAATTATCGATATACACGGAGGAATGATTAACTGTGAGACTGGACCATCTGGAACAACTTTTGTGATTGAGATGTAATAATATTTACTGCAGATGAATCGCAAAGAAGGAGAAATATCATGCCTGAATTAAACGTTACAGAGTCTGTCGCTGCAGAAAGTTACAAAGAACTGCTTGAATCAATAAAGAGAAATACAGACCCCAACAGCAATACAGTTCTCCTAGTCGACGATGAGAGAGGTATCCGGATGAAAGTCGCACGGGATGTTCGGTCATTCGATCATGATATGGTAATATATGAGGCTACAAATGGGCAGGAGGCCCTGAAAAAACTTGAGGAAATCAGGAAGAAGTTTTATCGTGATCCTCTTTTCATTGTTTTGGACCTGAATATGCCGATCATGGACGGCTGGGCAGTTATAAAACAGCTTAAAAAAGAATACGAGAATGCAGGGAAGAGTTCTGGGATACCAATTATCGTATTGTCATCGACAAGTGGCGAAAAGGGCCTTCTTTTGAAGTCAAGTGTTCACGATGGAAGATCAGGATATAAACCTCTTGTCAGCATAGCAAAAGAAACGTGTGTTGATAAAAGTCATTATGATGCATCAGGACAAAAAGGGCTGATAGCATGGCTTGAATACTTTGTGAAGCAGTGAGATAGGCTGAGACAATCTATTTATCATCAAGTACTTCATTCAACTTCTTATTCTGTTCAGCGCTTATAGTTCGAATCTGGGTCTTGGCCTGCTCTCCCGCCATCACTGCAGTTTTCCCGGTCAACCCATCGATCGCGTCTTTTGCAGCTGAAGTCTTTGGATGGGCAGGGGGGAGAGAACTTTCTTTTCCAGAATCGCCGCATCCTGCCATCGTTAGGATTATTAAAACAGCCATAAAACGATTCATTTATAAGCCTCCATCATGATTTTGGCGTTTCGGATTTCATTATGAAATTCTGATCAAGTATTCTACGAACCGAAGCCAATAAATGTTCAGCAGAGAAAGGTTTCTGAATATAGCTCCAAGCTCCCCGCTCAAGAGATGTCCTGACGTAATCACGAGAGAACCCTGATGTCATGATTATGGAAGCCGTAGGGTTGAATTCCAAAATACCCGCGAGTACTTTCCCTCCATCTATTCTGGGCATAACAAGATCAATTATTGAAAGATCGATGTCGTCTATATGTTTTTGATAGATTCGAAGGCCTTCTTCGCCATTTTCCGCGGTATAAACATTATAACCCTCATTCTTAAGAATCTGGGCACTTTTCTCTAGGATAGCTGTCGTATCATCCACTAAGAGTATGCTTTCCCTGCGTGATCTAACCTCCCTTATAGATTCTTTCGAGGGTTGAGCTTTGGCTTTGCGGAAAAATAATCGGACACTTGCTCCATGACCAATCCTGCTCTTGATTTTTACAGTGCCACCCCACCGTTCGAGTGAATTCTTTACTACGGTAAGACCTAGCCCCGCACCCGAACCTGCTTGTTTTGTTGTGAAAAAAGGATCAAAAGCATGATGCAGTACATTACTGGTCATTCCAATTCCCGTATCTCTGATTCGAAGAGCCACGTAACTTGTTTTTCTGAAGGTAATTTCATCTGCATCAATTGAAATGGTGCCACCCTTGGGCATCGCATCCGTTGAATTCATCATGATATTAACTAGACAATCAAGTATTTGCCTGTCATCAGCCATAACATACGGCATTGATTCCGGATTTTTCATTTTAAATGATATATTCTGACTGGCAAAAGACTCTTCCATTATGGTTATTGCATCTTTTACCAGATTGCCAAGGTGAACAGATTCAACTTTCATATCGGTTTTTGAATCACCTATTCTTGCAATACTCATAAGATGTTTTGTCAGATTGCCTGCACGTTTTGCAGCTTCAAGGATTCTAAGGGCTTCTTCATGAGCTCTTGTCTTAGGGATCAGATTGTCAGCGATTGCGGAGGCATGGCCTGAAATGACCCCAAGAGAACTCGTAAAATCATGGGCAAGACTACCGGCCATATTTGCAATGGCAGAAATCTTGTTATGGTTAATATGTTCCTCATCACTAATCACTCTGTCGTTCACATTTTTTAGAGTCACAAGGTAACCGCTTTGTGGATTTTTTGCGGCACTTAACGACAATACAGAACAGTCAACAAACATATCGCTGCCATTTTCCGGGGTAAGAACGATATTCCAATAATTACATAACTGTTTATCAGACAAGAATTGGCGTTGAGATGTCACTTTTATGGTTTCTTTTTTCTGCCGATCATAAAGTCTCAAAACATTTACGAGATGATTGCCAATAGAAGCCTTGGCTGAACGACTAATCATGGATTCTGCCATGGGATTCATTAAGGTTATCTGCCATTTTTTATCAGTTACAAAAACAGCTTCTGACAGATGTTGGAAAATTAAATCTAATATTGATTGGGTATGTTCTTTTGGATCCATCTAATTTCCGCAAAAAAGAAACACTGCGATAATAATTAATTTGTTGGCCACTATTCAAAGATTACAGGGTCAGTGTAATATGGTCAAGTTCGGACGTGAGTCAGTATTTCGAGAGAGTTATTGCCTTTTTAACAATAAATCTAATATTCCCGACGGACCAAAGCCTTACACCCTAAATGCAGTGGTAAACACACGGTTAGAACTGTTAGAACTATCAGCCATAATCCGGCCATTATCAGTAATAGTAACATATAATGTTGGTTCATTTTGTGGACAAAATTCTGGTGGAACACCATGCCGAACGGCAGAATGGCCGCCAACATAAAACCGAGGCTAAGTATAAGATTCAATGTACCACCGAATCCAGACACAATAGCGGTCGGGTTGCGTTGATTGATATCAAGGTAAATGGCACCCAGTCCCGTGGAAAGTCCACAGACTGCACATGAAATAGCCGAAGCTAGTAAAATTGTAATCCAGGTGACTAAGGGCGTAGCATTCAGCATACGAGATGATAAAAACATAAGTCCAACACTTACAAAGAGCATGCCAAGCAGGGAAGTAATGAACTTGGTTAAGAGTATACGCGACATCTTTGTCGGAGAAAGGCCCAGGAACCAAAATCCCTGGCCTTCCAAGCTGAGTTGAGGATATATGAACCTCGATCCGAGGGAACACATAACAGCAGAAACGCTGAAGACGTTGAGAAAGGCCACTGTATTTCTCCAATTTTCAGGAAATGTATGATATTTAAATGTACGCAGATTGGAAAAGTAAAGTGCCAATAATCCAAAAAAAATCAACACTTGTGACCACTGAACCGGGTCTCTAAGAAAAGTTCTGATATCTTTCATGACAATAGCCCTTATATCATGAGGAAATAGAGATAAAGTATTCTGTAACCATACCAACATCTCGGGGGGCCGACTTTTATTTGATGACGAACCAGCAAGACGCTGCCAGCCATCATAAAATATATTTGCCCCAAAACATTCAATGATAATACAGACCAAGATTGCAGTTGAAACAACAAGCATCCAAAACATAAAACCACGGAACCATTCACCATGTGTAAGCGCTGCTATGCCTTCCGAAACCCACTGACTCGGCAATAATGGATGTGATGAGACTCTAAAACCGGGGAGCAGAGAAGCAAGATTAAGGTCTGCACTATCACTGTTATAACTGTATTGTTTTATATAATAGACTAAGAGGAGCACCAGCATAATGCCAAGACCAACCAGAAGATACTTAAGATACTTTCCTAAAGGAAACCAGCGAACCATCACGAGGACAAAAGCAGTACCGATTCCTGAGCAAATAACGAGGAATGGGATGGCAAATAAAAGGTTCCATAGAGCAAATGCAGTAGTAATATTCTCATGATATCCATAAGCTGCCACAAACGGTATGATAATGAAGAAAAATGCCCATGATGACAGGCCTGTCGACTCAAAGAATTTGTAGATAACAATTTGTGAGACAGGGAAGGGGCGTACCATTAAAAAAGGAATCTCTTCTGATCTGTAAATTGTCGAGAACGACGAGATGATGCCGGAAGTCACAAGCATGAATCCCATACCGAAGAAGAATAATGCAAACAGCTTGTCGATAATAATCAGACCGATCCCGCCAAGCGCGCCCAGATATTCGAAGCTATCTATAAATAGCATGAAGATTCCAATTTCAAAACAAACAGCAAATAGAATCGTAAATATGATTTTTAGAGTCGATTGCTGCTTTAATAATTTCACAAGATTAACAGAATGATATCTGGTCTTAAGAAAGAGAGAACTGACAGATGACATTTTGTTATATTCCTTTGTTAATCGTCCCATCAGAAGGCATGTTGCCTCCAGTCAAACGCAGGAAGATATCTTCAAGATTTCTGCACGATCCATTAATTGCAAGGAGCTCCTTGAGCGTTCCGACAGCAATCAGGTGGCCTTGAAAAATAATGCCTATTCTGTCTGCGATGTCTTCGGCCACGGCAAGAATATGGGTGGTCAGGAAAATAGACATTCCACTTCTTGTCTTCTCTTTCAGGAGATCCTTGATGAGCCTGATACTATAGGGGTCAAGACCTACCAGTGGTTCGTCAATGAACAGAACTTCGGGCTGATGCAAAAATGTTGCTGAGTATATCAATCGCTGGCGAATACCATGTGAAAGTTCCTTAACTAACATGTTTCGATAATCATAAATACCGAACAACTTGAAAGATTCTTCACAACGACTCTCTATTATGTCGGAATTGATGTCATAAAGATCAGCAGTAAATCGAAAAAATTCAGTTGCTGTAAGTCTTTCGTACAGAAAAGGCATGTCGGGTATGTAGCCTATTTTCTTTTTAACCTCTACAGGGTTTTCCTGAATATCAAGTCCGCAGATTCTTGCGCTGCCAGAGGTAGGACGGAGTAAGCCGGTTAACATTTTAATTGTAGT
The DNA here is from genome assembly GCA_001804885.1 of Lentisphaerae bacterium RIFOXYA12_FULL_48_11. Classification (GTDB taxonomy): domain Bacteria; phylum Verrucomicrobiota; class Kiritimatiellia; order UBA8416; family YA12-FULL-48-11; genus YA12-FULL-48-11. The sequence goes on from MHBM01000243.1 coordinate 20,490, forward strand.
GGTCTTGCCTGCTCCGTTTGGACCTAAAAAACAGAATAACTCGCCGGCAGGGATGGAAAGAGACATATCATGAACTGCTTCGAATGAACCGAACATGCGGGTTAGATGACTAATTTCGATCATTTTTATTCTCCGTAACAAACAACAAGGGAAGAAGGACTTTAAGGACCTCATTTGCGTTTTGTGTCCCTGCAATAGCAGAAAATGCTTCTTCCGGCGTACATTTCCGCATTTCTAAACCAATCGGGGTCTCCTGACGTAGAAGGTTTCCACCTTCGTCGATCCAAGATTTCATGGTGATCCCATTATATTCTGTAGAAACCACAGTGGCTTCAATATGTTCGTGCAAAGACAATATTTCTTTACGAAGAGCGCGTACTAAAAGTGTTGTTCGTTTCATCGAGATTGGATCAATCGTCCTGATCACAACCTGCTGTCCTGGACGCAAATGTTTCATGATGGTTGCTGACATCGGTGAGAATAGAATTACGTCAGTTGGGATAATAATATGGAATGTGTTCGTTTGATCCGCCTGAGCAGTGACGCTAACCTTGAAACGATCACCATTTTCTCGAACACCGTCTGCCTTGTAAACAAGAGCTGGCGAGGAAAAGGCAAACTTGAATCTGGAAAGATTATAGGTGATATCTAGTATGACAGTCCCCAGTAAATGGACGTTTATCCTTGATCCGCCGATATTCAAGACCAAATGAACTCGATTATTAATAACATAATGCTCAAGCATATTATCATCGTTGATATCCATGTTTGTGTGGCTGTAGCCTATTTCAGTTCCACGAAACAATATCTTGAACCATGAATCCATCAAAATCGTATCTCGGGTAAGCATACCTCGATAACCTGCAATGGAATGAGAGAAATATTCAGGAAATGCCTCATACCGGATAAGCCACGCAACCATAGAAAGCCATAAGACAATAACGGCTATTCTGAAATACATTGGTTTAGACATTACTTGGTAATTGACTTAATGCGTTCCCTGACGTCCGCTAGTTCAGATATCATGGCATCAAGTTCGGGGCTTTTGATATTAGCGGAAGCCGTGGTTGTCGCCTGATCATATTTCTTTTTTGCGGTTTCTAGTGCCATGCCAAGGCGGATATCTTCGCCCTTTAACTGTCGCAATTCATCTGAATATCGCATTTTGTCATCGCTATTGGATGCATTGTCCCTTTTTTGCTGAACAGCACGAACTTTTGCCCAATATGCTTCATGCGCCTGTTTAGCCGCTTTGTATTCTGCAGAAAATGGGTTCTGTGAGTCGATGCTGCTAGCTGCAAGTTTCGCGCGTAACGCTACTATCGATGCATCAAGAGATGCTTCCTTTTTGAAAAGCTTCTGATCTTCTTCTGGTATCTTGTTGACATCACCAAAGTAAACAGCGAGGTCATTACAACGCATCAGAAATGTTGCTGCGGGGGAATTACCGCCCGAGGCAACAGAGCAAAGTGCCAGTTCTTCACGGGTGGTTTTAATCACGTTCGCAAGATCAAGCATCGTACCTACAGGCATTGCTTTTAGAAATTTGCCAGAGGTGTCATAAGCTGGAGCATTTTGTGTCTTGACCACACTCCATCGCATACCATTCGCGACAGCAAGCTTTCGTATCTCCAGGACGGAAGCGTCGTCCGGCACTTCTGCAAGTATGGCGTCACAGTCTTTTAGTATTTTGTCCCAGGCTTTAATAGCCATATGTCTGTCAAGAAGCTTGCGGTAATCCTCAATTGTTTTTGGAACTTCTTCTATTTTATTCGTTACAACAGTAACCTGTTGTGTGGCAATGGACTTTTCCTGGGCTATTGCTGATGGTGCAACAGGAATATAGGCCTTTACGCTTTGGGCAAGCGCTGACGTCGGATCGAGAGCAATGATGTCCTTCGACAGAGATACTAATCGATCGTAGTTGCCGGACTGTCGGACTGCTGTAATAAGTTCTTCGTAACCAGAGAATCTATTAAGTTTCTTGTTCTTCCAAAGTGATGTGATGACTGAATTTGGAATATCCTGAATCATCTCGGCGAATGATCTGCTCCTGCGCGGGACATTATATCTGCATTCATAGATTTTCTTTGCCGAATCTTCTGCAGACCGGATGTCGCGGCGTTTAACATGACATTTGATCGCGGCCACATTAAGTTCTACAGCAAGATTCGGATATCTCGTTGCCCAAAGTTCAGCTTGCAGCAACCGGCCTAACGCTGCGTCGACAGAATTTGCCTTAAACAATGAATCAGCCTGAACAATAATTTGTTTAATTCGCCATGCCTGATATCCAGAACAGGCTGTCACTACAAGCAATGATCCCACTAGGCCAATCAACAGATAGCTAATAACAATTTTATGGAGTTGTAACTTTTCTGCCATTTCTACAGTTTCCGCGAGAAAGTTGCGATAATTACACCTAGAGCCCTAATCACTTGCCGATTGGTGAGAGAAAATTAAACCAGCGGCCGTAATTATACCAACAATAGTACCTAATATAAGATAGGATAGCAGAAATTTCTGATCTTTAGAAGCAAGGACAATCCATCCCCAACGATATATAAAGAGATATGCAGTAATCAGCCCAATTTTTGTAAGATGGAAAACCAGACAAAAAGAAAGGATTGTAAGTAATATCGAGATTTCCAAAGCGGGCAGAGTTATACTTGCCGTCTTAATAATATATAAAAGTCCATTTAACACAAGGAAACATCCTTTCAAATGAATGTGACATTTATAACCATTTGATTAATCACCAGCAAGGTAATTGATTGTGCTTTTCTCTGAAAAAAAAGACAAAAATGATGAGTTCATTATTGCTGTGACAAAGGACGCTGATAGCGCAAATTAGGTATTCGGTAGAGGCCGGCAAGCTCATCGTTGGCGTCAGTAAGCATGGTCTGGTCAAGGATAAGATCTACATCCATTGATTTAATAGTTACTCTCTGAATGCTGCCATCTTTTTTAAGAATATTGAATACATCTGTTATATTATTGACAGGCTTTCCGTTTATTTTAGTAATAACATCGTCCCTAAACTGCTGATAACCAATATTTATAGGGTTTGGCAGAACGCCGGCAAGGATTAAAACCTTTTCATCATTTTTGTCAGGATGATTTTTTTTCGTCAGATATATGTTTACAATTCTTGGATCAACGTTCCGCCGCCAATCTTGTCCATACGAAGAAAGATATGCGCCAGTAAGTTCCCTGATAATAAACCCACCCTCAACAATGTATTCATCCCTTTGATGTGTGATGTTTTCGGGTACCAGAGCATCACGGTCTATACGCCGTGTCAATTTGACAGTAACCTCTGTTTGCTTGCCATTCCGAATTATTTTCGCAGGTATAACATCGCCAGGAGATCTTCTTCCCATGACCAGATAAATAAACGAAAGGCGTCCGAAATCTGGATCCTCGTAAAAACCCAAATTGTCGATGCTGTAACCATCCCATTCAAGGATAACATCATTTGACTGTAAAGTCTCAGATGCGCCGGAACCAGGCATTGTATCCAAGACCAAGATTCCTTTATTGTGAGAGTTAACATTGAAATACTTCCGCTTTGCCGGGTCTACAAGGAAAGTCCAGACAAAACCGGCAGAAGCAAAGCCTTTATAAGGCGGTTGCATTACATCTGCGAGAAAATGTTTTATTGTAATTGCAGGCATCATGCTGCCTGTCCTGGTAGAGCGATCATAACTCATAACGATACCGGAGAGTTTGCCATCACGTATGGCTGCAGATCCCTCACCATTTATATTCAGATCCGTTAATATCGTAAATGTAAGCGTGGGATACGGTGCATAGGGCAGGGGTTTCATGGAAAGCTGAACCACCTGTGCTTTGCCATGCTGTATTTGGGCTGTTTCATCAAACTGAAGCATGGTTACATCACCGTTGCGTGTCACGTTATCAGACAGTTGCAAAGGGAAAACGCCCTGCAGGTCAGATCCATCCGATATTTTAATCAGCGCAAGATTGGCCTGTTCATCAGCCAGGACTACGGTTGCCGGTATTTTCTCTCCGGAACCGGATTTACGAAGCTCTATAAGCGTGTTATTACGCACCAGATTCTCAGTAGTAATGATTTCATAAGGACCAACAACGACGCCGTAACCACTTTTTACCCCGGTGTTTTTCTTCTGCCATGGAAGGAAAGGATCATACTCCTGAAAAGTCACCGTTACCTGGACTATATTCTTTGAATAATCAACCTGCGCCTGAGTCTGAGCAAAACACTGCGCAACAGAAAGAAAAATCACAAAGCATGTCAGAAGCATTTTCATTGTTTTTTGTCAAAAAATTCCTGAGACGGTACTCCATACCTGGAAAGAATAATTTCGTTAGACTTCTCGGCAATTGCCGCATCCAAGATTATTGAATCATCCATGCCTGCAAATCTGATGACATGAAAACCATTGAGCGGTTTTGACATCGCTTTCTTCAAATCCGCTAAGTTCCGAATATGTACCGCATTGACTTCGGTAACAATCCCATACAGAAAAGACTGGATATAAGTGTTAACGGGGTGGGGCAGCTGTTTTATGAGAACAATAAACTCATCGCTATTTTTTATGAGATTGTCGATCTTTGCATATTGTGAAAAATACGTAAGCTGGTGAACGTTATTCTCGCCGGAATGCCGAGCTGCGGCCCTAAGACATTCGCGATTGAGTGGAGAGAAAACAAGCCCTGCGAATATATAATATTCCGGCAGTTTATCGTAAACATTCCTGTAAGCAAATGGATCGTTGGAAATTCGCAAGGGCACTTTAACTTCAACTTCGCTGTTAGCCCTCCAAACCTTAAACACGATTGATTCGCCACATTGTTTTCGTTCGAGTAGTTCAGCGAACAGGACATTATTGCCACCAAGAGTAACTGTTCCGTCACTTTCAATTTTATAACCGTCGATTGATAACAGGACATCTCTTGGATGTAGGTATCCTGTTGCACTTCCGAATGGATCAAGATAGTAGAGCACAATACCTGTTTTATTTGGAGGCAGACCGAGGTCTCTGCACAGAGCGGGGTTAGTGGTTTCAATATAGGACGCACCTAGTTCAGGATAACCGTCATATTTACCATCAGCGATGTCATCCAGGAAATGCTTAATTACCGAAACGGGAATCCCGTATCCAATGTTATCAGCGAACATCAATCCCTGGAACGCCAAGGCAACAACCTTGCTGTTGAAAAGTATTGGGCCACCGCTGTTTCCGGGGTTGATGGCGGCATCAACCTGAAGGACAAGGTGCTGATCTGCGCCGCTGTGAGAGTAAACACTATAGTCAATCCGGGATACAACGCCTTTTGTCAGGGATAACCGGCTTCCCCCCGTTGGATATCCAAGCACGGTAACTTCATTGTTCAGGTCGGGTAGCCTGTCGGAGAATTTGATCGGCCTCGTTCCCTCAAAAAAGGTCTCGTCCTCAACGGTAAGAACTGCCAGATCACAGTCATGACCGATAAATGCCACTTTTGCGGGATAACGTTGAGCATCGCCATCCTTCTGGACCTGCAGAAAACGTACATCAGACACCACGTGGGCATTTGTAATAATCCGGCGTTTTTCAATTATAAACCCTGATCCGCTTCCGCTTCCAGGCTGTCCGCTCTGCCATGGCATTGAATAATCAGGACGCTGTCCAGTGATATATATCTTTACAACTGATTCACGAAGAGAAGTTTCATTTGAAAACGCACATTGACAGAAACCACATGTAACAATAATCGAGCAAACAATAGATATAAATAAAAATTTTGGCATTGATCTATGCATCAATCATTCATACTACTTGGGTGCTGATATTAAATCACGGAAAAACGTCAAAATAAAACCATGAGTCTAGATCAACGGGATTACATGCAGCCAGGTTATAAACCTGGACTTAGACGGAACAATAGAATTTCCTTCATGGATCGTGTGAGGTTTGCCATATGGAGGCTGATGCATTTTCGTTGGATAAGAAAAAAACAATCAAAATAGTGCGTGCAATTCAAGAAGCTGAAGCTCCCTTATCCATGAATAAAGGCGAATATCTCGACCAAGGTGGCTATTTGTGATATATTATTTGCGCTTAACTTAAAAAAGAAGGAGATCAGAAGGGATGAGCGTTAGAGTTCGTTTTGCGCCAAGTCCTACGGGACAGGTACATATTGGTAATATTCGCGCTGCAATATTTAACTGGCTGTTTGCCAGACATGAGTGCGGTAAGTTTCTGCTAAGAATTGAAGATACGGACAGGGAGCGTTCAACGCCGGAGGCCGTTCAAACCGTTCTTGATGCCATGAACTGGCTGGGGCTCACTTATGATGAAGCGCCGCTTTACCAATCAACCCGTCTTGACGCCCATAGAGAAGCTGCAGAAACTCTATTAAAAGCAGGACATGCGTATAAAGAGGACAAGGGTGGCACAGGCAAGGGAGAGTGTATCATATTCAAAATGCCCGGAAAGGATATGATGTTTAAGGATGTTATCAAAGGGGAACTGAGAAAGAGCGCCAAGGATATGAGCGATCTGGTGATTCTTCGTTCTGATGGAACTCCGACGTTTCACTTAGCAAATGTTCTCGATGATATTCAAATGAATATAACCCACATCATCAGGGGCGATGATCATGTAGAAAACACCTACAGGCATATCGCTCTTTTCCAGGCTCTGGGAGCGACAGTTCCTGCGTATGGACATCTCCCCATGATAATTAATCAGCAGGGGAAGCCTTACTCGAAGAGGGACGGTGCTGCATTTGTCGGAGAATTCCGAGAGAAAGGTTTCATGGCTGAGGCTCTTTTCAATTATCTTACATTACTTGGCTGGTCTCCCGGAGATGATCGCGAAAAAATGTCCAAAGATGTTCTCGTTTCGCTATTCACGCTAGACAGAGTTAAAAGCGGACCTGCCCAGATGGATATAAAGAAATTAACACATTTAAATGCTATGTATATTGCCGAAATGCCTCTCGATCAGTTTATTCAAAAGGAAAGAAGTGTAGTCAGTCGCCTGGAGTGGGGGAACGCATGCGGTGAGAACCTTTTTAAAGAAGTGTGCAAGCTCATGCAAAGCCGGGCGCATACATTTACAGCTGCAGAGGAATGGAAATATTTTTTTGTATCTGACATTGCATATGATGAAAAGGCGGTAAAGAAAAATCTGAACAAGGAAGGGGTTAAGCAGCTCTTGATTAAGGCAAAAGAACGTTTGGCAACCGCAGATTTCTCAGCTAAGTCTATTGAAGATATAATTCGTGGTGTCGAAAAAGAAAACGGGATGGGTGAGGGAAAATTGAATCAACCGGTAAGGGTGGCAGTCACAGGGACATCCATCGGAGCAGGCATATACGAAACCGTAGCATTGCTTGGCCAACAATGTGTTTTGAAAAGACTTGGTTATGCAATCGAACATTTTTGTATATAAACAGGAATAACGGCCAAAATAATGAGTATTGAGCCAAACCCAAACTTCAATATATCCTAACAGTGTGAGAATTTAAGAAAATGTAAGCATTCAAGGTAGGACAGAGCCGGGGAGATAACAAATGTCAGAAGAAGCAAAAAGCGAAACAGGATCTGATTTTATTCGCGAGATTGTGTCTCGTGACATGGAGACAGACAAACATTCCGGGACTGTGAGAACGCGTTTCCCCCCCGAACCCAACGGGTATCTGCATATTGGTCACGCAAAATCTATTTGTCTTAATTTCGGAATAGCTGCGGAAGCAAATGGGGAATGCCATCTTCGTTATGATGACACGAATCCATCAACAGAGGACGTTGAATATGTTGACTCTATCAGAAATGATGTCAGATGGTTAGGATGGGATTGGGGTGAGAATGAATTCTACGCTTCGGATTACTTTGAGCAAATGTACCTGTATGCGGTCAAACTGATCAAGAAGGGTAAAGCCTATGTATGCACTCTTAGCCCTGAAGAATTCAAAGAGTACAGGGGAATACCCACCAAACCTGGCAAGGAAAGTCCCTGGCGGAATCGACCGATAGATGAGAACCTCGATCTTTTTGAACGGATGAAAAAAGGTGAATTCCAGGATGGCGAATATGTCTTGAGGGCCAAGATTGACATGGCGTCTCCAAACATTCATATGCGCGATCCCGCAATTTACAGGATAAAACATGCGTCGCATCACCGTACATTGGATAAATGGTGTATTTACCCCATGTACGATTTTGCCCATTGTATAGAAGATTCCATTGAAAGGATAACGCATTCGATATGTACCCTTGAATTTGAAGTACATCGTCCGTTATATGACTGGATATTGAATGAATTGGAAGTCGAATGTCATCCCCAGCAGATTGAATTTGCCCGTCTAAATTTAACATATACGGTCATGAGTAAGCGAAAACTTCTGGAACTTGTTAAAAATCAATATGTTGTAGGATGGGATGATCCGCGTTTGCCTACAATATCGGGCTTGCGCCGCCGTGGTTATACACCAGAAGCTATAAGAGAATTCTGCAGACGTGTTGGTGTTACAAAGTTCAATAGCTATACAGAAATTGAGCTTCTCGAGTATTGCGTTCGCGAAGACTTGAACAAGCATGCGTTGAGGGTTATGGGGGTATTGGACCCTCTCAAGATAGTAATTGAAAATTACCCTGATGGGAAAACAGAGATGCTTGACGCCGTCAACAATCCGGAAGATCCATCGGCAGGCATCAGAAAAGTGCCATTCAGCCGTGAATTGTATGTTGACAGCGATGATTTCATGGAAAATCCGCCGAAAAAGTTTTTTCGATTGACTCCCGGAAATGAAGTGCGTTTGCGTTATGCATATTTCATAAAGTGCCATAAAATCATAAAAGATATGAAAACCGGAAAGGTTATTGAACTTCGGTGTACCTATGATCCGGATACTCTGGGCGGGCAAGCTCCAGATGGCAGAAAAGTTAAAGGCACAATACACTGGGTCTCTGCAAAACATTGTCTTGATGTAGAGGCCCGAATGTACGACCGCCTCTTAACACAGGAAAGACTTGATGAAGTCGATGAAAACAAGGATTTCAAGGATTATCTGAATCCTAAATCCATGCAGGTTATTCGCTGTAAAGTTGAACCATCTCTTGCTGAAACAAAAGCTGGGGCGCATTATCAATTTGAACGAAAGGGGTATTTCTTTGTAGATCCGGTTGATTCGAAACCTGGCACCCCTGTATTCAATCAAACCGTATCCCTAAAAGATGCTTGGGCAAAGATACAAAAGAAAGGTTCGTGATTCTTTTGTATAGCTAATAGTGTGCGCAAAATCCAATTATCATTATGTATCAAGTCTACCAGGAAATCCGGTGATGGAATATGTCGAACCAAGATAAAAAACGCAGGGTAGTGGTTATTGTAGGACGTCCCAATGTCGGTAAATCTGCACTCTTTAACCGGCTTGCCGGTGGACGTATTGCCATTGTTCATCAAGAAAGTGGAGTAACCCGAGACAGGTTAATGCGTGAAATATCATGGGGCAGTGAACGCTTCGAGCTAATTGATACAGGAGGCATATGTAACATTCAATTATCGACAAAGCAGGATGAAATCAACCTTGGCATACGTAAACAAGTCGAAATAGCACTTGAAGACGCTGCGGTTGTAATCCTTGTCGTAAATATTGAATCCGGAATTCTTCCTATGGATGAAGAGGTTGCCAGGTTACTGCACGGAAAGGGATGTTTCACTATTATTGCAGCCAATAAATCCGACAACCCTGCGAGGGATAACGGCGCAGCAGATTTTGAAAAATTCGGGTTCCCGGTCTTTCCCGTTTCCGCACTACATGACAGAGGTGTCGATATAATGATGCAGTCTGTGATCGCTTCTCTACCAGCGGCAGAAAATACCACGGTTTCAAAACCATTACGAATTGTGGTCGCAGGCAAACCGAACGCCGGAAAGTCAATGTATATCAACAGGCTATTAAACAATGATCGTTTAATTGTATCCAATATTCCAGGAACAACGCGAGACAGTATTGATATACCTTTTACTATCGGGAAGGGAGAGCAGGCAAGACATTATCTTTTTGTTGATACTGCGGGGATGCGTCATCGCTCTAAAATCGATGACTCTGTCGAATGGTATAGCCATCTACGTTCCACTAACAGCATTGAGTCCGCGGATATAGTTCTTCTAGTAATGGATTGTACCGTGGGACCAACAGAGCAGGACAAGAAAATCGGATCATTTATCGCAAAAGAAAAAAAAGCCTGTATCCTCCTTTTTAATAAATGGGATCTGGCTGAAGGAAAAGTTACACAAACGAAATACGCTCCTGCAGTCCTGGAGTCCATGCCGTTCTTGCGATACTGCCCGATGGTGTTTATATCCGCCAAAACAGGTTACAATATCCGAACAACTATAGATGTGATCGATCATGTGGCAGCACAACTTCAAATCTCTCTTCCTACTGGTATTTTAAACAGGGCAATCATTGATGCTTGCGAGCGGGTTCACGCGCCATCAGTTGGTGGAAGGCATCTCAAGATTTTCTATGTCACACAGGTCGGTCATTCTCCTGTGAGAATAAATCTTTATGTGAACAATCCAAAGTTTGCCACACATGCGTATCGAGAGTATCTCTCAAAGCGGCTGCGTGAAAAATTTGGACTGGATGGCGTTCCGATAGTGTTAAATTTCAGAGAGCGTACGCAAAAGGCAGAGAAATAACGTCTAGTTGTCTCTATCGAATGGCCATTTTTGGCCTGATTTATGGGCTAAATAAAAAAAAGTATTTTTTTTCTTGTGGAGCACTACATATGGGGGTAATACAGAGGCGGTTTTAAAAACAAGTAGCACATACAGTATACAAGAAAATCTTGCTTTCTGGGGAGAATATCATGTTGGAGGTTCGAGAATCCACCGAAACAAAGGATGGGCAGCAGACAGCTGTCAGAACTCGCGGTTTAAAAGGACGAGGTTCCCGGAAGGCGGGAGATCAGGAGAGGCAGAAGAAACATATGGGGTTGAAGGTCGCACCATTTCTTGCAAAAAAAGAGATTAGCCCGTTCGATGAAGTTGAGTGGGAAAAAAGGAAGGCATCTATCACCGATGACAAGGGTGGTGTCATATTTGTTCAAGACGATGTCGAAGTTCCCAAGTCATGGTCCATGCTTGCTACCAACGTTGTGGCTTCTAAGTATTTTTATGGCGGCACGGGAACAAAGGAGCGTGAATATTCTGTTCGCCAGTTGATACACCGTGTGGCACGTACAATCGCTGATTGGGGACTGAATGGAGGCTACTTCGGAACCCCGGAAGATGCGGAAAACTTTTACAATGAACTGGTGTTTATCTGCCTGAATCAGTATGCGTCTTTCAACAGTCCAGTCTGGTTTAATGTGGGTCTATATCAGGTGTATGGTTATTCATCCAGTACTCGTACAAGCTTTTGCTGGGATGAAGAAGAGAAGCAGATATTGAAAATATCAAACACGTACAAAAATCCACAGGGATCTGCATGCTTTATCCAGTCAGTAGACGATACAATGGAAGACATCATGCGACTGGCCGCAACAGAAGCAATGCTCTTTAAGTATGGTTCCGGGACAGGAACAGACCTGAGTACGCTGCGTAGCAGCAGAGAAAAGTTATCAGGAGGGGGGGTTCCTTCTGGTCCTTTGAGCTTTATGCGCGTCTTTGATCAGGTGGCTGCAGTTATCAAATCAGGTGGCAAGACAAGACGTGCCGCAAAGATGCAGAGCTTGAAAATTTCACATCCAGATATAATGGACTTTATAAAGTGTAAGATGGATGAAGAGAAAAAGGCATGGGCTCTGATAGAACAGGGGTATGATGGATCTTTCGGCGGCGAAGCTTACTCTTCAGTGATGTTCCAGAATGCTAATCTTTCTGTGCGTGTAACAGATGAATTCATGCAGGCTGTAGAGAATGACAGTTCATGGCAAACAAAAGCCGTAGTGACTGGAGAGAATATCGACAGCTTCAAGGCAAGGGATATCCTCAGACAGATTGCCGATGCAACGTTTGTGTGCGGCGATCCTGGTCTGCAATATGATACAACAATCAACAAATGGAATACTTGTATCAATAGTGGGAGAATAAACGCCAGTAATCCATGCTCGGAATTCATGTTCCTGGACAATAGCGCATGTAACCTCGCTTCTATTAATTTAATGAAATTGGTTGATGATAGCGGAACTGTCGATCTTGAAAAACTCAGACATGTTTCCAGAATGCTGATCATTGCGCAGGAAATAATTGTGGATAGTAGCAGTTACCCTACGCAGGAGATTGCGGAGAATTCCCACCGGTATCGCCCTCTAGGCCTTGGTTACGCTAATCTTGGGGCGTTAATCATGAGGGAGGGGATGGCTTATGACAGTGACGAGGCAAGAGCATTCGCAGGCGCGTTGACAGCACTCATGACCGGATACGCTTATTCTACGTCTCAGGAACTTGCGGGTTCATGCGGCACGTTCAGTGATTATGCCGCAAACCGTGATTCGATGTTAAATGTTATGAAGATGCACAGGGAGGCTCTTGGTAATATTGATAGCACCATTTGTCCTCCATATTTAAGGAAGGCAGGAGAACAGATCTGGAGCCAGATCGTTGAGTCAGCTCCGCGGACCGGTTTCAGGAATGCACAAGTAACATTGCTCGCACCAACCGGAACGATAGGCTTCATGATGGATTGCGATACCACAGGAGTTGAACCGGATATAGCGCTGGTTAAATACAAACAGTTAGCTGGCGGTGGCATGATGAAACTCGTCAACAGGACACTGCGTCCGGCGCTCTCTCGCCTTGGTTATTCCGACGAAGAAGTTGAATCCATCATCAAGTTTGTCGATGAAAAGGATACAATTGAGGGTGCGCCAAAGCTGAAGCCTGAACATCTGAAAATATTCGATTGTGCCTTCAAGCCTAAGAATGGGAATCGATGTATATCATATAAGGCACATCTAAAAATGATGGCCGCAGTTCAGTCGTTCCTCTCGGGAGCTATCAGCAAGACCGTAAATCTGCCCACAGATGTTGCTGTTAACGATATAATACAGGTCTATATTGATGGATGGAAAATGGGACTCAAAGCTGTAGCTGTCTATAGAGATGGTTCCAAGAGAACCCAACCTTTGAATGTTACTAACGTAACGGGTGATAAAAGGACCTCCGTAGCAGCAGCTGCTGCTGCCGAAGCTGCCCGCGTCGAGGCCCTGATGATGACTCCATTCAGAAAGAGAATGCCTCTCACACGACAATCCATAACGCATAAGTTCGAAGTCGCAGGACACGAGGGATATCTGACTGTTGGAATGTACGAAGATGGAGCTCCTGGAGAGTTGTTTATTACTATGGCTAAAGAGGGTAGTACGGTAGGCGGCACAATGGATTCTTTTGGAACTGCTATATCACTTTGTCTGCAGTACGGCGTTCCGTTAAACGAACTGGTCAAGAAATTCGCGCATAGCCGGTTTGAACCCAGTGGTTTTACTAAGAATCCGGACATACCCATTGCAAAATCAATTATTGATTATATTTTCCGCTGGCTCGATATAACGTTCCCGGGAGGTAAGGCCCCTATTGCTGGTCAAGCAGTCACTCAGCCAGTTGAAGCAGAAAAAGCTATTGCGGTTTTGAAACCAGCCGCTTCGCACAACAATAAAGGTAAAGAGAAGCGGGTTGACGAACAATTTGAAACATTTCAAGAAGACGCACCAGCATGTGACGTATGTGGAGCTATTACCGTAAGAAATGGCGCATGTTACCGCTGCTATAATTGCGGTAATTCCATGGGATGTTCATAATATATCGATCATATCTGACGTTAAAGATGGTCATATCTTGTTTAGTGCAGCTAAGGAGTAGTTTTTATAAAATAGCGGTCAAATCATGCTTGATACTTATCGGAAGATTGCAGATACTCCACATCTTTCCTGAAATTTAATACCGGAGGGTTAGTTATGGGCAGAGATAGAATGTATGACAAAAAGCCGATCAACAGACTAAAGAAAGACGGTGTTGAGCGTAAGCGTCGGCAAAAAACACAATTGAAAAGATTAATTGCGCTCGGCATGCCTGAGGCTGTGGCCAATAAGATGGATGCGAAAGCCGTCAGGGATATCCTGAAATATCCGGCTAAAGTCCCGCAGGCAGTCAAGTTGTACACTGGCGGAACAAAGAAGTAGGATGTTCCATCTTATTTCGTGTATTGTATACGCCGATAACCTCGCATGGTTATCGGCGTTTTTTTATGCTAAAAAACGAAAATATTCCAAGAATAACGGGGTTTCAATTTGACAATTGCAGGGACAGCAAGGAAAATTCATACTAATGTTCAAGATGTTTAAAGATTTATCCTCCCACAAGGAATTGATGCTTATCCTTGTGCAGCGCAATATAAAAATTCGGTATAAAAATTCTGTACTTGGGTTCTTGTGGACATTGCTTGGTCCGATATTCCTTATCTGTATATATGCTATTTTCCTGAATCTGATGAAATTTGACATGAATCTTCCATCACTTGTAACTGGAATTATTGCTTGGCAGTTTCTGGCGATGTGTATGGGTGATTCGCTACATGCTATAATCGGGAATGCCAATCTGGTTACAAAGGCATCGTTTCCTCGAATCATTCTTCCGACATCAATGGTTTTGGCAAATACAGTAAATTTCCTGCTGTCAATGATAGTTCTCATAATATACCTGATAATAGTAAAAGTCAGTTTCGGGCCCTTGATACTGCTGCCTGTCATAATTATTACTCAATTGGCGCTTTGCTTGGGAATGGCACTCATTATCTCAACACTGAATGTATTTTTCCGAGATACAGAACATGTCCTAAGCACAATTATGCTGGCGTGGTTTTTCCTGACGCCGGTGATCTATGAGACAGGATATGTTATGCCACGGGCAACAGAACTTATTGGCCCCGCAGCTTATTTTTTGTTTTTCTCCAACCCGATGACCGGAATCTTGACGGCTTACCGTGCAGTATTCATGTCTTCTGGCATTACAGGACTTCACCTGGTTGGGATATCTTTTGCCGTTTCATGGGTATTATTTGTTATTGGGGTGATTTTTTTCCAGAAAGCCCAGGCTCGGTTTGGAGATGAATTATAGAAAATGTCTGAGAACGTCATAACAGTAGAGAATATTGGGAAGATGTTCAGGCTGAAAAAAAGCGGATACAGAACGTTGAAATCTGCAATATTGGACTCCCTTCGTTTCAGAGGTAGCGCTATGCATGACTTCTGGGCGCTGAAAGATATAAATTTTTCTGTGGGTAAAGGTGAATCTTTGGGCATTATCGGTATTAATGGGGCAGGGAAGAGCACTCTGTTATCACTCATTGCTGGCACGAAACAGCCCACAGAAGGGCGAATCCAAACAAAAGGCAGTATGTCATGCCTTTTGGAACTTGGCGCCGGCTTTCACCCTGATTTAACGGGGCGAGAGAATGTCCTGCTTGCCGGTGCAATTATGGGAATTCCACAAGTCCAGATGAGGCAGAGAATTGATAGTATCATAGAATTTGCAGAATTGCAGGAATTTATCGATCAGCCTGTTAAACACTATTCTTCAGGAATGTATGTGCGACTGGGGTTCGCTGTAGCAGTAGAAGTCAATCCTGATATACTTTTGATTGATGAAGTCCTAGCGGTCGGGGATGCGGCTTTTCAGCGTAAGTGTATTCAGAAAATGGACGAGTTCCGCCAGAATGGCAAAACAATGTTAATCATTTCTCATGACCTTCGTACCATACAGGCTATAAGTGATCGTATCCTATTTCTCAACGACGGTAAGGTTTTTGGCATAGGCGACCCTCAAAGCATGGTTCACTCATACGAATCTCTATCACGCCAACTTGCCACACGCGGGCTTCGAAGAGAATGGGGCACTGGAGAGGTTAAGATTACCGGGGCAGAATTCTCCGATAAGAACGGAAAACTGACAGACAGATTTAGATGGGGTGATTTACTGGATGCTAAAATATCGTATGATGCTCCAAAAATGATAAAGAATCCCGTTTTCGGTTTTGCAATATCTGATTCCAATGGTCGCATAATTTATGGAAACAACACTCAGATAGAAAAATATGATATACCTTCCGTCCAAGGTAAAGGTTATGTATGCTTGCGAATAGACAATATTCAAATGTCTCGAGGTAATTATCTTTTCTCGTTCTCGGTACATTCTTCTGATCATAAGGTGAATTACCATCGTCTTGATAATACTTTCCCCATAGCGGTGGAAAGTGATAAACCTTTTGAAGGTTTTTGTTACATGCCATGTCATTGGAAAAAATGAAACTTCCAGAAATATCAGCAAAAAAAGAAGTGCGCACGCTAATCAAAAATGCCCTGAGGGAAGATATTGGTCAAGGAGATATAACCAGTAAAGCCTTAGTGGCCAGCAAAGCCAAGGCTAGGGCTGTGATCATAGCACGGAATAGTTGTATCGTTGCTGGCGGTACCATTGCCAGAGATGTTTTCCGACAGGTCGACGCCGGACTAAAATGCAGAATCTTCATTACAGACGGCTCAGTTGTTCAAAGAAACAAGCAAGTAATGGAAATAACAGGCAGTGTAGCTTCTATTCTTACAGCCGAACGGACTGCGCTGAATTTCCTCCAGAGGATGTCAGGAATCGCCTCCCTGACTGCAGATTTCGTGAAGAAGACAAGAAAATATAATGTAATCATTCTGGACACACGAAAAACGACACCAACTTTAAGAAGCCTTGAGAAATATGCCGTTTTATGCGGCGGCGGTTCAAACCACAGGATGGGCCTATACGACAGAATACTTATAAAAGACAATCATCTTAGATTTTGGACCACACAAGGATTTCTGCCCTTAGACAAGGCAGTAGAAGAAGCACGGAAGCAATTCCCAAATACAGTCATAGAGATTGAGGTTGAGAATCTTATGCAACTTCAATGTGTATTAAGTGTAAAACCAGACTGGATATTGCTAGATAATATGACTACACGGCAATTACGGGAATGTGTCAAGGCATGTGCTGGCAAATGTCTCCTGGAAGCATCTGGTGGAATCAAATTATCAAATGTCGAATCAGTTGCAGCCACCGGTGTTGATGCCATCTCTCTGGGATGCCTGACGCATTCGGCAGCCGCTGCTGATTTCTCTCTTGAGCTGGATTAAGAGCGTTCACATCATCTCGATCATGAATAACGGAAATATTCTTTTGGTAGACGTTGGAAATACATCAACTTGTGTTGCTTTTCATAATAAACGTTCGTTGTCATCTGTCGTCCGTATTGACACAAATCTTTGCAGTAAGTCGGTCGTTCGGAACATAATAAAAAAGAAGATGAAGGGCGCAAGGATTGCCATAGGGGTTTTATGTTCAGTCGTACCGCGCGTCAATCATATCTGGATTAAAGAGCTAAAGAGAATAACCAATAAAAATCCCCTTGTGGTGAATTACAAAATGAACATCGGAGTTAAACTGGATTACCCAAAGCCCCAGTCAATAGGAGCTGACAGACTTGCCAACGTCTGTGCAGTTGTGGAGAAGTATGGATACCCTGTTATTGTTGCAGATTTTGGCACTGCTGTTACTTTTGATGTAGTTAATGCTGAATGTGCTTTTATCGGTGGTGTTATTGCGCCTGGGCTGCGAATGATGACTGATTATATGGCCGATCGTACTGCACTGCTGCCTCGAATCGTTCTGAACGGTTCCGTGCGCAGAATAGGGCACAACACAAAAGAGGCTATGAAAATAGGTGCCATAATAGGCTATCGAGGCCTTGTCCATGAAATTACACAATATATTATTAAGCATAATATGATAGGGGAACCTAAACTAGTGGCAACAGGCGGATTGGCTGAGACCGTTCTCAAGAATTACTGTGTGAAGTATCTAGTCGATAGAACTCTGACACTTCGAGGATTATATCGTATTTATCAATTGAATAATAAACAGTGAAAAAGGAATTACAATGAATGGGAAAACATTTGCGGTAATAATGGCAGGTGGAAAAGGTGAACGATTCTGGCCATTGAGTACATCGAAACACCCCAAGCAAATCTTATCGCTTATTGGCGGAAAACCTTTGCTGGCGCTGGCTGTTGACAGATTGAAAGGATTAATACCTCCATCCAGAATAATAATTATTACAAGTGCTGATCTTGTCACAGTAACCGCAAAAGCAGTTCCAGTGCTGCCGAAAAATAATATTATCGGAGAGCCTTGTGGACGTGATACAGCAGCTGTATGTGCGCTTGCCTCAGGAATCATAAAGGCACGCGACCCGAATGGAATATTCTGCATTCTTACCGCAGACCATATAATTAAAGAAATTCCCCGTTTTCAGCAAATTCTGAAAGATTGTTTCAGACTTGCTGCTTCAGAGGATATATTGATTACAATTGGTGTTAAGCCGGTCTTCCCAAGTACTGGATTTGGTTACATTGAAACGGGTAAAAGTAGAAGAATGAAAGGGAAAACAAATTTTCTAGCAGCAAAGCGTTTCGTAGAGAAGCCGGACAAGAGGAAAGCACAAAAATATGTGCATGCCGGCAACTACTATTGGAATTCGGGAATGTTCATTTGGTCGGTAACAACTATTCAGAATTCTCTACGAATACACAGTCCTCAACTCTATAAAATGGCGAATCGCATGCAAAAAGTGGCAGGCACAAACCACTTTAATCCGGAACTGATCAAGGAATATGCCAAGTTGACTAAAATATCCATTGATTACGCCATTATGGAAAAATCCACCAACATCGCCATGGCGAAAGCCAATTTCAGCTGGGATGATGTAGGCTCGTGGGCTGCTATCGAAAATCACTTTCCGAAAGATGATAAAGGGAATGTGATTATTGGAATGACAGAAGCGCTGGATTCAGGACATAACATAGTTCTTTCCAATGGGCGGTTAACTGCATTGCTCGGAGTACACGATTTGGTGGTTGTTCAGGCAGATTATGCAACACTAGTGTGCCACAAAAACAAGGTTCAGGATGTTAAGAAAATAGTACAACACCTTTCACAATATGGAAAATACAAAAAAGTCCTATAAATCTTTACCAGGGAATTTATGCGAATAATAGGCCTAGATTACGGAGATGTCAGAATGGGATTCGCCGTATGCGACCCAAGCGGATTATTCTCAATGCCTTTATGTGTCGTTGAGTTAAAGAATAATCTAAAACCTGAAGATGAAGTGAAAAAGGTCTGCGATGAGAATGGGGCCGAAAAACTTGTCATAGGGTTTCCCATTAACATGAATGGAACGTGTGGCCCTATGGCCACAAAAGTTGATACATTTATCCAGAAGCTCCGCACAATTCTGGCAATCCCGATAGAGAAATACGATGAACGCATGAGCACAAGCCAGGTAGAACGTATGCTTATTGAGTCCGATATGAGCCGCGCAAAAAGAAAAGGTGTCCGTGATAAACTGGCAGCTCAAGTCATTCTGCAGGGATATCTCGACAGTAAAAACATACAGAATGACACGTTTTATGACGAAAAGATATAAAATATCCATCGCGTATGATGGCAGTGAATATGCAGGCTGGCAGATACAACCTGATAACATGACTGTACAGGAACAACTTGAAAAGGCTATCGAGCAATTAACAAACGAGAAGGTTAAGATTCATGGCAGCGGACGAACTGATCAGGGTGTTCATGCAAGAAGGCAAGTGGCACATTTTGATTTGGAAAAGCCATTTAAAACAGGGGTCTTAAAGAAAGCGTTGAATGCCATCCTGCCTGCGGATATCCGAGTTATGAAAATCGACATCGTGTATTCATCTTTCCATGCCAGGCGCAGTGCGGTTTCTAAAGAATATCGATATTTCATATGGAACGCCGAGATAGTGCCACCTTTTTTGCGAAAATATCGCACTCACGTCAGAAAGAAACTGGATATAGCCGCAATGCGAAAAGCCGCTGTTCACCTGAGAGGTAGGCATGACTTTGCCTCCTTCACCGCCAATACCAGAAAAGAAATTGACGGCAAAGTAAGGAATTTGATGAAATTGACAGTTACAAAACGTGGCTCTGAGATCATTATTGCGGCCAAAAGTGAGGGTTTTCTATATAAAATGGTGAGAAGCCTTGCAGGTTTTCTTATAAGGGTGGGGGAGGGTGCCCTTTCCCCGGATGACGCACTGTCAATTCTTTACTCAAAACTGCGAACAGCAAAGGTTCCGACGGCACATCCTGAAGGTCTTTTTCTCTGGCGTGTCGACTATTGATTTGGCATTATCCCACGCCTATGAAGATTCAAATACTTCCATCATTGTTGGCTGCGGATATCGGAAATCTCGAAGCGGCAGCCCGTCGGGCTGAGGAATGCGGAGCTGATGCATTGCATATCGACATAATGGATGGGCATTTCGTTCCTAATATCAGTTTTGGCCCTAATGTTGTCCAAATGTGCAAAAAATGTATTAAAATCCCGCTGAGTGTTCATCTGATGCTCAGCAATCCGGATCAATATGTAAAAAGATTCCGGGATGCGGGTGCAGATTCACTTTCAATACATATCGAGGCTGAATGCGATGTACCTGAAACTTTAGATCTCATCAGTGATCTTGGTATGAGATCGGGAATTACGCTGAATCCGGAAACTCCAGCTAAAATGATCTTTCCGGTTATTGATCAAGTGGACGAGGTTTTATGTATGACTGTCCATCCAGGGTATGGGGGGCAGTCATTCATTGCTGATGTTCTTCCTAAGATCCATGTAATAAGAGAGCGGGCGAAAGCTGCAGGCAAGAACCTTGATATAATGGTGGATGGAGGAATCAATTCTGATACCGCTGTGCTTTGCGCAGAACAGGGTGCAAACCTTCTTGTAGCTGGCACATCCCTGTATGCATTGAAGGATATGCGTGACGGCATATACCAAATGCGCCAGCGAGCCGCAGAAAAGCTTTTTGTGTAAGGAATTATGCAGTTTATGACCACGCCTCTTCACCTGATTAGAAATTTCTCCATTATCGCACACGTTGACCATGGAAAATCAACGCTGGCAGATCGTCTGTTGCAGCTTACCCACACTATCGAAGACAGGGTAATGAGGGAACAGGTGCTGGATGCTATGGATTTGGAAAGAGAACGTGGTATTACAATCAAGTCTCATCCGGTTACAATGAAATACACAGCCAAAGATGGATTAACATACGAGTTGAATCTTATTGACACCCCGGGACATGTTGATTTTTCATATGAGGTTTCGCGGAGCATGGCGGCATGTGAAGGCGCTATTCTTGTTGTTGATGCAGGGCAGGGGGTGGAGGCCCAAACTGTCGCCAATACTCATTTAGCAAGTGAACGCGGACTGGAAATTATCCCAGTTGTAAACAAAATTGATATGCCTGCTGCAAATGTGAAAGAAACAGCCAAGCAGATTGAAGATATACTTGCGATCAGTATGGATGATGGTTTTTATGTTAGCGCCAAGACCGGCTTGGGTGTTGAGGAACTCTTGGAAGCCGTCGTGAAGAGGATACCTCCGCCTAAACAAGCTGAATCGGCCAAAAGTACACGGGCGCTTGTTTTCGACTCTGTTTACGACGCATTTAGAGGCGTCGTCACGTATGTCCGCGTTTTTGAAGGGCAGCTTAAGTCCGGCGACAAGATAATGTTTATGGGCAATGGCCTTCAAACAGAACTCAAGGAAGTTGGAATATTTCATCCAAAACCAAAGCCTGTCGATGAACTTGGCGCAGGGCAGGTTGGTTATCTGATCGGCACACTTAAAGATCCCTCTGACATCAAGATTGGCGATACAATTACAATGTTATCCACCCCTGCAACCGAACCGCTCCCTGGATTCAAGGAGGTAAGGCCCATGGTTTTTGCAGGCCTCTATCCGGTGGTTAGTGAAGATTTTGAAAAGTTTAGACAGGCGTTGGACAAGCTTCGCCTTAATGATTCATCCCTCACTTATCATCCCGAATCTTCCAGTGCACTTGGATTTGGTTTCAGGTGTGGATTCCTAGGCCTTCTTCATATGGAAATTGTTCAGGAAAGATTGCACCGGGAATTTGACATGGACATCATCAGTACGTATCCGAGCGTCATATATAAAGTGTATCAGCGAGACGGTACCGTTCTTGATGTCGACAATCCTATTCACTTACCGGACTGGACGCGAATTGACCATATTGAAGAACCAATGATTCGCTCTTTTGTTATTTGCCAGAATGAACTAATAGGTGACCTGATGAAGCTCATTATGGACCGGCGGGGTGAGATTGTAAAAACGGACTCAATCGATACCAAGCGTGTTATGCTTACATGTTCGATACCACTTAATGAGATTCTGACCGACTTCCATGACACGCTTAAGAGCATCAGCCGTGGTTATGCTTCAATGGACTATGAGCTTGCGGGGTACCAATCCAGCGATATAGTCAAAATGGATATCCTGCTTAACAGCGAAGTCGTGGATGCCTTTTCCTGTATGGTGCACCGTGATAAGGCGATTTATAAAGGCAGACAGATGTGTAAGGCGTTGAAGGAGACAATACCTCCTCATCAGTTCTCGTTGCCGGTACAGGCGGCGTTGAACAAGACAATCATAGCCAGAGAAACCATTAAACCATTCCGAAAAGATGTTCTTGCCAAGCTTTACGGTGGAGATGTAACTCGTAAACGTAAGGTACTGGAAAAACAAAAAGAAGGCAAGAAGCGCATGAAACAGTTTGGGACTGTTAATGTGCCACAGAAAGCGTTTGTTTCGGTCCTGAAAATGGGCTCACAATGAAAACTTTTTTCAGAAGAAGAAAAGCTAACAAGTTAGCAGAAGACATTTTGAAGCAATCGCAGCATCTTCGTAATATCAGAGAAGATCTGATGCGTGAGACTGACTTAAAAAAGTTAATCGAATCAGAAGAAACGTTGAAAGAGGCCATCAGGGGCAGGGATCCTGTCGCCGTCGAGAATGCAAGTGAATCTCTTTTTGCATTTCTAAACAAGGTTATCCCATCCGGCAGGCCAACAGCATTAGCTGAGAATTTCGAGATTCTGATCGTAGCTGTCGTCGTTGCCATGGGATTTCGGACATACTTTATACAGCCTTTCAAAATCCCGACAGGTTCTATGGAACCGACTTTGAACGGTATTCACTCGGATGCCCATACAAACCCAACCATCATGGACCAAGTTCCCCTTAAATATTTGAAGTGGATTGTTTTTGGAGAATGGTACATGGAGATACGTATACGTGAAGACGGTGTTTTGGGAGACCGTGCAGAAACAACACCGGACGAAACATCGATGTATGTGTATGTCGGGAATGTTCGGTACAAAATACCCAGAGGTGCAAGACCAAGAGTATTCCCGGGAACACTGATGAAAAAAGGCGCAATTCTCTGGTCCGGCAAAGTAACCACAGGTGATCATGTTTTTGTTGACAAAGTAAGATGGAACTTTTCTAGACCAAAAAGAGGGCAAGTGATGGTTTTTCTCACGAAAAATATTCAATCACTTCCAGAGAATACGCACTATATAAAACGACTAATCGGGCTCCCAAATGAGTCTATTTCCATAAATCCACCCAATATTCTCATTAATGGTAAAATCGTTAATGAACCCGAAGGTATAAGGAGAATCTCACAACAAGCTCCAGGTTATTCGGGGTATACGATACCTTATTCCTATGCTGGTACGGCTAATTTTATATCTTCGTCTAACGAAGTTCGAAAACTCGGACCGGCGGATTTCTTTGTTCTTGGCGATAATACCGGGAATAGCCGTGATGGACGTTACTGGGGGGCGGTTCCGGAAAAGAACACTATTGGACCTGCAGTACTTGTATATTGGCCTTACTCGCAAAGATGGGGCCGCATTAATTAATAAAAAACATAAAGCTCAATCCTGATTATACAAAACCTACGGTTTCCAAGCCATTACAACCTATGTCGCATAATATATCTTATGTCTACTATCTGTGATCTATTACCACTACATTTGGGATATTTTCGGTGAAAATGGTTTTTTCTATACAAAGATAACTTTACTCTGCCGGTAAGATCGATCGCTAATTCCACTATCTGACTTGATAGACAAACTTCTCGGCTTTTCCAGCTCTTTCAATTTCAATAACAAAAGCATTAGCTCGGTCAGCAACAAATTCACTTATAAAATACTCAGCACGATTCCGGCTCGTCATTTGCATGGAATTTACGCTTCGCACAATGTCTCCCTCCGAGAGCCCCACTGATTTAAAGAAATCAGCCTCGCCCTCTACACCGACCCTATATCCAGTTATTCGGTTTGCCCCCTGTACGTAAACAGGCTTAAGTGAATCAAATACCTTCACGAGGCGTTCAGGCTCATCCCTGAGCTCCCTGTAATACTCTAAAAGCCTTTCCCTGCTAAATAACCACTTATTTTCCGAGGTCTGCTTACCACCGAACTTATCCAGACCTGCAAACGGATCTGCAACGGTAGTAGCTTTGTTTGTACCCGCAGAAGGTACGCCCAATGTACTGAACCCAGAAAAAGTCAGCCAGAGCGGTTCCTCGCTGCCAGCCCCCGTCCGTATGATGACATGGTCTTTAAATATTTTCACAATTAACGTATCATCCAATCGTTCTCCCTCGACGACAATAGTCTGTTTCCCCGTTCTAATATCATCGATAATAGCTCTTCGTATATCAGAGACATCAGCTTTCACGGAATTAAATTCAAAAAAAGTTCCAGCCAGACGAAAACGGACTGACATTGATCCGCTAGGAGTTAAATGCTGACTGCCATCCCGACTCATGAAAACTGACCAATCAACAATTCTATTCACAGATGAAGGCGAATAGCTTATTAGTTTGGTTTTAAATAGTTCAGGAAGCGGTATTTGCGGAAATAAATAATATACCCTGACGAGCGACATGACCATTAAAGCGGTAATAATGATTGCCGCCCATGCGCATCGCTTTAGAATATAATATCGATAGACAGAGGACATAAGCCAGATTCTGTTTCCCGTAAAACGGGATTGGTCATTCATCTTAGCGATCTACCCGAAACTGCATCATGATCTTTCGATCACGATTGAAGCGGGCCACCTCAAGCAGTCTCCTATTTGATCTTGCTCCGGGCGGGGTTTACCATGCGGTTTTCATTTCTGTCAACCCGGTGGTCTCTTACACCGCCATTTCACCCTTACCCCGAGAATCGGGGCGGTATATTTTCTGTGGCACTTTCCATATCTTTCATTTTCATGAAAGATTTCCCGAACATCGGGACACCCTGCCCTGCGGAGTCTGGACTTTCCTCCCCGACAATAAATTGCCGGAGCGACCAATCGCCTCTGCCAATCGATAACCTAGTATAGCAGCCTTCCGCAGAAATCGCAAATAACCATATTGTTATCCATTCTTTTGGCCCTATGGATAACTGCAGGAGGGAGCGCCATGTGACAACCGCCGCATACTCCTTCCTCTATCTGAACAAGGCCCTTATCTTTCCTGGAAAAAATTCGATCATACTGAGCCAGCCACTTGCTATCAACACCCTTGGCCTCGGCAGTTCTAATTTCCTTGATCTTTGCTAATTCCTGTCCAATTGCTGAAAGCCTCTGAGCAAGGAACCCGACATCTTGCAGAACAGCCTTCTCTTCCTCGGAAAGTGCATTTTGTTTCTGCTGTACTTCAGCCCTGGCTTTTTCAACCTCTTCCATGACCAGCAACTGTTCGTCTTCAAGCTTGGAAATACTATCCTGAATAGTTTTTATTTCGCTCTGAATTGTTGAATATTCCTTATTGGTCTTTACTTCAAGCTGCTGAGTCTTCAGTTTGGATATCTTTTCTTTACGGGAATCACTTTCAATTTCGAACTTCTTGGTTTCGGCCAGCTTAGCTTTAAGGCCCTCTTCAGCCTTCGCAAGAGCTTCCTTGTGTTCTTTCAGGCGTTGTTGTTCATCTTTCTTTCGTTTCGGAACATCGCGCAGTTCTTTCTCAAGTTCCCGGATAGAGCAATCGTGCTTCTGAACGACTAATAATGATTCTATTACATTCACTTCTAATTCCCCAATAATGTTCATAACGTTATATATATTACAGCGAGCATCATGTCAATGTAGTCTTGACCACTTTAGATTTACTAATTAACAAAACCGGCACTAGCAAGGCGATCATAATTAAGATCAACCTTATCTGTCCTGTTTCGCAAGTGTCTCATCACATACTTCCCGATTATATCGGTCTCTATATTTATTTTCGCGCCTTGATCCAAGACCGACCACGCAGTCATATTCCATGTAAACGGAATGATGTTTACCTCAAAAAAAGAATCCTCGAGGGATGAAATAGTAAGACTAACACCATCACATGCGACAGACCCTTTAAGAACCATGCCTCCGATAAGGTTTTCGTCACACGTAAATCTCAGTACTTTATCTCTTCCTATAGCCTTAATTGCAGAGACAGTTGCAATCCCATCCACATGACCTGAAACAATGTGCCCACCAATACGATCGCCGACACGAAGAGATCTCTCAAGATTAACCAGCGAGCCGATAGTCTTATAATTAAGGTTTGTTTTAGAAAGTGTTTCGTCAAGCGCATCGCAAGTAAACGATGTTGCTGTTTGCCCCGTAACAGTGAAACATATACCATTTA
Organism: Lentisphaerae bacterium RIFOXYA12_FULL_48_11; assembly: GCA_001804885.1. Lineage (GTDB taxonomy): Bacteria > Verrucomicrobiota > Kiritimatiellia > UBA8416 > YA12-FULL-48-11 > YA12-FULL-48-11. The sequence goes on from MHBM01000243.1 coordinate 47,083, forward strand.
TCGCTACGCTTTCGCCCATTTCCAGAGGACAGATCCATGGTTTATGTTCAATACACAAGGTAATACCTGCACCGATCTTTTGTCGGCTTTTTAAAGCCCCGACCTTTTCTATGAGTCCTGTAAACATATTTTCCTTTATCGGCAAGGGACTGCCCTAATCATTATATCGGCACCACTCTGTTCGTATCCTTTAAAAATAAGTCGTGGCGCAGACTTCAGCAACCATCCTTGTCCAGCAATAGCAGGTACGGATGCAGATCCTCCGATAATCAATGGCGCCACAAAAAATAAATATTCATCAACCTGTTTCTGGGCAATCAACGAATAAGCCAATGCCCCTCCTCCTTCACACAAGACATGCAAAACCCCCAGTCTGCCTAATTCTGCAAATAGATGATCAAGAGATACAAGGCCACTCTTCGTACACGGCAACCTCCAAACAATGGCACCTTTTTGAAGATATTGATTAAATTTTTTATCCGCACACCTTGCCGTTGTTGCAATAACAGTTCTCGCTACATAAGGGTCATTCAACAGTTTGGCGCAAACAGGAAGAATCCCTCTGGAATCGACAACGACACGGAAAGGCTTCTCCTTTCGCGCACAAAGAAGTGAAGGATTGTCAGTACGGGCAGTGCCAGCACCAACAAGTATGGCATCCACACCTTTGCGCAGATTCATGACAGCCTTTCGTGATTTTTCAGAAGATATCCATCGGGAGGACCCTTTTGAGTCAGCTATTTTACCATCTATGGACATAGCAAGCTTAAGGGTAAGGAAGGGATGTCCACAGCTGATCCACTTCTCAAAGGGCTTAATTAAATCCGCGCCATGTTGTCTGCACACGCCTTCGATAACATTAATACCCGCTTTCCTAAGTATCTGGATACCTCTTCCGTTGTGGAGTGGATTTGGATCGCGGGCAGCAATTACAACCGTTTTCACTTTGCTCTGAATGATGGCCTGTGTACAGGGCCCGGTCCTGCCATGAGTGCTGCACGGTTCGAGCGTGACATAAAGAACAGCACCCTTGGCAAATCTACCAGCTGAACGTAAGGCAAATATTTCGGCATGAGGTCCGCCAGCCCGCTTGTGCAATCCTTTTCCAATGATCTTTCCTTCCGAGACAATAAGAGCAGCAACAGGAGGATTAGGCTTGGTCAAACCAATCCCTCTTCTAGCCAGTTCAATGGCTTGCATCATGAAGTGAACATGCAAATCCTGCCGTTCTTTTGTATTCACGGCTAAACTCCAATTTTAAGGTATTATTCATCTTTACTACGTGCGGGCCTGTCAATATCTTTACGAATGCGGTCCAGTATGCCATTTACAAACCTGCCTGACTCTTTGCTTCCGAAATACTTGGCAATATCAACAGCTTCGTTAATTGAAACTATCGGAGGAATATCTTTGCAAAACAGCATCTCATATACTGCCATACGCATTACATTTCTATCTACGGCAGCCATGCGATCCATATGCCAGTTATCTGCGTATTTCTGTATAGTGTTATCAATCTCTATAAGGTTGTTCCGAACACCACACAGCAACTTCTCCGCAAACTCTTTCATGGCAGAGTCTGGTTGCTTGTCCACCCAAAACCGTGTAACTGCATTATTAATATTTTCAGTTGGATTCAGATCCAATTGAAACAACATCTGCGTACACCATTCTCTAGCTTCTCGTCTTGTTGCCATGGGCTATATTGCCATTTCTTTATACAAGTTTGCCATTTCAATGGCAGCTTCCACTGCATGCCACCCTTTATTCCCTGCCTTTGTTCCGCACCTTTCAATTGCCTGCTCTAGGTTACTGGCACAGACAACTCCATTAATTACAGGGATATTGTTATCCATTGCTACTTTGGCAACAGATCTTGAAACCTGACTATTGATTAGATCGGCATGAGGCGTGGCTCCCTGAATTACTGCACCAATGACAACTAAAGCATCCATCTTCCCTGTTTTTGCCATTTTATGTGCGGCTAAAGGAGTTTCATTGGCACCAGGAACCCAGACTACTGTTATATCCTTGTCGGAACCTCCATGTCTTACGAAACAATCCAGAGCACCACTCAACAACTGTTTGCTCAAAAAGTCATTAAAACGGCTTACAATGATTCCAATCTTTAACCCTTTTGCAACTAGATTACCTGACACCTCTTTTATATTCATGATCGACCTCCTTTTACAGAATATGACCCAACTTCTCTTTCTTTGTTCTAAGATATCTTTCACTGTATTTATTCGCCGGACAGATTATGGGAATACGTTCAACAATTTTAAGGCAATACCCTTCAAGACCGACAATCTTTCTTGGGTTGTTGGTCATCAAACGTATTTTCTTTAAACCAAGCGCACATAATATCTGCGCACCGACGCCATAGTCTCTCAAATCAGCGTCAAAACCAAGTTTTTCATTGGCTTCAACTGTATCAAGCCCCATATCTTGAAGCTCATACGCGTGGATTTTGTTAGCCAAACCAATACCCCTGCCCTCCTGCATCATGTACAGTACGACGCCCACCCCCTCTTGCTGTATCATTTTCATGGCATGGTCAAGTTGGGATCCACAATCACAACGCAAAGATCCTAAAACATCACCCGTGAGACATTGACTGTGTACCCTGACAAGAGGTGATCGCGCCTTTAAAATATCGCCCATTACCAATGCAACATGGTGTTCACCATCGACAATAGACTTGAAAAGTTTAAGTTTAAATGTCCCATGTTTTGTTGGAAAAGCCACTTCCCTTTCAAGTGTAACAAGATTCTCTGTTTTACCACGATAGGCAATAAGATCGGCGATGGAAGTCATCTTGATGTTGTGTTTTTTAGCAAAAACGACAAGATTAGGAAGTCTGGCCATTGTCCCATCTTCATTTAAAATTTCACATATAACCCCAGCCGGCTTGAACCCTGCCAGCCTCGACAGATCAACGGCAGCCTCAGTATGTCCAGCGCGTCGTAAAACACCTCCAGCCATCGCCTCAAGAGGGAAAGTATGTCCAGGACTGACAAAATCATCACTCCTACTTTTTGCATCGACCAGACGACGTATTGTCATTGCCCTGTCATGAGCACTTATTCCTGTTGTGATTCCGTGAGATGCATCTACAGATTCCATGAATGCCGTGCGGAATGCATCACCAGTTCCCTTTAATGCCATACGCTTCAAACCCAAATGTTGCAAGCGTTGAGCCGTTAAAGCTACACAGACGAGTCCTCTGCCAAATTTTGTCATGAAATTGATAGCCCTGGCTGAAACCCTTTCTGCCGCCATGACTAGATCACCCTCGTTCTCTCTTTTCTCATCATCGGTGATAATTACCATATGTCCCTGCTTTATGGCTTTGATAACAGTCGATACGGGGTCTAACATATTTTTCACTCCAAAAAAAATGCCCGGGAGAAGACTCCCGGGCATACTCTTAAAAGCATGGCCTCAATGTCTTCTCCCATCCAGACTTTACTGTCGGCTATGGACTTTCACCATATCAGTCCGGGCACTAAACATACCCAGAGTCGCGGGCTATACCGCCGGTCAGGAGTTTTCTGCTCATTGATTGCAGAATCACCTGATCCTGAAGACTCAATATAAATATATCTGCAAAACTATCTCTTAGAGAACTGGAATCTCTTTCTGGCACCAGGTCTACCCGGTTTTTTACGCTCTTTCATACGCGAATCCCTAGTCAAGCAGCCACTACTCTTCAGAACCTCGCGAAGCGATTTATCTGAAGATGACAACGCACGAGCCAGAGCATGACGAAGGGCTCCAGCCTGTCCAGAAATTCCACCACCTGAAAGGTTCGCAATAACATCGTACTTATCACCCATATTGGTGAGTTTTATTGGTTGTTCAATATAATGAAGCAATGCCTCTGCGTGAAAATAGTCCTTCAGATTTCGGCCATCTATATTCCATTTGCCAGATCCCTGAACCAGCCTGACCCTGCACACTGCATTCTTCCTGCGACCTGTTGCACAATATTCTGTTTTGCTTTCCACTACTTCTACTCCCTGCCGCAAAAAAGCGGCACAGTTAATCGGCATTCTTAGGGTTCTGCGCCAGATGGGGGTGTTTATCCCCGGCATAAACCTTGAGCCTTGTAATTACTTTTCTGCTCGTATGATTCTTGGGTAGCATCCGCTTTACTGCCTGAACTATTAGGCGGTCAGGATGTCTTTCTCTTATTACATTCGCAGCCAACCTCTGTTGACCACTTCTGTAACCGCTATATCGCTGGTAGATCTTCTGGTCTTCCTTTTTGCCGGTAAGCTTTACCTTGTTAGCATTCAGGACCACGACATAATCGCCGTTGTCGACCTGAGGTGCAAAAATAGGTTTCCCCTTACCCCTAAGCGCATTAGCTATTTTTACGGCCACTCTTCCCAACGGCTTGTTTGACGCATCAATAAGCAGCCAGGCACGATCTTTTTCTGTAATTTTCGGTATAGATGTTTTCACTAATTAATTGCCCCAGATTATGAAATAAGCGCGAACAGTAATGAAAGTCGCACACCCTGTCAACCACATATTCATGGATTATTTTCAATTTTTTTGTCGAGAATTTCTTTTTGTATCCTCATATCAATTTGTTTGAGATTTTTCTCAAACTTTTTGTCATTTCTCTTAATGAAGTCAGCTATTGCTGGATCAAGATTTGAAGTCATAGGCATGCCAGGTATTGTATTTCCACTTACATTTAGGGTGGGATTGACCGGAATCTTCTCCACCTCTGACATATTTTCGATATCCGGAGATTGGACATCAGCCATCTTTTTCCTGTTTTTGGCTTCAGACTCAAGCTTCTTAACAGCAGATCTTGCATTCTTTTCCAGCTCTCTTTCCCTTTTCTCCTCCTCGCGGATTTCTTCTTTTGTAGGTTGCCCCATGTTGCTATTGGACCACCCCCTGCTCCAGTTGCCGTCAGTACCGAGTGCGGCCTGCCTTCTGAGCGCATCAGCCTCGATCTCGTCCGGTGAATCCATCACATATGGTGTAAGGAAAACAAGTATTTCGTGCCGTGTTTTATTTTTCTCACTAGATCCAAACAACAAACCAAGCAGCGGAAGATCGCCAAGAACTGGTATCTTGGAATGATTGATAGATTTATTTTCATTCGCGAGGCCTCCCAGAACTATAGTCATTCCACTCCTTACGGAAACCGAAGCCTCAAACTTGTTCTGCTGCATTACAGGCCATAAAACCCCATCTTTACCAATCGCCTGTTTATTGTCAGCATTTGATATTTCCTGAGATATATCCATATACACGTTACGCTTGAGATTGATATGCGGGGTAACGGAAAGCTTAATACCAACTGATTTCATATCAACATTATCAACAGGATTATAACTTCCTATACCAGTCGAGACGTAATTCTGCCCCTTGTAGAAATATTTTTCGGTAGTCACATCAAGGGTGGCTTTTTTGTTGTCTGTAGTTAATATTATTGGAGATGAAAGAACCCTGGACCTCCCATCCTTTGCACTCATCCTTGCAACAATGTCGGCATTAAGCCCGTAATATGTCAGGTAATACGTTAACCCAGCACCAGGGGAAAAAGGTTTTGTAAGATCAGACAGACTCGCTGTCTGCCCACCACCACCACCACCACCGGCAAAACCAACTAATGGCTTCCTTGATCCATCACTGTTCTGGTTGTAAGCAACCAATGACCGCTGAATCCAGTCAATGCCGGTCTGAATTTCATTACTCAAGTTCACATCAAGGATTAGAACTTCTATCAACACCTGTGAAACAGACATATCCATTTCTTTGATAATTTCCTCGATAGTTCCCATGTCCAGACGGCTGGCCATAATAATCAGCGAATTGATTCTTTTGTCCGCCAGAATCTTGATATTTTGAGCAGATAATTCGCCCATTTTTGATTTAAGCCCCTCACCTCCGGCAACACGTGAAAGAGCTTCACTCTGCTGTTTGGCGAACTCATCAAGTGCAGCACTTCTAGTCTCTTTTCCCGTTGCTGCATCGACCTTCCCTGCAACACCTGGCTTTCCAGATTCTTTCTGCTGTTGTTGAGCACCTATCAACGTATTCAGCATTGTTGCAACTTGCTCTGCGTCCGCGAATTCCAACCTCATAACTTTAACCATAACATCAGGTTCTGTCGGCACATCCAAAACTTTTACGATTTTATCAAAAAACTGCATGTTTTCAGGCCTGGTAATAATAATAAGGACGTTCGTTCGATCATCAGCGACTATTTTCACCTTACCGCGTATAATACCTCTCTCAGCCTCATCCATTATTCTTGCGAGGACAGACTCTGCCGTAGATGCCACTGCATCAGTTTTACCTGCAGCAACTGTGGGTCGTATAACTCCGGGTGGAGCAATGGGTGGCGTATAGGTCGGAGTTGAGGGGGTTCCTGTTACAACCCCAGGCGATCCACGATCCTTTGTTCGTGGTATCGTGGACTGATCTTTCTGAGATTCCTGAATTATTTCTTCAAGTTTCTGTTTGATCAGAGAAGCTTTTGCATGCCTTATTGCAACAACTTTCGGCTCTTCCCGTGATTCGATAGGCTGATCAACATATTTAAGTACATCAAGAATTCTGCTTACATTTGCGCCTGTATCGGTTAGAAGAATACAGTTAGTCCGCTCAAATGCATGAATCTTCCCGTATGGATGATGGAATTTTAGTGTGTCAATTAATTTTGATGCTTCTGCAACATCGATATTTTTCAATTGTATCATCTGGCTTACAAGTTCATCGGTATCCTTTAATGTTGTACTCTCATCAAAATCCCTTATCCCCATTCCCTCCTGTCTTACAGAATCAATCGGAACAACCTTGAGGAATTTATCGCCAACTTTGACCAAGCCAATACCATTCATTGCCAGTACAGTTTCAATGGCCTGCAGATATTCATCCATTGTCAACTCGCCTTCGTTACGAAGCGTTATTCCTTTCGCAGGCGCCGGCAATTTGGGATCAAGAAGAAGTGTTCTTTTGGTTGCCTCGCTATAATCCTTTAGTATCATTTCGAGTTTGGCTTCCTCATATTTCAACTGCGGAGCAGTCTGGTTAGTGGTGGCTGACTTGGCTATAGCAGGAATCGCTGGTGTCCGCGCTGGAATGGCTGTATTCGGTATGGGTACACCCGGAGGGACCACCTGAGCAGGAGCAAGCAGTATTATCCAAAACAATGCGATCATTCCACAGAAGAAGCTTAAATTCAGGTTTCTTCTGCTATTTTGCACGTTTTTTCTCACCGTTATTTTTTTTCTGTTTTGCATATGCACAGTAAAGCGAAAAATATCCTCTCAGCACATCACCCGCCTTGGGTTTCACCTGTAGTTGCCTTATATCAAGCATAGCACCTTGGCTTTGCAAATCAAAGAGGAAATGAATGATAGCATTAAGGTTTCCCTCCCACTCCTTACACTCAATCGGCAATTCGTAGACATCCCCTACAACCTTTTCCTCTCCCGCCTGGCGTTTGAGAATTTTAACGCCATGCTTGGTTGCCAATTGGTCCATGGCTGAAAGCCATTGAACATCCATTTTTTTGTCTACAGGATACTCAGGCAGGGCTTTTTGAAGTTCATTGAGCTTTTTCTCCCATATTTCCCTGCTGTTTATTATTTCACGATTCCTTTGGATCTGGGCAGACAGCTCTTCCTGTTTTTTGACTATCTCTTTCCACTCCTCAATCTTGGATTTGGACAATATAACCGATAAGCCAAAAAGCACCACAGCACCGGTTGCCATTGCCAGTATTAGCTCTCTTTGTGACAGCCTCATTCTTCTCCACCCACCGGTAATTTCATATCAATCTGGAACGCCTGTTTATCTTTCTGAGTAATGGGTCCTTTCAATGTACCTTTTAGAAATAATTTGGATCCATCCAACCCGTTCTTAAATTCGTAGACGGAATCAACGGCTGTGGCCAAAGCGTTTATCGTAACTGTAGGCGGCCCCGAAGCACGCTTGTATTCAAAAGATGTAAGATCAATACCTTCTGGTAGGATTCCAACAACCTCTCGGAGGCATTCCAAGACAGAGTAAGTTCTGTCGCTGTATCTCTTGACTATGTTAACCCGCCTTCGCATATCCATGACTTCTTTAGCAGGTTTTTGTGTTATCTCAAACTCTGCCTGTAAAACTTCAAGCTTGTTCTGTTGATAAAATAGGCCGCCGAGGAAGATAATTATGCTGAGTGCCCATGCTCCAATTATCCCCCCCGCAGCAATCATCACTCTCTGTTTAAAAAGTTTTTCACCACCAGTTACGCGCCAGGAAAGAGGTGTCAGATCAAGTAACTGCCCTCCTTCAGCACTCCTCCGCGCAAAACCTCCAGAAACGGGCGGAAGCTCTGTAATAGACCGGATTGATAACTCGTAAGGACATGCCTGTCGCAGGTTCTCTTCCAGTTTTTCAGGAAGGGCATCATGATGCCAGACTGATAATGAGCATGACTTACTTACTCCATGCTCCAGCTCGAGCGACATAATGGTACTGGCCGTTTCCCCTGCTATTTCAGAGGCGAATTCATCGTCACTCAACGGCCCCTGACCACTTAAAGAACGAAACACTATTGGCAACCCATCCTGAAAAACAATTATTTCAGGCACTACTTCGGCGAGCAATATAACTATTTGCCGGCCTGCTTCCGTCACCATGTTTGATTCTTTCAGCAACTTTGCCCAGCCGAGAACATCAGCATCAACTCTTGACGGGAATATGTCCGCATTGGCGAGTAATTTACCAAGCTGATCGACAACATCATTTTTAATCGCAGCTACGAGCACATGATAAAAATCTTTGCCCTTTTCAAGTATTTCATATGAAACCACCATGTTCTCAACTGGAAACGGAGAAAGTTTGTCGATTTGAAGGTCAACCATTCCCCTCAATTCATCATCCGGAACAGCAGGAAGCTTAATAACACGAAGTAGGATCTGCTCAGATGACAAGCCAAGGGTGACTGTCCCCTGGAAATATTTTTTGTTTTTCGAAATAAGAGCCGTCAATCCCTGATCCGAGACCTTAACGTCCTCTCCCTCTGCAGCAATATGGCTTTCTAGATCAGCTTTTCCTGAATCAACAGTTTTAAAGCCATCCTTGATCTTTTCCAGGGAAGTCCATTCCAAACTGTTGTTAGTTATCTTTAACCCGGTTATAATTTCCCTAGACATAATATTTTGCCAATCAGGAGATCCATCTATTCTTCTTCTCTCCACTGCAGGATGACCATCTGTTTATTCGCATACCTGACAATACACCAAACATTTCGCTTTACTCCGCGCACATTGCCTATAGATATAATTCTGAAAATCCCGGAATCCGTCGATACATAATTTCGCACAGCCGGATCAAGACCTGGGATTCTTGCAAAAAGATCATTTACATCTCTATATGAACTATCTTCCTTCTTACCTTCAGAATCAGATATTCCCTCGCGTTCCTCAATAATTGCTCCAGCAAATATTTCATCCACATTTGGCAGCGTCATCAAAACCCTTTGGGACGCGGCATTTACATTTACTTTTCCATCCCCATAAGTTGTCAGGATATCATCGATACCATCGACTGTGAATGCTTCCTGATTGGCATCGTTTGTTCCAATCAAGCCCCCCGATAATATCGCTTTTGTGAACCCTTTTACAAGCAGAAGCTCGCCAACAGTATCAAGAGGACCATTCTTAACCCTGTACGGAGGTTCAAGCTGAGCATAATAGTCATCAGTTTCTGCACCATTAAAACGAGGTGTATCATCACCATCGATCCAATCAAGGAATGCGGCAATTAGCTCTCCCCACATTTCCTGAGGAATGCCTCCGACATCAAGCAATCGTTCCCAGTCATCTTCCTTAAGAAGGTTAACATTTCGTCTTGCGGGTTCCGGGACAATATCGAGCGTTATAGTGCCGGCACCCAAAGGTTGTTCTAATCCCCGTATTGGCAACCCCTGTGCTAATCTTTTTGAATACTGGTACCACCATTCAGATTGCTGAACATCGCCCTCAGGAATATTCTTGGCATTCAGACTTTTATACATAAGTAGTTCTGCCAGTTCTATTCCTGATTTAGCCAGATATTCGGCTTTTGTACGGCAACGGTAATAAGAGGTAATCCGCGCCTCAAGATGAGCATCAAACGCAAATGCACTAACCAGTAAGCCAAGAAGCCCAATGACCCAAATTACGACTATAAGGGCCGAGCCTTTGTTATAATTCTTCTTTTGAAGATCAATCTGACTATTTGTGATCATCTTTGGCTATAACAATCAATTACTGCCAGGATAGAGGTGCTGCCGGTATTCCTACAGCTCTTTTCAACTCCACTGGACTTTCACCGTCATGCAGTGGTTCGAGATAAAACGTCAATTCGACAAGAGTTGGTATCCTGTTTGTCTCCTCCCAGTCATCCAGCCAGTCAATCTGATCGTTGACCTTCTGCCAAGCTGTTCTGCAATTAAATCCTATAATCTTACTTGGCAGAAATGTTGGTAATATCTGATCTGGATCAAAGTCTTCATCTTTGTCAAGTATCTGTCCTTGGAGTCTCCATGCTCTGATTGCAACACCTTGGATGCCATTCTCGTCCCGTTCAACAGAGAATTTAATCCTGTGAGGACTACCTGCAAAAGGGCAATCACTCCCTACAAGGGCTGAACCGACTTTTACCCAGCAGATACTGTCACTCGCAGATTCGCCGCCCCCCTCATCTTTGGTCCATAACCCGTATTGAATCGATCCACCACGAACTTCAGGGCAATAGGCAGATCGTAATCCCATAACAAGCTGTTCAATAACAAAATCTCCGTGGTGTAAATCGTCACTAAGAGTCATTCCTTTCTTCCATGCCGTTATTACTGTGGAAAAAACGAGATAAGTCACAGTCGTTACGGCACCAAGTATCGTGACTGCAAGCATCAGCTCCAGAAGTGTAAATCCCCGGATATTCTTCATAGTTTTACGGCTGTTTTGGTAATTCAAGAACATAACGCACTACTTCTTCACTCATTTCATGGCTGTGATCTGACCAAGATACTTTGGTCCGCATTACGTAAAGAGTATCCTTGTCTTCATCATCTTCAACAACACGAGAGAATGTAAACCCTCCAGGATATTCAACGGGAGAGACTTCAAGCTGTTTAACGTCGTTTGTAGGCACAATAGGATAATCAAGGTCGCCTTTGTTCAAAGTCCACTGCGCAGTCTGATAATTTTTGGCAGATTTCATAACAGCGAGGCAACGCGAAGCTGCAGTCAGCAGAACAACAAGCCCTGTACTTAGGATAACAACAGCGATAAAGACTTCAATCAAAGTCATTCCTGCCTGGGAATGTTTTTTGAGACATAATTGGTTGTTCACTGGCTTCCCTCTGTTTTGGCAGAACCCAAAGCATCGACACTAATAATAGTGAAAGCCCCTCTTTCATCTGCTATTTTCACGCTGTACGGAGAACATGTCCCATTGCTTCGATAAACAACCATGCAAGAACCCTTGGTTTGCTGACTACCCTTTGATGACTCAACATAGGCGAACCCGACACCATCAAGTTTTCTTGTAAATTCGGGAACACCCCCGGTAGTCGATGTGCCTGGAACCATATTTGTATCTGTATCAAGACCAGATTCCTGATTAGGAGCGGTCGACGATACTTTTACAATACTACCATCAGGATTTACCGGATCATTTACAACCAAGACATCTGCAGCTGGCACAAGAAGAAGCTTGGAGGTATTTATATCAAACACAAGCGCATGTTCTTTCTGTTTTAACAAAGACATTGTCCTTGCGTACTTCCCCATCATCACAACTGTACGCGACGCAGTCCGTAGCCTGTTGCCACGCATGGATTTCACGAAAACAGGGACAGTGACAGCCGCCATAATGCCTACGATTGCCATCACAAGCAGCACTTCCACAAGAGTAAAACCACCCACTATGCGTTTTTCTCGCATTTTCATGTAGGCTGACAAGCCATCGAGAAATCGACGATCAGAATTAATTGATCAGGTTCCATCATTTGTGAAGCTTGTAATATCATCTTCTGATCCCACCTGCTTGTCTGGCCCACCAGATCTCACCTCGTAGTTATTATCCCCCTTGGGCGTATAAGAGAAGGAGGTTCCCCATGCATCAACCGGCATACCACCTTTAAGATATGGTCCATTCCAGTTCGGTTCTCCTGCACTGCTTATGAGCGACTGCAGGGATGATGGATATTTCCCTGTATCTACCTCGTATAAGTCAATAGCAGTGCAAATGGCGGAAATGCTTGCGCGTGTCGCCTTGATCATGGCACCCTTTTGTTTCCCTCCCACGCTTACCACAACAACGCTGGCAAGAATCCCGAGGATAACTACAACAAGAAGAACTTCAACCAGCGTGAAACCTGCACGGCATAACCTTCTGTTTTTTGAATTTATTTGTGCACTCTTCCTCATACCAACTCTCCTTTCATCATACATTCAGTCCGTTCGTCAAATTGAATACCGCCATTAAAATACTTACAGCCACAAAACCGACCATGGCAGCAACAAAAACGATCAGGATTGGTTCAAGTGCTGTTGTAAATATCTTCACATTTCTATTAAGTTCTGTTTCGTAACGAGATGCTATGTGTGTAAGTGATCCCACCATATCTCCTGTCTGTTCCCCTATAGCCAGCATATCAGTCATTAGCGGAGGGAAAATCTTGCCTGCGGCAAGCGGTCCGGATATTGTAGTTCCGTCAGTCACCCTGTCCTTGGCTTTTCTTATTTCCCCTCCGATAACAAGATTTCCAACCGTTTGTTCAACAATACCAAGAGCCTGAAGAACTGGGACTCCGTTAGTAAGCAGTGTGCCAAGAGTTCGGGCAAAGTTTGAATAAATCGCAGATGCTACTATCCCCCTCACAAGAGGAACTTTCAGGACAAAACCGTCCCACCATAACCGCCCACGCTCAGTCTTTAATCCCCTTGCCGCCATCACACACAAAAAAGTGCCGGTCGCAATCATAAGCCAGCCATATTTTCCGATAATATTACTCGTTCCAATCAGAATTCTTGTTGGTAAAGGCAGGGTCTGCCCCAGTTGCTGGAAAACTGCCTGGAATTTCGGAACAACAAAAACCATGGAAAAGATTAATGTAAGAATTCCCAAGGCTATAACAATTGCCGGGTATACCATCGCCATTACTACTTTTTCTTTTACATCCTGAACACGCTCATAATGCTCAACCAGTCGGCTCAATACCTCGTCCAATGCACCACTGGCCTCACCTGCCTTGATCATGCTGACATACAACTTGGAAAAAGTCGCAGGGTGTTTAGCCATAGCATCTGAAAGACTTGTACCCTGTAGAATCTCATCGCGAAGACCGACAACTATTTTATCAGATGGTCTGCCCGTCTTTCTGTTTGCAAGGGCATTAAGAGCGTTTCCCAGAGTCATTCCGGAAGCCAGAAGGTCGCTTAGTTCCGTTGTGAATATAAGCACCTCTCTGGGCCTCATTTTATTGGTTCTGCCGTGCCAGGAAAAATGTTCCACGGCATCAGGATTTTTAGCTGCGGCAGCAGCCCCCCGTTCGACTACTGATATTGGAATATGTCCGAGCTTTTCAATAGCCAAAAGGGCCGAACGTTTCTCGTTTGCTTCTATTGTGCCCTCAATCTTGTCGCCCTTTTTTGTACGAGCAGTATATACGAAAATAGCCATATTAGAAACCAGACATGAATACAGTCTGTCAAACGCAGATCATAAACCTCAATCATTCTCTTCCGAAGCTCTTAACACTTCCTCAATCGTCGTAATTCCATCCAGGACTTTATTCCAACCATCATCCCTCAAAGTACACATCCCCTCTGATATTGCCTTCTGTTTTATTACATTCATCGGGGCTCGCTGAATAACAAGAGACCTTATAGCTTCCGTGACCTCCAGCACCTCGAAAATACCTCTTCTCCCCTTGAATCCTGTCATCCTGCATTTCTCACATGTACCAGGGGCATAGATGATATTCCCGTTTAATCTGGATATGGGAAATTTAACTTCTTCAAGAAAGGTTGTTTCTGGGAAGACGACTTTCCTACAGTTCTCACACAATTTCCTTACCAGACGCTGGGCAACCACTGTTTCCACGGCTGAAGCAAGCAGAAACGACTCAACGCCCATATCCAGTAAACGGGTAAATGCCCCTGCAGCATCATTGGTATGCAAGGTGCTGAAAACAAGATGACCTGTTAAGGCTGCCTGAATTGAAATTTCGGCGGTTTCAAGATCACGTATTTCTCCGACCATTATGATGTCGGGATCCTGTCTTAGAAATGAACGCAGAGTGCGTCCAAAAGTAAGTCCGATTTCTGGCCTGACAAGCACCTGATTAATTCCAGGCATTTCATACTCAATAGGCTCTTCTGCGGTAAGAATACGCTGATCGATCGTATTGATTTCATGAAGGTATGCATACAGTGATGTCGACTTACCTGAACCTGTGGGACCAGTCACAAGTATAATGCCGTTAGGCCTCTCTATTATCTTCCTGATCAGCTTGGCGTCACGATCATTCATGCCAAGCTCTTTAAGTTGTATGAAAGCCCCACCCCTTTGAAGGAGACGCAAGCTTACACTCTCCCCATACACTGTAGGCATGGTCGAGACACGTATATCGACATCTTGCCCTTGGACGCGAAGGCCAATCCTGCCATCCATCGGAAGGCGTTTTTCTGCTATGTCGAGGTTTGCCATGACCTTTATACGGGAAATAATGGCCGCTTGAAAACGGTTTAACTGTGCAGGAACAGGAGTTTCATGCAAGACGCCGTCAACTCTGTACCGTATGCGAAGTTTTTTTTCCATCGGTTCAAGATGAATGTCCGTGGCTCCCTGCTGACACGCCTCCCAAATTATCTGGTTAACAAACTTTACTATCGAAGCTTCCTGATCAAGGTCCCCGAGATCCACTTTGCCCAAAGCTTCATCAGGTGCGAGTTCGAAACGATCATCCTGCATCATTTTATCTACAGTTTCTGCACCTACCCCATAAAACTTTTTTGCAGTTTTGACAATATCAGCTGAAGTACTTAGATTGAGCCTAATCCGAGTTCCCGCAGCAAGACGTAAAACATCCATTAAACCCGGATTAAGTGGATCATTGGTAGCAACAATGAGCATTCCCCTGTCAAGGGACAATGGAATGACATTATACTGAAAAACAGCTTTAGTAGGCAACCGCTCCAGAACGTCAGAAGGAATGTCGGTTGCACCAAGACGAAGAAAAGGAATATTAATAACTTTCCCTATTGCTTGAAGAAAAGGTTCCTCCTCCGCAAATCCTTCCTTTACAACTATATCTGTAATATTCGCTTCGCCGCCACGGATGGTTACAAGTAGCGTTTCAATCTGTTCATCGGTAAACAGACCCGTTCTCTTCAAGATATCAGTCAAATACGATGTAGAAATTCCCGCCATATCAAATTAACACCCATTCTCAGTTAAAAAAATTATATACCAGTCTTGTAAAATAGCCAAATGGCAAAATCACATTTCGGAGGTATCTACATTTTCACTTCTTTCTCTTGATCCAGCAGCCCATGCTGCCTGTTTGGCTATGCCCATAAGAATTTTGATATCATCCATGGTCAGAGTACCCCGCGAAAGAATTCGGCGTACACCTTGCATCATGTGATCCGCCTTGTCTTCTTTCATAAAACCAATCCGCAGAAGAGTGTCGCGCCACATCGCGAACATTCGTTCCCTCGCATCTGAAGGTGCTTCAGGCGACATCTCCATGATCGGCTCATACGTCCCGAATGCCAGGAAAATTTCATAACAACATATAAGTACTGCCTGAGCAATGTTCAATGATTTGAAGTCGAGCGTGGTAGGAATCTGGATGATCTGTGTGCACAGGGCGAGATCTTCATTGGACAATCCATTGTCTTCTCGTCCAAAAACTATAGCCACTTTGCCTGTTTTTGCCACATCAACAGCTTTTTGAGCCCATGCACGAGGTGTTTTGGCATGCTGACGATAGAGTCCATCTCTGGCAGTAGTCCCCATTACTGCGCCGCAATTAGCAATGGCCTCCGCCAAGTTTGCATATTCTGTCTTGGATTCCAGGATATGGACTGCATGACACGCCATTTTCCGTGCTTCTTCCATATTCAAATTAAGAGGCTTAACCAAAGCCAAATCAGAGATCCCCATGTTAGCCATTGCGCGACATGTTGAGCCGACATTTCCACCGTAAATCGGGTTAACAAGAACGATCCTTATATTATCAAGACTCATTATGATTCCTTTAACTAACAGCCCATCAAGTTTCCATATATACGCTTTTTTGTGGCCTTTAAGTAAAAGTTGATGTTATAACAACACACGAAAGTTGTAAATTAAGGAGATGAAAATGGATGAATTACTTAAACTCCTGAGGAAAAATGCACTGGAATCGCCGTCTAACATTGCAAAAATGTTAGGTCTTACCGAGAAAGAAGTTAAGGCTAAGATAGCCGAATATGAGAAAAAAGGTATAATTCGTGGTTATCAGGCTATAGTTAACAAGGATCAATTGGATCTGAATACCGTTCGCGCAGTAATTGAGGTTAAGATCACACCTGAACGTGAAGGGGGATTTGATCGTATTGCCGCACGTCTTGGCAAATTCCCGGAAGTTGAGTCGCTTTCCCTGATGTCAGGAGGATACGATCTTCTGGTATTTGTAACCGGAGCGCACCTGAAAGACGTAGCATTGTTTGTAAGCGAGAAACTGGCGACAATAGAAGGCGTGTTATCCACATCAACACATTTTATGTTAAAAACTTACAAGGACCAGGGGGTCCTAATGGAAACGGAAAAAGAAGATGAAAGGCTCAAAGTTTCACCGTAATTTTATTGCATCACACTTGCAGGGCATTCCAAAGTCAGGTATCCGCGATTTCTTTGATATTGTCAGTACAAGGAAAGACATAATCAGTTTGAGTATTGGCGAACCTGATTTTGTTACACCGTGGCATATTCGTGAAGCCTCAATATTTGCGTTGGACCGAGGAGCCACTGCGTACACGGCAAACCTCGGACTACTTGAACTACGACTGCTACTTTCAAAATACATAACGAAGTCATTCCATGTAGAATACGATCCAACTTCCGAGGTTCTTGTTACAGTTGGTGTAAGCGAAGCCATGGATCTTGCCATACGTGCAATTACCGAACCTGGTGATGAAATCATTTATCACGAACCGTGTTTCGTGTCGTATGCGCCTGTTATTATTATGGCCCACGGAAAACCTGTACCAGTAATAACCAAACGTGAAGACTCTTTTAAGCTTAAGCCTGATATGCTGAAGAAAAAAATAACAAACAGAACAAAGGCTATTATCCTGAATTTTCCAAACAATCCAACTGGGGCAGTTCTGGAACGTAAGGACGTTGAAGACATCGCAGACATTGTCATTAAAAATGATCTATTGGTAATAACTGATGAAATTTATTCCGAGTTGACTTACGAAGGCGAACGGGTTTGCATTGCATCCCTGCCGGGAATGAGAGAACGAACTATATTTCTCAATGGATTCTCAAAAACTTGGGCAATGACAGGCTTCCGTGTGGGCTTTGCCTGCGCCCCAGCCCCTCTCACAGATGCCATGATGAAAATACACCAGTATATAATGATGTGTGCGCCTATTCTTAGCCAGAAGGCAGCAATAGAAGCCCTGAAAAATGGAGATTCAGATATAATCGAAATGTGTTCGGAATACAGGAAAAGGCGAAACTTTATCTGCAGCTCACTAAACGATATGGGGTTGCCTTGTCACATTCCCAAAGGTGCATTTTATGCTTTTCCTTACATCGGTGATTATGGCATGACGTCAAAAGACTTTTCACTAAAGCTTCTTGATAAAGAAAACGTGGCTTGTGTTCCAGGAACCGCTTTTGGGCAAAGCGGGGAAGGATTCCTGCGTTGTTCATATGCCACAAATATGGATGATATCAAAGAAGCCATAATCCGAATCGCACGCTTTGTTAAACTGCTAAAGAAAGGTTAACAACCTATTTTACGGTCAATCGCGTAGCCTTGATCAAGGCCTTCCAGAGACCTTCCTGATCCTTCTCGGCCATGATTGCCTTGCGTACTTCAGGCTTAATAAACGATTCAGTAAGGCCAGCCAGCAGTTTCAGGTAAAAGGCACTTGCCGCTGTTGGTATTACGAGAAAAAAAACCATTTTAGTCAGGCTCTTCTCATCATCACCATTGGCGGTAAACTTTATCCCTTTTTTGCTGATACCTAAAGAAAGAGTAAGACTGCCTCCTTCTATACCCCTTACATGAGGAAACGCAATCCCGTGATCAACCGCGGTGCTAACAACTGCCTCACGTTTTAAAGCACGCTCTACGAGCTTGTCAGCCTTATCGACGAATCCTTCAGCCTCCATTTTATAGGCAAGTTCCCTAATAGCACCTTCGACATCGGTCGATTCAAGGCTTGGCACCATCAGTGATTGTGCTGAAAAACGCTGGATTCCTGGTTTTCTGGGCTCGCTCCGTCGCGGTGTTCCGCGGACATGACGAGGAGCAGATTCCGGATAATAGAGAATTCGCGCACAATTAGGACAATTGTGAATAGCCTTGGCAAGCCTTACAGCCTGAACGAGACTGATAGGCAGCTTCAAACCGCACACAGAACAAATTCCATCAGAAATTGGAACAATCACATTGAAATCTTTTTTCTGGAGCTTCTCGAACATAATACGGTGCTCACTAACAAGTCCTGTCGCCATTGCCTTTATTGATGCATCCAGTTCTTCGAGCCTCTCCCCTCCCCGTGCAATCTTCTGCTCGTGTCTGATTAACGTCAACTCTTGCAATTGAATCATCTGATTGATTATGGAATGCATTTAATCTCCAGAAATACTAATTAAGGCTATTAATGATTATTGTTAAGCATTAGTGCTCCAAACCAGTTATAGTATTTCATGTCAACAGAAAGTCAATCTATAAGGACAGGAATTCAAATTAAAATCTGGAACAGATTGAAACTAATGGTATATTCTATGGTTTCAAAATTACATTCATGGAGAGGTGGCCGAGTGGCCTAAGGCGCAGCACTGGAAATGCTGTGTGCTCCTAAAGGGCACCGTGGGTTCAAATCCCACCCTCTCCGCCACTTTGGTATATTTAGGGTATATTCAGTACTTTTTCTCGTACTCGCCTTTGCCAAGCTTTTTGAGTTTATGAAATCCGGCAGCTTTAGCACGGGCATCGAAGCCACTTTTTGATGAACCAACCGAGGTTACAGATACTTTCTTTCCGATCTGATTACCGCATTTTGGACATATAACTAAATGAGGATCTGAAAACTTCATCAGCAATTCGAACCCTGATTTGCAGTATTCACAACTTTTATCTTCATCAATTGCCTGAAATTCATATATGGGCATAAAAAATAACCTCTTCAAATTATAATAGGCCGCACGATGTACGCAACCCTGCTAATCAATTTTCAAGGGAACGAAATAGTGCATTCGGCCATCCGTTATGCGTAGTAAGACACGTTTTTTAGCTGACTCTAAGGCTTTCTTGAATTCAGTAACATTTGATACCGATTTGGTATTGACGCCAGTAATGACGTGACCTGCTTGGATTCCAGCCCTTGCCGCATCACTGTCAGGATCAACTTCGACGATCACAACACCATACTCGAGATCGATCTCGAATCTCTCTGCTAATTCTTTCGACAGGTTTTTAACGTTGATGCCAAGCTTTTCAATGCTCTTTTCCCCTTCAGGGAATGTCAAAACTCCAGCGCCGGCAACGGAGTCATCCTGTAATTCTGCGGTTGTAATAGAGAACTTCTCTTCCTTTCCATCTCTTGAGATTGTCACGTTTAGCTTTGTACCGGGTGCTTTTGATGAAACTTCGTTTCGAAACTCTACTGGACTTTTAACATCTTGTCCGTTTAATTTGACTATGATATCACCATGTTTAATTCCCGCCTTTTCAGCTGGAGAGCCCTTCATCACATTGGAAATTATAATTCCCTGGTGATCTTTAATTCCAAGAGCATCTGCCATGTCTGATGTTATTTCTTGAGGATATACGCCAATATAGCTCCTTATGACCTTTCCAGATTTAACAATTTGATCTTTTATATTCTTTGCCATGTTGATAGGTATCGCGAACCCTATACCCATGGAACCTCCGTTTTGGCTGTAAATAGCTGTATTGATGCCTACGACTTCAGCGTCAATATTGAGTAATGGCCCTCCAGAATTACCCGGATTTATAGCTGCATCTGTCTGAATAAAATCTTCATAATCGGCTATCCCCATTCCGCTTCGTCCTTTTGCACTTACTACACCTACAGTTAGTGTCTCACTAAGCCCAAATGGATTTCCTACAGCAATGACCCATTCACCTATCTCCAAAGCCGCCGAGTCCCCCATTTTTAAGTATGGAAAGTTCTCGCCCTCAATTTTTATGACCGCAACTTCCGTCTTGGGATCAGAACCAATTTTTTTCGCCGCAAACTCACGGCCATCATGAAGTCGAACAGTTATCTTGTCGGCATCACCGACTACATGGTTATTTGTAAGTATGAAACCATCCTTTGAGATCAAAAAACCCGATCCCTGCCCCTGCTGTTTGAATTCCTTAGGCATAGGACGTCTATTACGCATTCCACCTCCAAAAAATCGTTCTAAAAGCTCGTCACCAAAATAGTCATATGGATTATTGAAATTATAACCATTCGGAGAACCCATACGTAAATTGATTGATTTTTCTACCTTGAGAAATACAACAGCCGGAATTGCTTTTTTCGCTGTCTCTGAGAAACCAGGAGAAGCTTTTTGAGGATGCACAACATCTGATGAAGATGCACTCTTTACAATATTAGCGTTCAGAAAACATAAAATAAACAAAGTAATCGTACCCAACTGTCCAAAATTATACATAGCTTTCATAAAATGTCTCCTTTATGCGTAAATAACTTTTACATTTAAAATCTTAGCATTCTTTATACCAAAAGCAATTCCGGCTAATCGACTCAATAAATACGCCTTTGCTACTGCTTGATTTCGTTTTTATTTTCCTTATGGTAAAATTGTGTATTTGATTTATTGTGTCAGATTGTCACAGCAAATATGACATATCGTCCAAAGCACAATTTTCGACCGAAGCATTTTGCAAATCTATAAACAGATTCCATGACTGCTCCTCTTTGCAAAAGCTTCTAAATGAGAAATCACTTGTTTTTGCAATGTGGTTAGTTTAAACAAATCCGAAACAAAGGACAAATTTATGTGCGGAATCGTAGGATATGTGGGGCCACGGAATTCTATTAACATTATTGTTTCGGGGTTGCACCGACTGGAGTACAGAGGTTACGATTCTGCAGGAATCGCTCTTTGCCTCAAGAATAACGAGAAGTTAGTCCTTGTTAAAACTCCGGGAAAGATTTCTGATCTCGAAACAGCAATAAGTAAGGCTCTTCCGGTCAAAGATAACAGGACTTTCACCCTAGGAATAGGTCACACGCGATGGGCAACACATGGTGTGCCGAATCAAGTCAACGCGCACCCCCACCTCAGCCGAAGTGGTGAATTTGCAATAGTTCACAATGGAATAATAGAGAACTACGCTGATCTTAAGTCTAGACTTATTAAACAGGGATATACGTTCAAAAGCGACACAGATTCCGAAGTAATCGCGCACCTCATCGAGCAATGCTACGAGGGTAACCTCAAAGGGGCCGTGGCAGCAACGATGGAAAGATTAGAGGGGACTTACGGTATAGCAGTCATATCATCCAAGCATCCAGATACAATTGTTGCGGCTCGGAAGGGTAGCCCAATTGCAGTTGGTATTTGTGATGGAGAAACTATAATCGCTTCAGATATCAGCGCTATTATCAATTACACCAAGCAGGTCATTTTTCTGAATGATGGAGACATCATTACGGCAACGGCAAGCAATATCGACATTTCATCTGTAAAGAATATTCCTGTCTCACGCGAAATGACACATATTGACTGGGATATTCGTGACATCGAAAAAGGTGGTTACGAACATTTCATGTTGAAGGAAATTCACGAACAACCTCTCACAATCGCGAATGCTATTCGCGGGCGACTCATGGAGGCAGAAGGCACGGCGAAATTAAGTGGTATGCAGATGGATCCTCGCGAAATGGCACGGATCGACCGCATTGCCATAGCAGCCTGTGGAACATCCTACCACGCAGGTATGGTTGGAAAATATTATTTTGAAGATATTGCGGGAATGTCTTCAGAAATTCAACAGGCTGCAGAATTCCGCGACCGTAACCCCATCATTCAACGTGATACATGCCTTGTTGCTATCAGCCAGTCGGGTGAAACCGCAGATACGCTCGCTGCAGTACGCGAAGCTCACCAGAAAGGAGCGACCGTACTCGGGATCTGCAATGTCGTTGGATCCACAATAGCGCGTGAAGCAGGATGTGGGGTGTATTTGCATGCCGGTCCTGAAATCGGGGTAGCTTCTACGAAAGCATTTACGAGCCAAGTTTCCGTGCTGGCCATGCTCGCGATAGCTTTTGCCAGAACTCGCCGTCTGTCTGTCAATGCTGGTCGTGAAATGATTCATCAGCTGTCAGTAATGCCAAAGATTGCGGAACAGGTTATTGCCCAAGAATCAATAATTATCAAGATAGCAGAGAAGTACGCGGGCTCACGTGATTTCTTCTACATTGGGCGAGGTTACATGTACCCGGCAGCACTCGAAGGCGCTTTGAAACTGAAAGAAATATCATATATACATGCAGAGGGTTACCATGCTTCAGAACTGAAACACGGCCCTATCGCATTGCTTGAAAAGAATGTACCTGTTGTCGCGCTTGTACCAAATGTCCCTGCGAAGATAAAAACCATGGGTAACATACAGGAATGCAAGGCACGAAATGCGCCAGTAATTGCAATTGCAACAGAAGGAGACAACGACGTTAGGAGCCTGTGTGATGATGTTATATTCATTCCTCCATGCGATGAATTCCTTACACCTATTCCGGTCACAATCGCAGAACAATTGCTTGCATACCATATTGCCAGAATCCGAGGATGCCCTATTGATCAACCAAGAAACCTTGCAAAATCAGTAACCGTCGAATGATACACCTTCCCGAACAAGTCCAAAAACTCATACAAAACGGAGCTGTAATACACAGTCCTTATTCTGTTGATATAGATTCATCTGTTGACCTGACTCGTATTTCACCAGATATTACCATTCATGCAGGATGCCGTATCAAAGGAAAGACAACATCGATTGGACCTGGGACTGTCATCGGAGAAGAAGGACCAGTCACTATTGCGGACTGTCAACTGGCGGCTAACGTTACTCTTAAAGGAGGATCGTTTACAAGGGCAGTGATGATGGCAAACATGTCTTTCGGCTCATGCGCACACGTGAGAGAGGGTACTCTACTGGAAGAACAGGTCTCTTGTGCACATTCAGTTGGATTGAAACAAACGATACTGATGCCATACGTTACTCTCGGAAGCCTTATCAATTTCTGTGATTGCCTGATGGCAGGAGGCACTGATAGAAAGAATCACAGCGAGGTTGGGTCATCTTATATTCACTTTAATTATACACCAAACCAAGACAAGGCTACTGCATCCCTTATCGGCGATGTACCTCGAGGCGTAATGATAAATCAAAGACCCATTTTCCTTGGTGGACAGGGAGGCTTGGTCGGTCCCTCCAGAATTGAATACGGAACAGTTATAGCTGCCGGCACAATCTGTAGAAAAGATAATCTTGAGGCAAATATGCTGCTTTTTGGAACAGGGCCACGTAATTCCGGCGCCTTGCATTATGATTCAACAATTTATGGAAACATCTCCCGTACCCTGTCAAACAACTTTATTTATATTGGCAATCTTCATGCCCTTTATCATTGGTACAAACACTTCCGCCGACTATATCTCATGAAGGACTCATTCGACCGTGCTTGTTACGAAGGTGCCATTACCGTCCTTCAATCAATATTGCAGGAGCGTATTAAGCATCTTGGCAAGCTGGCGGACAACATGGATCGTTCTATTACGGCTGCAAAACATAAATTCGCAAACAAACTTCCGGATCAACCATACGCACTTCAGAAGAAATTCGCAAAGCAATGGCCAAGGCTGTCTTCACGCCTTGAATACGACGCCAACGCAGGTCTCGCTACGACCATGAGGAAGAACTTCATGAAGGCCATAGACAAGAATTCTAAAGCATCATATCTCGACACAATAAAGCACCTACCTGCTGAAACGAAGACAGCAGGAACATTGTGGCTGCAATCCGTGGTGGATTCGATTTCGGCACTCTGTATTTCCTGAACTTATCAGCAATTCTTGCTGGAACTATAACCAGTCCGCATAGTATGTTTATTTCTACTCGTATGACGCAAAAGCTGACTGAGAAAGGAATCGAAAATGGGACGACTTTTCGGAACTGATGGTATTCGGGGTGTTGCGAACACTCCTCCAATGACCGCGGAAGTAGCTCTTGCAGTCGGAAGAGCTACGGCATATGTCTTTAGAAATCACAACAAACATCACCACCGAATAGTTATTGGAAAGGATACACGTCTTAGCGGTTACATGCTTGAAAATGCACTCGCTTCAGGGATTATATCGATGGGCGTAGATGTCCTGCTTACTGGTCCAATGCCCACGCCCGGTATTGCCTTTACAACGAGAAGCATGCGAGCAGATGCAGGAATTGTGATTTCTGCCTCACATAATCCCTATCAAGATAATGGCATAAAGATATTCTCCAGTGATGGATTCAAAGTTTCCGAAAGTATCGAGAGACAAATCGAAGAGTTGGTAGTATCTGGTAAAATCAATAATATAAGGCCAACCGCTGACAAGATCGGCAAGGCGCATAGGATTGATGATGCTATCGGCCGTTACATTGAACTTTGTAAAAGTACGTTTCCTGCTGACCTTACGTTGGATGGAATGAAACTCGTTGTGGATTGTGCGAATGGTGCAACTTACAAGATAGCGCCAACCATTTTCTCCGAACTTGGTGCAGATGTCAGAGCCATTCACTGCGAGCCTGACGGAAAGAATATCAACGACAACTGCGGGTCTCAGTTCACAAGAGACCTTTCAATTGTTGTAAGGAAGACACGCGCTGATGCGGGACTGGCTTTCGATGGCGATGGGGATCGCCTTATCGCCATCGATGAAAAAGGAGCCGAAATGACAGGCGACCATCTTATAGCCATTTGTGCCGAAAAAATGAAAATGCGTGGAACCTTGGGGAAACCAATGGTAGTAATTACTCCCATGAGCAATATCGGCCTGCGAATCGCCCTTAACAAAATGGGCATAAAATACAAAGAGGCTGATGTAGGTGACCGTAACGTTCTTGAATTGATGCAGAAAAATAACATCACCTTGGGCGGAGAACAATCAGGACACATCATATTCAGAAACCTCCACACGACGGGTGACGGCATCATATCGGCTTTGCAGGTCATGGCCGCTGTAAAAAGGCGTAAAAAACCGCTTTCTGAAATGGCGCGTATTATAAAAGTCGCCCCTCAACAACTCATCAACATCGATGTAGTGCAAAAACCACCCATAAATTCTATTAGCTCACTGAAGGCTGCAATTGCACGAGCGGAATCAAAGCTTGGGAAGCAAGGACGTGTATTAATTCGCTACTCAGGCACACAAATGCTGTGCCGTGTGATGGTTGAAGGCCCTACAAAACGACTTACAAACCATATCGCGTCTTATCTAGCGGATACGGTTCGAAAAGCAATAGCATGACATCATAAATACTGATTGATCCAATACCATGGTCCCGACTTAGTTCCCCTGTCAGTTATTTCTGTTAAATTATCAATCAATTCTGCTATTCCCAATAAATAATCATTCTGATAATTTTAAACAGTCACTAATACTGGATAAAAAAAGATATATGAAATTACACAATTCCAATGCAGAAATTTTTGTGCCTGATGGTGTAACAACCGAGAATGCGCTTTCGAGAAGCACGCATATGGGGTTCGGAGCACATCAGGATGACATTGAAATACTCGGATTTCATGGAATCCTGGAATGTATGAACACACCTGGAAACTGGTTTACAGCCGTCACATGTACTGACGGAGCCGGAAGTCCAAGAACAGGTCGATATACCGCTTACAGCAATGAACAGATGCAGGAAGTAAGATGGCAAGAACAGCGTAATGCCGCAATGATTGGACGTTTCTCCGCTGCAGTTCAGCTGAAGCACCCCAGTTCTGAGATCAGAGCACCCAAAAACACCTCAGTCCTTGACGATTTCAGGAATATCTTGTCACAGGCCAATCCCACAGTCATTTACACTCACAACCTGGCCGACAAACATGACACACATTTAGGTGTAGTTCTAAAACTGATTACCGCGCTACGTGAACTACCTCACGAAAAACGGCCCAAGAAAGTGTACGGCGTGGAAATATGGCGTGGTCTCGATTGGATGCCGGACGATGCAAAGATTATTCTCGATGTTAGCGGTGCCGATCATACTGCTGCAGCCCTGCTCGGTGCTTATGATTCGCAGATTGCAGGCGGTAAGAGGTATGATCTGGCCACAATGGGACGCTGGCGGGCCAATACAACATATTTTGACGGTTATAGCGTGGACAAAGTTCAGTTGACCTCTTTCGCCATGGATTTAAGCCCTTTGATAATGAAAAGCACTCTTGATATTGTTGATTATGCTGCAGAGTATATTAACAAATTCAGGAATGACGTGATCGACAGACTTCACAAACAAATTGTACAATAAATAACATGGAGAAAAAATGTACTTAGCAGGCAGGTCTAAACATCATTGTAAATTATCTTTGTTGAATGATTGAATTAAACAATACAAATGAGGAGAAACAAATGCAGGTTCCATTCTACGGTCATGTAAAACAATATCACAATATCAAAGCAGAAATTGACAAGAACATCAGCGAAGTGCTGGAAAGTGGTCAGTATGTTATGGGCCCGATGCTTACTCGGTTTGAGAAGGAACTGGCAGTTTATTGCGGTACTAAATATGCAATAGGTGTCGGTAACGGTACTGATGCAATATGGCTCGTTCTTATGGCTCTAGGTGTCGGTCCTGGTGACGAATGTATTACAACGACAAATACTTTCTTTGCTACAGCCGAAGCTATCTGGATCGCTGGAGCAAAGGCCGTTTTTGTCGATTGTGACCCCATGACAAAGTGCATTGATCCAAACAAGCTAGAAAAGGCCATCAACAAGAAAACAAAGGCTATCATCCCCGTACATCTCTACGGTCAATGTGCCGATATGCGCGCGATTCGAGCCATTGCCGACAAACACAAGCTTTTCGTTATTGAAGACAATGCGCAGGGAATTGATGGCCACGGGGGAGACTTTAAACAGGGTGAACTAAGCGATGCAGTCACAACAAGTTTCATTATCCAGAAGAACTTAGGCACATTTGGAGACAGCGGGGCTATTGTCACAAATAATTCTGAAATTGATAGACAAGTCCGCAAAATGCGAAATCATGGCTCGGAGAAGCGGTCTTGTCACAGCTATGGTTTTAACAGTCGTCTAGACGATATTCATGCCGGCATTCTCTCAGCAAAACTAAAATATATTACAAAATGGACTGACCAAAGACGGGCTTGGGCCGCTAAATATACTGAAGGTCTGCGAAGTGTTAAGAATTTTACACTGCCATACGAAACTCCAGGCTATCGCCATGTCTATCACCTGTATGTGATCGAGACTAAAAAGCCGGAGAAACGTGATGTGCTGCTCAAATTCCTTAACGATAACGGAATTGACGCAAAATGCCATTATCCGATAGCAATCCATCAGCAGGAAGGCTTTCCGTGGGGTAAGAAGGCTCGCATTTGCGGAAAACAGAAACACTCCGAAAGGAATGCAGCTACGTGTGTAAGTTTGCCTATGTTCCCTGAACTGACTTCAGAAGAAGTTAATTACACCATAGCCAAACTTATCGAATGGGACAAAGCACAGAAATAGAAGGACAGAGTCTTCCATCAGGAGTCAGAGATGAGTAACGTTTACAAAGTGGTTGTAATTGGTATGGGAAAGCGGGGAAAGCATCACGCAGCTGCATTTCATGCAAATCCTCGCTTCAAGGTCGTGGGAATCTGCGACATAGACCGTGCAAAGGTCGATGCTGCGGCTCCACAACTGGGAAATCCTCAGGTTGATACTGACGCGTCCGCTCTTACCTCATCATTGAAACCGGATGTGTTCTGCTTTTGTACCCTCCCCTCTATCAGGCTCGACCTGATAAAGCTGGGAATAAAATGCCGCGCAAAACTTATTGCCTTTGAAAAACCTGTAGCGATGTCAAGTGTTGAAGCCATTAAAATCAAGAAAATTCTCGACCGGAGTGGCGTGAAAGTGGTTGTAAGTCATCAGCATCGTTATGGAGAACATTATCGCAAGGTCAAGGAAATCATCGATAGTGGTGTCCTTGGGCGTGTGCACACTATCCACAGCGTGGCTAGTGGATGGATGATGCATATGATGAGTCATCTCATCGACTATACCAGGTGGTATAACAATGAAGCTGAAGCAGATTGGGTTATGGGACAGGCAGCAGGAGTTGGGAAATTCAGGGATGTCCACGCTTCGCCGGATTATATCGGTGGATTCGTTCAGTTTGCCAATGGCGTCAGAGGAATTGTGGAATGTGGGGCGGGAGCGCCTGATGTTCCAGAGGTGGACTACTGGTGGCGTAAATGCCGGATCAACGTACAGGGCACAGAAGGTTATGCAGAAGTCCTAACTGGTGGGGGTTGGCGTGCCGTTACAAAGGATGGAATCGCATCAGGTGGCGGATGTATGAATTATGACAACGATATGCCGCCTTATATCCAGGAAATGGCTGACTGGCTGGATAATGACAGCAAGGTGCATTCTTGCAATTTTTCAAGTGCATACAAGGGGTTTGAAATCATGATGGGGCTCTGTCGTTCCGTCATAGAAGGTGGACAGATCGCCCTGCCATTGACAAAAGGTTCCAGAGAGCTGGAAAAGCTTCAAAAGAAAATTCCCAAAGTAAAGGTCATGGCATCTACACCTGCAAATGCGAAAGAATATGGTGTTTAATGGAAGTCATAATCCAAAAAGACGAGATTACTGCGACTACCTTTGTTGCTAAGATCATTGCGAAGAAACTCAAGGAAAAACCCAAACTGGTTCTTGGTCTTGCAACCGGTCGAACTATGGAACAGGTTTATGCCATTCTTGCTCAGATGCATAAGGAGGAAGGATTGGATTTTTCTTTGTGCTGCACTTTCAATCTGGACGAATATGTGGGCCTCGAACCCGACAATGAAGACTCGTATCATTCTTTCATGAGAAAAAACTTATTCAATAAGATCAATATTGATATACGCAATACTCATCTTCCAAATGGAATGGCAGCCGATCTTGCGAAAGAATGTGCAGATTACGAGCGTCTGATTATTGCTACAGGAGGCATTGATCTACAGTTACTGGGGATTGGTTCAGATGGCCACATTGGATTCAACGAGCCCCTATCAGCGCTTCGATCACGTACTAGAGAAAAGGCACTTACTCCCGCTACTATCAAACAAAACGGACCATTATTCAAAAATCCAAGCATGATGCCAAGGAGAGGGCTCACAATGGGCGTCGGTACAATACTGGAGTCCAAACAGTGTTTATTATTGGCCACTGGAGTGGAAAAGTCATCCATGCTGGCACGTGCTGTTGAGGGTCCAATAACGTCAATGATTTCAGCGTCAGCGCTTCAATTACATCAGCATTGCTGTGTTGTCGCAGACGAAGCTGCTGCGAGCAAACTGCAAGAACAAGATTATTACCGTTGGATATTCCAGAATGAGCCTGAATGGGCCGATTTCCGCAAATAAGATATGTTCTGAATCCCGACTGCAAGTTTCTGTGACACATCCCTATTGCTATGACATTTCTGCATTATAACTCCTATTTGTTTAAAGGGGATGCAGCAAATAGTTATCTAAGCAATTCTTGATGTTCCTTCTATTGCAGAATCTCTTCGGAAGGCAGAGACCATACCACTCGAGAGAACTCGATAATAATGGAGTAT
The DNA here is from genome assembly GCA_001804885.1 of Lentisphaerae bacterium RIFOXYA12_FULL_48_11. Taxonomy (GTDB): domain Bacteria; phylum Verrucomicrobiota; class Kiritimatiellia; order UBA8416; family YA12-FULL-48-11; genus YA12-FULL-48-11. Next base: position 77,192 of record MHBM01000243.1, read on the forward strand.
CCTTGCCAGATGATCATTAATCGTATAACCTTGATCAATCTGATGGAACAGGAGTTATGTGAATGTATTACTGGCAAATACTTTTTCAGTAGAGATTAGGCAATCGCCCCCCCACACTTACCTATGCAACCCATGACATCCATAATTAATGCCGTAAAAAGTAAACTTGGCGAGCTTGGATGGGGTGCACTGGTTGTTTTCATTATCTTCCGCTTTAACGACCTAGCCAGCATGTTCTATAAATTCTATATGGGGCATTTACTGCCGAACGCTGATTATGGTGCTCTTGATCCAGTCTACGCTGCAGCCACACTGTTTTCTATTCCTGCTGTAGCAATCTTCATGGTGGCCACCAAATCTATAAGTCGCCTGGATGCCATGGGAATGCAAAAAGAGAAGAACGCTTTGATTGCTGATTTGTTACGTATGACTTTTGCCGGCAGCGTAGTTGCATTCATCGCAACCTTTGTTTTTCAATCAATTATCATTAACCGGCTCCATCTTTCTGGTCAATATTCATATATATTATTTCTTGTCGTTCTTCTTATGTGGTGGCAACCAATGGCAATGGCTATATTTCAGGGAGAACGAAATTATACTTTACTTGCATTAAATGCTCTTTTCTCGGCAATAGTGCTGATCTTCGCATCAAGGCTACTGGTTGTTAATTTCGGATTTGGTCTGCATGGTGCGTTTCTTGCAAAAATCATAAGTGGCTGTGTTGTTCTTGTCATCTTAACGCTCTCTCTCAACAAACTTAAGAGAAATGTTCACGCTGATTATCAAAACGAGAAGACTGTCATGCGCGAGACCTTAATACCAATAATGATATATCAAGCCTGTATTGTAGCACTTTTCCATAGTGATAAATTATTCGTAAGGAATTTTCTCTGTCCTGACTCGGGTGGATATGGTGCAATCGCAACACTTGGCTCTATACCTGCTTACTTTATCAATGCCATGTCATTTGTCGTATTCCCCCTTGCTTCTGCGGATCATGCTGAAGGAAAAACAATGGTGAGATATTATAAACAAACCATAATGTTATGCTTCGCAGTAATGATCACATGCTCGGGTACATTTTATTATCTCGCTCCGATTATTATTAAATTATGGAATACATCTTTCTCCGCTTATGCCGGCTATGTATGGATATATTCCGCCGTTATGAGCATCCATGGAGTTATTGTTGTATTCGCCAGCATCGAAATTGCATCACACAGATATAAGTTTCTGTGGTTTATGGCGCCGGCCTCCTTGGTTACAGTCATAATTCTTTATTTATTCAGAGCGCAGTTAACTATTCCTGTAATTATTTCATGTTTATTCGTCGTAAATGTATTTATCGCCAGTAGCCTGATATACTCAGCCACCATGAGATATAAGAACGCTCAGTAGAGATAATTAATGATGAGACCGCCATTCATAGATTCACAAAAAAACAGGCGAGAGAAAATAATTTAGTTGTACTATAGGAGCCCCCCCAATGATTGCACGCCATGATGAAATCATTAATAATGAATTAAGAAGAATAAGCAATGATTACAAGGATCACAAAAGATTGGTTGATTTTGGCTGTGGCAACGGCGAGCGAACCTTACTGTTTGATGAATTTGGAAGGGAACTTATAGGTTTAGACTATATAAGTTATGAATTAAGAGAGAACGATGAGAAAATTAAATTCTATAAAAGAAACTTCCTTAATTCAGAATTACCTGACAGTTTTGCAGACATGGTTATGTGTTTTGATGTTGTCGAACATATGGAGCAACCGGAGAATCTTTTAAAGGAAATTTATCGCGTAATGACTTCAAAAGGAATATTAATATTAGCAACACCAAACCGGAACCGGCTGACTAACTGGCCATTACTAGTTCTGGGACTTAAAAAATATCCAGCCCGAATCTCCAAAGAATTTGATCAATATCCAGAATATTGGCATCTCACAGAGTATTCAGAAAAGCAACTACGGGCGTTGGTTGAGAAACATGCATTCATAATTCTTGAGTGGAAGAAAGTATACTACGGTTTGGCGGGAGGAACAGGTATTGACAACTTAAAGGGATTACCATTATACCACAATCACATCCTGGTACTGGGAAAGAAATGACCAGCATCTTTCCTGGTTCTACTTGACCTCAAAACGTTTCCGAAAATAAATAGTCTTACCTGCCGGCCAGGATATTGGATGATAAAGCAATTGCTTCTGATTCTGAGCATTAATAAATGCATTAGGTTTGAACTGAAAGTAAGGCATCCAAGGTAGTGGCCCGCCGCAAGGACTGTTTGACCAGGATGAATCGTCAAAATTTACCGCATTCCAACTTGGTGTCTCGGCCTCTGACATCTTCCATGTACTATCGGTCCACATTTCCATTGAATGCCCTCGGAGATACATGGAAACCCAAGGATCTCGATGTGTACCAGTCACCTCAGCACATACAACATGAGTACCAGGGATAAGAACAAGTGGAATAACGCTCGCATTTATAAAATCGTCCCCAGCCATTACCAGGTTTCCATCATAGTAGATTCTTTTAGCGCCATTAATATGAGCCAATAAATACCCATTTGTCAGAGACGAATTGAACCAATTCAGTAATTTTGCCTGACTACGAACAGTTTCGCTATTTGCAGTCTTTTCGAATTCTTTATAAACTTCTTTTGAACGCGTATTCAAAATCCCCAGTCTTTCCTGATATGCAATAATCCTTAATTGCATCATTTCTGCCTCAGCAGTTCCCGCATATTTCTCAGCATACTCTTTACAATAATCAATTGCATCGGAGAACAAACCTAACCGCTCCTTCTCCCACAATTCACAGAAGAAAGAATCTTTCTCGAGAGGATCACGCGGAATATGACGTTCACAAACGTTCGGCATTGTTTCATTACAAGCACCAGGAGTTTGCATGTAATAATATGCAACGCTCGACATATAACCGCGCGATACATTATTACCATGAGGACTACTACCAAACTCGATATTCATCTTAAAGGACTTTGCAAAATTGACAGGGTCCGGAAGATGGAACCTGTATTGGGTTGTTCGGATGCCTGATCTTTCCAATACTGCAGCCAAGGGCGATTGGAAAATCCCATAATTATAATACCACCCACCGTTGAAATAATCTTCAAGGCCTGTCCCATGTAGCGAAGACATTACCTCACCATCCAGAAACATAGATTCATCGCTTTCGAGAATATTCCATGAACCGTCCATCCCGATAGATGTAAGATATGTACCTGCATAATGACCTGCGCCTTGAACTGAGATAATATCATGAGGTTTGCCAGGAGTATGGCTCTGGTTCCAAAATGCATGGAAGTACCGCAATCGAGTATCCCAGTGCTTGAGTTTATCAGATCGTGCAACAATCTCCATTTCTAACGGAATACTACTTTCGTTATGTATTTCTATTCGCATTTGTTGCCGAAAAGGCATCGGGAATCTGGATGTGAATGAACTTAAATGCCGGGAAAGATACATGGAATTATAAGTTGTCAATCTAACCCCATTGCAAAAGAAATCACCAAAAGGTACTTCGACACTAGGACTCTGAGCATTATTCCAAAATATTCGCAGAACCAACTCTCTGAGGAGACGATTTCTGTTATTAACAGATATTTCTTTAGGAAATTGTAAATTGAAATCCAGTTCATGGACAATAGCAGGACCCTTTTCTTCCCAAACAGCGGTCTTTGTCATAGGTTGCAGAACAATCCTTTTCCCCGTAATCCCCTCCGGCTGTGAGCGCATACGCAATGTGTTTATTGAAATATTGTGCCAACAATTAGAAATATCCTCAAATTTCCATCGCAGTCTCTCGGCTGTTTCCATGCTGAATGATTCCACACCAACATTATTCGAGAATGTTTCATAATTAACCTGATAAAAGAAACAGAAGGGACCAGGCAATGGTTCGGCTGTAATAATCAGACGCTTCTTGAACAACAATGGGACATAGGATATTCCGGCGCCGCTTGGATCATGTGCCAATGGTATTATAAATGGAAATCTCTTTGCATACCGCAAGTCGCCACACGTAATAATAAGAGACGGCGCCTGTTCTCCATCAAATCTGAAATATAGTTTGGCATCGGGATGCATACCGGTGAACCAAAACCTTCTGACACATCCGGGACCTGTTAGATCGGCTATTATCGGCCGGCCGTCGTCCCCGAAACGTTGAAACGAGTGGCCGTCGTTGTTGCCACCGGAACGATCATAGCTGGACTCCATTCTAACTATTCCAAGGGGGGCATATGCTATCTGAGAATAATTTGTTAAATCATTTAAGCACGACTCGAGATCCATTTTGATGGGAACATTTTGACTACATCCCGAAAGAATAATATTTAAAATAACAAATAAGTAAAAAGCTAGATTGTAACACTTCGGCATGATAAATCTCCCATTATTATTCTTAAAGAATATTTAGATATTTTGAACATCGCTTACAAAAGGGTGTCGGGTCAGTAATCATTTGCCTACGGAACGACATTGCACGGTTCCCGTTCCAAATATCATTTATATCTTCAGTAAAGATATTTCCAAAGCTGTAATCACGTATCATCTCACTATATGCACCAAATTGGGGTAAAATACAGCATGGCAGCACATCACCAAAAACCGTAATGTATGGATATACCCATGGATAGAAGCATGAAGACTTCATGATGCACGGCTGTGGTATTGAAATCTCCACCTTATTCTCTTCGGCATACAACTTGATTCGGCGGAATATATCTTTGATGGTTGCGCCGTGACAATCATACAAGGAGGCGGTATTCTGAGAAAATACATCATGGACATTTTGAAAAGTTACACCGGAAATCGATGGATATCGTGACGCCAGATCAACAACCGATCTTACGTTATTCAGATCGTCAAGCAAGTCCTTGACCAGAACCGTATTCAGGTATATCAAGATTTCCGAGTTCGAACTTATTGCAGCATTATCAAGCAACCTTAAATTTTCCAGCAACTTTTCAATGCTGCCCCCCAGGCGGATCTTTTCATAAATTCCAGGCACAGCACTTTCAATTGAAATCGTAATACTTCTCAATGATGTTGAGAGCAGTGAATTAATACGGTCCTCTGTCATCAACAAACCATTGGTAATAAAACCAACATCTATCCCTCTTCTAGCGGCCAGGCCAATCAGCTTCTCAAGGTCATTATTTAGTAGCCCTTCTCCCATTCCCGTAAGGTTTATTCCCTTCAGCGTGCCAAGCTTATCTAAAATATACTCAAACTGTTCAGGTTTTAAGAAAGCTTTCCGCGTACCTTTGTTTAGTCCGCACATCCGGCAATGCAAGTTACATACAGAAGAAGGCTCGATCTGAATTTCAACAGGAAGAGGTAATTGTAATTTCCTGAAATAGGCGCCCTGATAATTCATTAAAGCTTTTATCGCTACTCGCAATCCGTACTTTGACATTACGTGAAGAATGTTCCGCGCACCTTTAAGAAGGAAATTCATAAAATACGATGCTCCATCTGATCATTAAAGATGGATTTGAATATTACATCAGCACGTTTATCCCAATCCCATTTCTCCTCAATCAGCGCAAATGCATCATTAGATAACTTTGAATACAGAGCCTGATCGTTGAGAAGTTTTAATATGTTTGCAGCGAAATCCGACAAGTCCCCAATCTTCGTTTTAAGTATACCTTTGGGATAATAAGTTTTCAATGCATCAAGATCATACGAAACACCTGGCAACCGCCACGCCATGCCTTCCGCAGCCGCCATGCCACCGCTGTCATATGTAGCAGGATGAAGCATTAGCCTGCTATTCTTGAATACTTCATATTTTGGTTCCCCATCAAGAAACCCAAACAATCTAACGTTTTTGGTAAGGCCATAACTATCAATTTTTTGTCGCACCTCTGCCTCCAAAGGTCCTACACCTATCATCGCCAATTGCGCGTCTGGTTTGACCTTACAAACGATTTTCCATATTTCAATAAGATCTAGAACCCCCTTCTGATAATGAAAACGTCCCAAAAAGCATGCATCATATTGTTTTTGTTTGTCCTGAACGACCTGATTTGATGAGAAATATTTTTTCGATGGGCAGACATCAACCCCTCCCTGAACAACAATCACTCTTGATGAATCTATTCGTCCTGATACAAATCTACTTACATCAGGAGCGGAAGTAACAAGAACATAATCTGCATATCTCCGGACAACAGATAGCGTATATTGCTGCATAAGCCAGTAAAGTAATCCCCTGAACCTTTGAATCCCCTTATATGGGGATTCGGATGCCCATGGAGATGGAGCGAAAAGAAAATATGACGCAATCCACTTTATTCTCTTAAATCTTTTCTTAACATCATATGCCGGGATCAGATCAGGAAAAAAATCCGATAAAGAGTAAACATAATCGCAATCCTCTATTAAACTATTATTCTTACGGAAATAATTGACGGCTATAGCGGTTCGAGTCATTGCATGCTTTGCAAGGGTAATCGGGCTGTGTAAAATATTCTCAGGCGTTTGGCTCGCAGGGGAAATGACATGGCATTCAACACCAGAAATACCATATCGCACCATGGCATTTATTGTATGCTCATCAGCGCATACTTTTAATCTGGCCTTTGATTGCCATCGACGAACCAATTCCATGAAAATTCGAGACCCGCCGCTCAGGCCGATCATTGGTATGTCGTAATTCCCGACAAAAACTATGCTTGGTTTATCAGAAATAATTGGAGTATTCATTTAACGTAATGCTTAATGATTAAATCGAGGTTTGCGGAACCAAAATTTCTTTCAGCATATGGCCTGCAATTAGCAACCATTTCCAGATATCTCGACTTATTATTAACAAGCCAAGAAATAGCAGTTTTGATGTTCTCGACCGTCGGATCGACAAGAATAGAAACGGAATCATCCAGTGCATCAGGTATACCACCCTTATTTGCACCGACAACTGGTGTTCCACAAGCGACTGCCTCCATAACAACACGGCCGAGGCCTTCTTCATATTGTGACGGAATACAGAGTAAATCAGCAGCACTATAGTACTTCGTCAACTCGTTATTCGGAACAGGTCCGGCATGAATGATGTTCTTATGATGCCTGGAAACCTCGGCTAGCATCTCAGTATCTTCACCGATACCAACAAATACAAAATTCACATCAGGCAGTAATTTCGCAACGTTAATCAAGACGCTTGTACCCTTTTTCTGCATGAGTCGGCCGACAAACAACACCATAAACTTTTCATCCAGCCCAAGTATTGTCCGACATTTTTCTTTGCCCGCATTTCGAAAGTGGTATAGGTCAACCCAATAACGGTGACGGCTTAATCGATCTTCAGCAACCCCATAATTACGCATCTGAAGGAATGAAGAATTTGATACAGCCATCACAACATCTGCATGTCGCACAATCCAGCCTGCCACTCTTTCCGATATTGAGCGTGGAGGCATTTCGTAAATGGCATGAGTACTGAGTATCATTTTTTTCCTAAACAATACCTTGAAAATCACTCCCATAAAACCAGTACTGAGTCCCTGTGCATGAATGATATCAATATCTCCGCAGTGTTTTAACAACCACAGGAAAGAACGGATCATCATGTATGGGGCCATGTACAAGAATGCCAAGAAAGGATATTTTTCAATCTTGTCATACACGCCACCGCTGATCCACTTGAACCGGAAGATTTCAGCACATCTCCCAATACGTTCATATAAAGGTGCAGGCAGACGATCGACGCCTATAGGCGAGTGAGTTAACAGGAAGAGCTTATAGCCGTTACCATCAAGAGCATAAACGAGATCAGAAAGATGCGTTTCAACCCCACCGAGGCTCGGAGCAAATGTTGGTGATAGAATCAATATTCTAGGCTTATACTCCACATGATTGCAGAAATCCTGCCTATCGGATTGTTCACCAACATTATCAGCTAAGTTCTTTGGCATACACTTGCCCATGAATCTTCAGAAGGATCATGACTGAAGAACATATCTCCACATAACACGTATTTTCTCTATTACTCCGGCAATCCCCTGCCCCTGCATAACTTTTAAAATCAAACGAAACTGCCGCAAGAACCAGCGAGGATTAGTAAGTTTACTTCTGAGCCATCTTTTCATGGCCGACTGGTAGAACGCAACAACATCTTTTTGATCCATATCGCAATAACGGACTACAGACTGGTTATTACCGTCATAGTCCTCCCAGTTCTGGCTCATCAATCGACCTTCTTTCTTCAATTCGTCATAGAAAGCCGTCCCGGGAAAAGGTGTCGCAATACTGAATTGCGCAGTATCACTGTCAATTGACATAGCTAACTGCATTGTTTCTTCCATGGTCTGTCGAGTCTCTCCTGACAATCCGAAACAGAATGTGGCATGAGTCTTGAGTCCAAGCCGAGCGGCTATCCTGCAATTCTCAACGAGTTTTGATCGATTTATGGGCTTGCATATACGCTTCAACACTTCATCGCTTCCACTTTCCACTCCGAATTTCAGGCCTATGCATCCTGCCTCTCTCATTTTAACCAGCATTTCCTCGTCTGTAATCATAAAATCAGCCATTGCAGACCAGTAAACACGTTTATTTAAATCTCGGCGAATCATTTCATCACAAAACTGCATTACATGCTTCTTGTTCCCTGTAAAAGTGTCATCATCAAAATATATTTCCCTTGCACCATACTTAGCAATCACTTCTTCAATCTCGTTGCATATCAGGCCAACATCCCTGCTACGATATGCCGCATTACAGTACATCACCTGATTCCAAACACAAAAATTACATCTAAACGGACATCCTCTGGAACCGTGCATTTGCACCGCTGGTTTGTACTGGCAAAATGAATCCCAATAGACATCAATATCAGGAATCTTGTTCGATGGAAATAAATGACGGGCCGGAAATGGAAGCATATTGATATCAATGACTCCAGTAGACTCCTGAAGAACTAATTCATGGTTCTTCACGTATGCAATACCAGGAATAGAAGAAATATCCACTTGATCTCGCAAAGCACGGACAAGAGCAGAAAAATTAAATTCATATTCTCGAAGCAGAATAAAGTCAATCACACCAGGAGCAAGACTAATAGTCTCTTTGGGCAACGCGGTTGCATGGAAGCCTGCCATACAGATTTTTATTTCAGGAATTTGCGCTTTTATTCTGGTAGCCATATCGACATCATGCCTAATACAGCCAGTTGCTGTCTCAAAAAGCATGATATCCGGACGCAGAGCAAATACTTTCTCCAGAAACAATGATTCAGCGTCATTAAGAGCTATACTATCCTCCACGAACACTTCGACATTGCCCTCCCTTTCCAATAAAGCTGCAGTGTATGCAAGGTAAAATGGAAACGGCATATACAGTGATTTCTTGGACTTTTGCTTAACAATAGAAAAAGGCCAGCGCGAGCCAGCGCGAATGTAGAATTGTTCCTCATTCTCGTTAATCTCATTTCGATAGACAGGATTTGCTAATAATACTTTCATAGAGCAAGAAAGACTTCTCCGACAATTCGTTCACCGATATTGTTCCAATTCATTTCATTTTCCGCAAGTTTACGAGCATTAGATGCTATTCTTTCAGAAAGCTCGTCGTCATTCAGAACCTTGATCATATTTTCAGCCAACTCAAAAGCATCACTCGGATTAGACGTTAACCCCGCATTATAACGTTCAAGATATCTTTTTACTTCGCCAACCGCATTGGAGACGATTGGTCGTTGCGCACACAGGTAATCTCCTAACCTCATAGGAAAGCGTGCATGTTCTATTGGATTGTTTTCCATGGGCAATATTAAACAGTCGGCGGCACCAAGGTATAAAGGAACACGATCAAACGGTTGTGCTCCCTCGAAAATGACAGCCGCCTTGATATTCTCAAGCAAAGAACTATACTGCGGCCCCACATTGCAATCCCCAACCATCACAAGACATACGTCATCTATTTCTTTCTTAACTATCTCAAAAGCTCTAAACATTACCCCTACACTCTCGGTATATGTATTCCCTATCGACACAAAGTATCTTCGTCCAGGCAGCAATCCCAAGGATTGCTGTGCACTTATTTTTTCAATCACCGGAACAGATTCCACCGCTGCTCCATTAATGACTTTGATCTTGGGTGCAGTTATGCACTTGATAGCATCAATTCGGGCTCCTATCGACTCGGAAACATATGTAATTCTGTCAGCATATCTCAGAAAGAATACCTCACAGAATGACAAAACAGCTCTCACTGCAGAACCATGCATATCCGCAAAGCCACCGCCCCACATATCATCCCAGTCAATGATTAGAGGCTTCCTCCTCAATGTCTTTGAAATCCATGCGGGAATTCCAATCTGCGGCTGTGCCACTGTAAAAGCATAACAAACGTCGAAACGGCCAAATAAAACAATAAAAGCTGTTAGAAACAGGCGCAATATCTGCCCCGAAAAATATTTATGGTATTTAAATCTCGGTAGCGTAACTATTGTAAACCCTTTTGCAACAGATTTACGCCTTATTTTGAAGTCGCAAGTTGAACCTGATGCACAGATCATACTCACATCGTAACCCAATCGCACTAATTGAGATCCAATATTCTTACAACGCCAATAAGTGCCAAACCATTCCTGGTTATGATTTATTATTAGAATATGCTTTCTCATTTACCTTCTTCACGAACATCTGAAACAAATTGGATGAGGGCGCGACTTTCTTAGAATTCTGAATTTTACAGCTCTATCACTGTTCCATATTTCCGACAGTCTCTGAGTCCTTACATTGCCAAGCGAATAATTATGACAAAGGAACACTTCGCCATACGCATCAATCAACATCCCGGAATAGAGAGAATTGCAATATTTTACATCAAAGGGCATAGAGGAAAAGTATTTTCGATAGAACGCATGATCAGCATTTTTATATACATCGACATTTTTGTTCTTTTTCGCATTATCCAGGAACTCTATATATTGTTCTATCTTGTTTGAAATAAACGTATAATTATCAGGAAGCTTCACCCCAAAAGGTTCACCCGAATATTGATAACGTTCTATGAAGTCTTTCTGTTCAGACGGCAAAGACTCCATGTAAAAATGTACTGGATAAAAAGAGAGTTTATCCCATCTCAATTCTTGAAACAGGCCAAGAATCCGTTTCGGAACCCGCAAGTCATCTTCCAGATCAATGTGGCAGGAAACATTAACCCTTGGATATGCCGACCTTATCCTCGCCCTTACGTTTAGCATATTTATTAATCCCGTCACAGCTGATGATGAATCGACATTATCCTCATTGGCTCCTGCAAGGTGAGACGAATCCAGTGATATTGATATAAAATCAAGTCCTGCCTTTATCAAATCTTCCGCAACTCGTTCCGTCAATAAACCTCCATTCGTCGCGAGGTTACAGATCAATCCCCTTGATTTTGCATAGCGAATCATGTCACTGACATCATCGCGAATCAGAGGTTCACCGCCGCCAAAGGACAATATCGAGGAAAAACCAGCTATTTGATTGATCAACACATGATACTCTTCGAGGGAGAGCTCTTTTTGAATTGAAGCATCAACACCGCAAGCTTTCTTGGCATAGCACATTGCACACCGAAAATTGCATCGCATGCTCGGGCAAACAATTACAGTTTCAGGAAACAAGCTTCTACCATGCATAAAATGGTAGTCAAACTTCATTCCCCTGAGTATTCTTTTTGCAACCAATTGAACCATTTTACAAGGATGACTCAGGGCCAATTTAAAATAATACCACATATTATTTCCTGATAATAACGCTAAGGTTTTCTCGCCTCAACATGAAGGCTTCCCGTCATGTGTACATCCAGTTTTTCAACATCATCCATTTCACCCTTCCGGAAATCACACAAATTGATATTTATGAATCCAGCATACCTCAGCAACGCACACATGCTTTCATAGTCATACATCCACTTGTGATGACGAAGGAAATATTCGGTAAAACGTCTCTTGAATTTCGGTTTCACAGACATATTCATGTCAACTGGAAGAAATTGAGCAGAGAACCAGTCGCATCGCGTAAACGATATACAACAGTCATCAGGCAACGGAGGATCAAAGTCGTCGCTCGTCGAGAGGTATTTTTGTGCAATCTGTTTTCCATCAGGAACCACAACCCTGATCAACCCTCCTGGCTTTAAAACACGATACGCTTCTTTAAGCATTGCAATAACTTCATGACGGTACAGGTGCTCCAGGAAATGACTTGTATATACACAATCAACGGCATTATCTCCCTTTGGTATTCCCCGACGACAATCATGACATACAACAGGAGGCCACTTTAGGCCCAGGTACCCTGGCACGAGCAAACCAAGTCTTACACATACTCTAATTAAAAAAGGAAAACGTGAAAAACGTGCAACAATTGAATTATCATAATTCAACCATTGAGGCAGGCCTGAAAATCCACTGCCAAGATTTATTTTAACTTTTCCACAACCTGTCTGTGAAGAATTCATAACCCCTCAAGCTTTAGTACAACCATCATCGATCAACATGCCAATTCTGTCTCTATAGGCTTTTTGAGCCATTTCGTTTTGTTCTTTGACAAACTTTGCAATATTAGCCTGAAAATCGATCATGGATTCATTCATGGCAAGTCCTAGGACATTAACCAGGGCTGACTCATCAACCGGTATGATATACCCTAAACTTAGTTGCCGTATTGTTCCCGCAAATTCGGTAATATCCGAAGCAATAACCGGGAGTCCAAATGAAAAATACTGAATAATCTTTGTCGGAAAACCATAATAGGAATAATTCTCTGTCCCAACGGTCCTGTACAACGCAAACCCCATATTACAACGTGAAACTATCGTATCGAGTTCGGGGCCAGGCAAAATCATACCATGAAATGTGACCATCTTTTCCATCCCGTATTTCTGTACATATTCCCTAAGATGCGACACATAGTCACTATGGCCAACGATATCCAGATGGATTGACGCCTTTGTTCTTGAATAAATTTGATACATACCCCTTATCAACATTTCAAGACAATGGTCTTCCCTCGGAATTCCTATATAAAGAATCTGTATACCATCAGTATTTCCACGTTTTTTAGGAATTTTAAAAGCCATGGGATACTTAAGCATCTTGTTCGCATTCAGCAAATCAGCAGCATATTCCGCACGTATCGCATTCAACCGGTCAGACACACTCCACACCATATCTGCGTTTCGCGCACAAATAATATCCAATCTTTTGTAAATATGTTTCCTGAAAAGTCTCTGCAAGAATGACAGACTTGTATCATGCCACGGGAACCAATCCCCACAAAAGTATACGACCTTTTTAATCATGCCTTTGCCGCGTAGGCGAAGAGCCCAGGTACACATGTAGATTGAATCAGCAACCACAACATCGATTGGAGGCGTGATACAGGAGAAGACTTTCCTGAAAATAAGATAACCATTCAGCAATGGTCGCAAAGGTGATGGAACGTAACCAATAGGAAACTCTTTTGATACACGGCGCTCACCATCGAAGTATATAAACCTACACTTCTGGTTGATGGACGCAAGGAATAGTGCAGGCACATAAGAATCACGAAGAAAATCAAAAATACATTCTTCGTTATTACCTCCCCCCGCTACGCATACAATTTTTGGCTTAATCATTGATATGTTACCAATTGTTTCAAATAAAAGATGCAACGGTCGAATCAAAATTTATTGTTGATAAACTCCCGCACAAGCAAGCCTACCCCACGCAGGTAATCAAGCTTGCGTTGTGAGTGACATATTGTACGCCAATATTTGGGAGAAACGTAGAAGCGGATATGTGGCCAGACTTTATTCTGCGTCCGCCAGTGCTTGTGGACCCATACTGACAGATCGATATTATGCTGCGCAAAACGCAACGACTTTATCATCCCATCAGAGCCTGGGTTAGCAAAACTGAGTAATCCATATTCTTCCCTTGTGAATTTACGGTCCCAGTTATTATATATTTCAGTGCCGGGATATGGAACAAAAGTATTAATTGCAACAATTTCCGACTTTAACCGTTTTAATAATTGCAGAATATCTTCAAGATCCTGCTCCTGCTCCTGAGGCAGATTCACCAGCATGTTTGCATATGTTCGAATTCCGTACTTATGGCAAATATCAAAAACATTTATAATTTCTTCAATAGTAATACCTTTCTTGATCAACTTGAGGGCACGGTTAGACCCGCGCTCGACACCAAATTCAATCTGGATACATCCGGCCTCTGCCATTTTCTTTATCATTTCCTCGTCGAGTGTTGATACCTTTGAAATACAACTCCATGGCATTTTAATATTATCCCTGAGAATGAGGTTGCAAAAATCGATAGTATTTTTCTTATCAAGAGTAAAAAGATCATCGAGGAAAAGAAAGGCATCAACTTCGTACTTTTCCTTAAGTAGTTTCACCTCAAGAAAAAGACTTTCGGCAGTGCGCATTCGCAGGTATTTCGCACCACCCGAGGCTTTTCTAACATATTTCGCCACACAAAATGTGCATTGCGATGGACATCCACGCCCACCCATGATATGGGCAGCCCTGAGCAAAACACCTTTAATGGCATACGGAGAAGCGGTCGAGTAATACTGCATATCCACCAAATCGTACGCAGGAAAGGAAATCGAATCTAGATCATGAACAATATTCCGTGGTCTTGTCTGAATCATTCTTCCTGAAATGTCGTCGTAAAAAGCTATTCCATCGACTTGAGCATAATCAGATTGACTGCTAAGAATTTTTTTCGAAAGATCACACATGGTAATCTCGCCATCACCGATGACGGCAAAATCTATCGGTCGTCCAGGTTCTTCAAAAATACTTTCCGGATAGAGTGTTGGGTGCGCCCCCCCTACAACGATTTTCACGTTCGGATTTATTGCCTTGAAACGGTTTGCTAGATTCGTAACCTCGAGCAACTCCGTCGAATAACATGTTATACCTACGATGGGTGAAGAAGAAACTTCAGTATACTCATTTATCATTCTCTCTTCAATGTCCCGAAGAACATCCTGGATATGCAAATAAAAATTCCTACTCCGCACCGTTTCCCTCATTGGGATATCAATAATTTTTACTTTTAGCCCTTCGTGACGCAGATAACCAGCAATATACATTAAGGCAATCGGAGCACGATAATGGTTCACCATCCTTGATGGAGGGGATACAAGGACAACATCATAATTGTTCAAGCTCATGCTTATACATCTATCTCGGACGAACAACCCGAAACCCTTTCCCCATTCCAAACTCGCAGAATTCCTCAAGCAAAAGACCTGGATTAGCCGTTAGCCATTCCCGACATGCTAGTTGTTGCCCCGCGTCTGAAGCAGTCAGGAGCCAATCATCGAATAATATAATTGTACCAGCAACAAGCTTTGAAGTTATAAATTTTAATACTGTTTTTGTTGATGCATACATATCACAATCAACAAGAATAACAGCGGCATGTTTCATTCCGTATATACTATTCAAATCATCAACCAACGTATTCTCGTAATAGCCTTTAATCAATACAACACGTTCTGCCGTAGATTTATCACAATATTTATTTATAAAGGATTTCACAAGTTCAAGATCCGCAGTAAAACAACCTTTAGCGAAATAGTTCCCAAGAGAATCGGCCTTCTTGTCGATCCCAATTGGTTCAGGAAGTCCCTCGAATGAGTCAAATCCGAAGAAATGCATGTCGGTCCTATCAATTGTGGCAGCAATTTGTGTCGCGAACCAGAGGCTAAAGCCTTTGTATACTCCGAATTCATAATAATCGCCACAGGGAGATCTCTTCATCGCATTGACAATTGCATTCAAATTTGAAGGCTGTAAACTTTCAAACGAAGGATGATACTTATTTATAAGTCTATAAGACCACGACAACAACCCAGTCCATCTTAATATGCGGCTTGCTCCTCTCAATAGAAAATCTTCCATCACGCCTCCCCTTTTAACATTATAATAAAATGAGAAATTGGACTCCTATAACATTTAAACTCTTTGTTATTTTGTATGCATTACGCAGGTCGGTCAATCAGATACACTAAATAATTATATATTATTTCAAGAGGAATCAGGTTGCATCTACATCGTAATATAGTGTACGAATAAACAAACCTTACTTACAAATATAACACCTTTATGCAGTATTTGGTGGAAATAATTAAAATTCATGAATATAAGCGACCAAAAACGCAACAAGATACTGCTAATTCTTTTATTCAGCGTGTTCTTTATGTCATTAATTGTTCTTTTCGGGAAAGTTGTTCTTTCCGGAAAAACAGTATTGGCCTCTGATGCTGGCGTATTTAGTTTTCAGCTTGAACACAAAATATTTCCTTCCTCTATTGCAGGTGGGTGGGAACCCTTCGATCTGGGCAAATTATGGCCTCCCGAAAATATTCTACCACGAAGATTCTTGTCCCCACTCCTAGAACCAGCCAATTTTATTCTCTGGTCATACATTCTGGATACAGTCTCTATTTTTTTTGCAACTTTTATACTATTGCGCACACTTCAATTATCAGTTTTAGCTTCGATAATAGGTGCAATGTCTATGGCACTTTCCACACACACATTGACACTGATTTCCGCCGGTCATTTAAGCAAGACAGGCATGATGCCTTTCGCCATCTTAACATTTGCGGCCATGTACCGCGCCATTCATGAACGTTCGCCTTTCTTGTTCGCCTGCACCGGTCTTATTGCAGGCATTGCAGTATCAGAACATTACGATGTAGGATATATGTTTTGCGTTCTTGCCGCTGTATACGGATTGACAATTATTATTAGACCTTCCGCCCCACCGCTAACGAAGCCAAACCATCTCAAACTAGGGCTCGGCATTCTTGTAGCTGGAATCATCGCCTTATTGTCTTTCCTGCCTCAGCTTCAATTTATCACAACTCAAATTGCTCCAGCGCGTGACGCAATTGTTGAAAAAGGTAAAACAACCGATCCAAATGAACAGTGGAAATTTGCAACCAGCTGGAGTCTGCCACCGGAAGATATAATTGAGTTCATTATACCCGGCATTTATGGCCTGGAAACAGGCAATCAAAAGAAACCATACTGGGGCAGAACAGGACAAGCGCGTGGATGGGACGACCACAGCATTCAAATGGCATTGAGACAACATGGCATTTACCTTGGCTTGATCCCGATTGTATTTGGAATATTTGCCATCAGTTTTCTGTTCACATCTAGAAACACTTCTTTACCATGTTATTCCACGCCTGGAGATTGTAATATACACTTACAAGGTCTTTCCAGATTCAACGTCAGATTCTGGGCTATTGCATGGATCATATGCGTCATCCTCGCTCTTGGACAATATGGTCCACTTTACTGGTTCTTCTTTAAATTCTTTCCCTATGGAGCTCAAATCCGCTGTCCAATAAAATTTATGCACCTTGTTGAATTAGCCACTTCGATCCTGTTCGCATTTGGACTTCAACAGTTCCTGACAATAATGTCTGACTCTTATAATTCGGGAAACAAGAAAGCCTTCCACCTGATATTACGGCGAATCACTTCCATTTCCCTATGCATTCTTGGTTCAATTTTTATGATATTTCTCTTCACTATTCTCAGCTCGAATCGCTTGAATGCATACTGGACACGCATTGGAATGCAGACACTCACTTCGCAATTAATGGATCAAATGCTCGGGGCAGAGCTCCATTCAATTGTGATTGCTGGATTCTTGATTGGCCTATTTTTCTTAATACGAAAGAATTATCAACGAAAAGCCCTCCTATGGATTATGCCCTTGGCTATAGCTTGTTTATTGTCAATCGACATGACTATTGTAGCTAGCCCTTATATCAAGGTTGATCAACATTATAATTTTTTCTATTCCCGTAATCCCCTGATTGATCGATTACTGGCAAAGAATGACAGATATAGAGTGACGCCTTTGGCTGCTAACATAATATATCAAATTCAATATCAGTCTTTTCGGTATTTCGGAATTAATAATACATTTCCACCTCAAGGGTCTTCGATCGAGCCCGAAATGAAAGACTACATGCGTGCCATTGGAAACAACTTCCCGCGCTTCTGGCAACTGACCAGCACAGGCTACTTGCTCGCTGCTCGGGAAATATTACCGCAGCTTTCTGCTTTAAAAGGAATTACGCCGGAACTTTGGTTTTCCATCATCCGCAACGAAGATCAATCTTTGAAACTGATCGAAGGGTCAAGCGCTAATGCCGCTTTCGTTCTATTACAAAACCCTTCGGCATTGCCCAGGTCCTCAGTTTTTTATAACTGGGAAGAAATTGATAGAAAAAGAATACTTGATCGGATTTCTGACGCCACATGGGATCCTGAAACAACGGTTCTTGTCGAGGCAACAAACTCTTTTCGTTGTATTACCGCCGACAACCTCCCGAAAACAGTTCCCGCCTCAATTACCAAATATGAAGCTTTATTGGTTGAAATACAAACTCACGCCTTACGCGAAGCAATCCTTTTACTAAATGACCGTTACGATGCCCACTGGCGAAGCTTTGTCAATGGCATCGAACAACCAGTTTTACGGTGTAATGGTATAATGCGTGGCATAAAAATACCAGCAGGATTTAATACGGTGGTTTTCTCATTTGACCTTCCGTACAAACAGGCAGCAATCATCAAAGTGTGTGCAATCCTTTTTATGCTGTTATGGACAGCTGTATTAGCTGTACTTCATCTGCGGAACCGCATGAAGGGACAGAACTCAAAAGAACAATAGATCACCCTGCTTGTTGAGATTGTTCAGGTTTGATAAGCGTTCCGACGAGGAATAAACATACGACAAATTTATAAATCCATACAGAAAGGAGCATAAACGGATGTGACAAGCTTCTCTTCCACCTGCCATTCTCCATGAAAACCCAAAAGAACCTGTATGTTACACCTAATTGTTTTCTGACAATCAAATCGTTTCCCCATTTTTTCCTATAAACATGCATATTCCCCGCATAGTATCGTTTTTTTTGTATCAGCCGCATTAGAGAAATGTCGCCTTCGTTATGCAGTAAAGTTCCCTTCGTAATTGCAACTTTGTTCGTTTTCTGCAAAAGGCGTCTGTCAAAATCCCAGTCTTCCGGCCCGCAAAGCGATTCATCAAAGCCATTCAGCTCCAGAAACAACGACTTCCTGACGACACGTAATCCATCAATACATGTTGCATCATAAAAACTTCGTTCAAAATTTCTTATCCTTGTCAAAAGTCCACTGCCAGACATTTCCTCGCGCACATAAAGCGCATCTGGCGGACTTTCGCCATTGACCAAGACGAGGATCTCTTTAAGAGTTTCAGCTCTTACCTGCATATCAGCGTCAATAAAAAATAAATATTCGCCTCTTGCCTCAACCATGCCCCCCCTGTTCCGCTGAGAACTTCTCTCATTGCCGAAGGGCACAACTCGTACACCAAGCGACCGAGCTATTGCAACAGTGTTGTCGGTAGAATGATTATCAACGACGATAACTTCTGCAGAACCTTTCTCCTGCGCCCACACTACAGCATTTATACAGGCAGAAATATTGCATCCTTCATTTTTTGTCGGAATAATAATCGACAACATTGGCAATCCTATTTTGCAGGGGCTCTATTACAGGCAGCATAAATCTCCTGCAGAATTACAGGAACGCTGTAAGTTAATTGCCATACAGGATAATGTGATTTAAACTTCTCCACACTGCTAATCCACCATATGTGATCACCGATTCTGTTTGTTTCTTCGTATCGGACTTTCATTTTACGACCGGTAATACCTTCACATATCTGTATTGCTTCCTGCATTGAACAATTACTGAATCGGCTGCCACCCATATTGTAAACCTCGCCTGGACGTGGATTCGCATGAAAGGCATCAAAAGCCTTTATCAAGTCAAGACTGTGAATGTTATCGCGGACTTGTTTCCCCTTATAACCATATATGACATATTCTGATCCACTAACTGCACATTTCATCAGGTAGGATAAAAACCCATGCAATCTGGTACCAGAATGGCCAGGGCCAGTAAGACACCCACCCCTGAACACAGCGGTTTTCATTCCAAAATAACGTCCATATTCCTGCACCAGGACATCTGCGGCAACTTTCGAAGCCCCGAACAGGCTATGTTTAGTCTGATCAATAGACATACTCTCATCGATTCCATTCTTCGCATATTCATGTTTTGGATCCAGCTCCCATCTGGTATCCAGCTCGACAAGAGGAAGCCTGTTTGGCGTATCGCCATACACCTTGTTTGTTGAAGTAAATATGAACGTAGCATTAGGAGAATACTTTCTTGCAGATTCCAGCACAGTCATCGTGCCATTCGCATTAACGGTAAAATCCACATTGGGAGCACTGGCAGCCCAATCATGAGAAGGCTGTGCTGCCGTATGAATGATAATAGATATATCACTACTGTACTTTGCAAAGATTTTACCTATTTCATCAGCATTGCGGATATCTGCTTCGTGATGACTATACTCCT
>MHBM01000243.1:97711-103871 GCA_001804885.1 Lentisphaerae bacterium RIFOXYA12_FULL_48_11
CTTGTCGAAGCATCTGCCCCGAAAAATGTTGAACGCATGTCATTATCAATTCCAACGACTTGATAGCCGTGCTGAACATAAAATCGGACGGATTCGCTTCCCACTAGACCAGCAGATCCCGTTATGATAGCTACTTTCATTCGCCCCTCCCTCATTTACAAAAAACTTTGGCAAGAATGTCACGATAATCCGCGATCCAGCGCGCTGTATCTGCGACTATGGAGACAGCAGATTTCTGCGGCTTCCATGCAAATGCCTGCTGGACTTTCCTGGCATCAGTTATATACAGAGGCACATCACCTACTCTTGTAGTTGCTATTTTTTTTATTTTCAGAGATCTCCCCGTTATTTCTCTTGCAAGTTCACTCAACTCCAGCAGAGACAAGCTGCAGGCCCTACCTCCTCCGACGTTGTATACTCTTCCGTCCCATACATCAAATCCTGAATTAATCTGAGCAATTACAAGATCTGCAAAATCATCAACATGAATTAAATCTCTAACCTGTTTTCCTTTATAACCAATGTAAGAAAGAGGTAACCCATAATAATGAGCCGAAATCCACAAAGCTATAATCCCCTGATCTACGCGTCCCATTTGCCATGGACCGGCTATGACACCACAGCGATCAAGAAGAACTTTAATCCCATACTGTTCAGCATATTCAGAAGCCATTATTTCCGATGCATATTTTGTAGCCCCGTAAAGGGTTCTTACACCCTGAGTCGGGAATAACTCGGAAATCCCCTTCACTGATATTCCAGGTAAGGATTGCTTCTCTGAAATCTCGAATCTGGTTTCTTTTTCGTCCAGTCTTATATTTCTAAGGGCTTGCAAGGGGTATACCCTGCTTGTTGAAATAAACAGAACCGCCGACTCCCAGATTCTGGCAGCTTCAAGTATATTTAACGTGCCACCGAGATTAGTATCTATAACATACTTGACATCACTACCACCAACTCCAGCCATTACTGATGGTTCAGCCGCAGCATCAATTATTAAATCAAAACGAGATCTATCAAAGGTTTTTCTATTTCTTACATCTGCGCGAATAAAATCTATTCCTGCTTTTTTTAATCTAACCAGGTTCAGGGTTGACCCCTTGCGATGTAAATTATCAATGCATGTAATACGCGTAGAAGGCCAATTCGAACGCAGCCTGAGAGCAATCGAAGACCCTACAAACCCAGCACCACCAGTTATCATTATCCGTTTAAATTTCATGCTTACGATCTGAACCTCTATATGTTAAAAGCATCCCACCTCCACTTGGACCTTTCAAGCGAAAAACTTTTATCAAAGAAAAGAAAACTGTCATTATTTTTGACAAAGATGAACAAATATCACTATCATCTATAAAATTGATATAGTCTTTTGTATTTTGCACATTGATTCGGAATTTCAACTCTCATTCAATTTCAAAATAGCACATGCATTATTATCTTCATCTCTGAACTGACAGCCAAAGTAACCATCTAACTATCAAGCCGTTACACGCTACATATTGTGGTTGCAAACCAAGACATATACATAATATAGTAATATTTCAATTTTCCTGATTTTATTGAATAGGAGCAGAGTTGTGTATTTAAAGTCATTAGAAATGGTTGGTTTTAAGAGCTTTTGTGACCGTTCAAAGTTAGAGTTTTTGCCTGGAATGACGGCTATCGTCGGTCCAAACGGATGTGGTAAGAGTAATGTTGCTGATGCCGTTCGATGGGTGCTAGGAGAACAAAGTGCAAAAGCAATGCGTGCCAGCAAAATGGAAGACTGTATTTTCAATGGTACAGACACCAGGAAACCCCTCGGCATGGCAGAAGTCAGTATAACCTTCGCCGATTGCGAGAAAGATCTTGGTATTGAATATCATGAAGTTACCCTTACCCGCCGTGTATTCCGCTCGGGTGAAGGCCAATATTTTCTCAATAAGACACCATGCCGCCTAAAGGACATCCAAAGGCTCTTCCTGGGCACTGGAGTAGGAACAACATCTTATTCACTGATGGAACAGGGTCAAATTGATAAAGTTCTGAGTTCTCATCCAGAAGACAGACGCACAATTTTTGAAGAAGCCAGCGGTATTACAAAATTCAAGGCCGACAAAAAGGAAGCTATTAGAAAGCTTGAATACACTGAAGCAAATCTCCTGCGCCTTGCGGATGTTATTCGCGAAGTCAAACGCCAGATCGGATCTCTTCAGCGACAGGCCGGCAAGGCAAGGCGGTACAAAGAACTACGGGAAGAGCTTAGGAAGTATGACATTCATGTCGGCCGACACAAACTTAGCGTAATGGATTCAGAAATCACTAAACTTCAGGCTGATATCGCGTTATATAATGAGCAAACTCAGAAAGGACGTAACGAAGTAGCAGAGATCGAACAAGGGAATTCTGTTCTGAGGAAAAGTATATTGCAGTCAGAGCATGAGATTGGCTCGATAATGGAACGTGGCATGGAGGCCCGCAGCAAGCTTGAACATACTCAGGAAATGATTCAAGTTAACCAGCGCCAGATTGAAGAATATCTGACTCTCTCTAACCGAGACAATCTCGAGATCGACAAAACCACAAAGCAAATCGAAGAACAGCGTCAAAGTGTGGCACAACTGACATCTCTGATCGCGAACGCTCGCAAAGGTCTCACCGAATCCGAGAAAGCACTTAAAGACTCAAATGACATTTTCGCATCACACCAACAGAAAGTAGAATCCATGCGAAAAGGCATTCAGGATCTTCGGAACGAATCCGTAGAACTTGAGAGCCAGATCTCCAAATTACAGAATCAGCTCACGCAAATGGAATCTCAGGAACATTCCGATTCCTTACGACGTGAACGCTTATTTGCCGAACAAGCACAGCTGGAAAACGTCGTCAAACGTTACGAAAGACGAAAAGCTGAAATGCTGAGTGATCTCGGCACATCCAGAATCAGTGTTGACGAAGAAAACAAAAATCTAAACAGGCTTCTGGATCAAGACGTTAATCTCAAGCAGGATATTGCTGAAACTCAAAGAACTCTGGCTGATTATAAGTCACAAGCTTCTGTCATTGAGGCACAGATCCAATTACTCGCAACAGGCGGCTCCGACATCCAACTTGCGCCCAGCGGCTCGCAACTGTTAATGGATAAATCGAACCCCCTCAAGCTGGAAACAAATTCAATACTGGGATTGCTTATATCCCATCTCATAGTAGAAAAAGGCTTCTCAATCGCGGCAGAGGTAGTTCTGAAGTCTTGGCTGGATACAATTCTTGTTCGAGATCGCTCAAGTGCATTAAAAATCATCGAGGTATTGCAACAAAATCATGCAGCTTCAACCAAAATCGTAATATTGGATCCTTTATTTGCTGAAGAAATCAGTCCCCATCATTCTCCTCATGGAACTTGCATGGCCGATCACGTCACAGCACCAGATTATATCATGCCACTGGTGAAAAGGCTTCTGGGCAATGTTACAGTCATTGAATCACTTGAAGAACTACCTCGGTCTGTTCAGCAAAATCAAATATTTGTGACAAAGGCAGGCACATTAATCAGAGGTGATGGTTATGCTGAATACTGGGCCCCAGAATCAAAGGATGGCTCACGTAAGAATCGGATTGACGAGTTGACTCAACTCAATCAAAAACTGCCAGAAGTACGTGTATTCCTGACCGATTACGAAAAAAGACTCTCATCACTCTCAAAGCAGGAGCAGACAGTAATCGAATCGATCAATAATGCTAGAAACATACTGGAAGAAAAAAGACATTCCCTTGCAGTCAAAGAAGGCGAATGCCAGATTGTATCTACAGAAACCGATCAGGCAAAAGACAGACTCAATACTGTATCCTGGGAACTGAATAACCTGTCGACTAATGATGATAACGGTCCGTCAAGAAGGGCTACAATTAGTGCAGAGATTGACGTAATTCAGGCCAAACGTGAGGGCATGTTTAAACAGATTGAATCGAGCACACACCAATTACTGGAACTTGAAAATAATCAATCCGAACTTCAAGCCGACGTTACAAATAAAAATGTTCGCTTCGCACAAGTAAGCCAGGAAGTTGAACATCTTGGTATACGTTATACATCCGTCCAGAAACACCTTGAAGAACTGGAACGACTTCTTTCGGATCGGGCTGAAGGCATTGCATCGCATAAGAGCCATATCGAACTGCTCTCAAACTCTATTAAAAGCGGAGAGAAACAGCTTGTTTCTCTCAGGGAAGTAGTGGAAACGAACACCGCAAAAGCAGACAGCCTGCGCAGAAATATGGAGAAACAGGTAAAAGAACTCGAGAAACTGGAAGACGTCTTGACCCAGAAAAAAGCAATCTTGGACTACATCAGGAATACATCGTCCAGTCTCAGTATAAAATTTACAGAAACTACTATGAGGCGGCAGAACCAGATAGACCGTATTACAGCGGAATACAGCCTGACAGAAGCACAGTATATGGAATTGCCAGAGCCTTCCTGGGAGGCAGAAAAGCCGTCCATTGAAACGATGGAAACTATTATAGCCGAGTTGAGAACAAAAATTGAAGCCATGGGCCCAGTCAACCTTATCGCTATTGAAGAATACCAGGAGCTTGAAGAAAGATACACCTTCCTGACCCAGCAGGAACAGGATCTTGTGAATTCGAAGCAGCAGCTGATGGATATGATCAAGAAGATCAACATCACTACTTCTGAAATGTTCAGCAGCACATTTGCTGCAGTAAATGAAAATTTTCAGGCAATGTTCAAGCGACTGTTCAATGGTGGCACAGCCAAGCTTGTTCTCGTGAATGAAGAGGATGTACTGGAATGTGGCATAGAAATTATAGCTAGGCCACCCGGGAAAAGGCTGCAAAACATCACCCTTCTCTCCGGTGGTGAAAGAACCCTTACGGCTGTTGCGCTTCTGTTTGCAATTTATATGATTAAACCCAGCCCATTCTGCTTACTGGATGAGCTGGACGCCCCTCTTGATGAGACTAATATAGGCCGATTTGTGGGTGTGTTGCAGGACTTCCTGAAACAGTCACAGTTTGTGGTCATAACACACAATCGGCAAACAATATCTGCCGCATCCGCCCTGTACGGGGTAACAATGCCGGAAAAAGGATGCTCAAAGATGGTATCAATGAAATTCACTGACCAGAAAAAACGAACATTTGAGGCTCCTTCCACAACTTCTGTGGAACCTGCACCGGTTGCCTGAGCAGAAGTTGCTATCTATAATGAACATTGACACCAATAGTCTGCTTGATTGTGCAGTTTCCGCAGTCAAGGAAGCAGGCTCACATGCACTGCGGAATCACTCCCGCCGCAAAGACATTCTTAAAGTATTTGAACATGATGTAAAGCTCAAGCTGGATGTCGAATGTCAAGCTATAGCAAAACATATAATCCAGTCCACATTTCCTGAACATGCAATTTTGGGAGAGGAGGACACACACGAACTAACAAAGATTCCGGAGGAAAGGGATAACTATCAGTGGATAATCGACCCCATTGATGGAACGGTAAATTTCTCAAATGGGCTGACAAACTGGTGCTGCTCCATTGGTGTACGATTTAACAACAAGGTAGTTGCTGGTGCCGTCTATATTCCGGTCTCAGATGAATTATTTACCGCTACTAATGATTTACCCGCTATGAGAAATGGTTCTGAAATTCATGTATCAAATATTCGTAATTTATCAGAGTCAATAGTATTGACGGGCCTCGACAAGAATAATGGGACAGATGCCCCCCCATTCGAAATATTCAGGAAGATATCATTAAATACGCGAAAAACCCGCATCATGGGCTCTGCTGCAGCAGATTTGTGTCAAGTAGCCTGTGGAAGGGCTGAAGGTTATTATGAATCAGGCATTTATATTTGGGACGTGGCTGCAGCAGGCCTGATCGTTGAAAAAGCGGGAGGGAAATCAGAATTTATTACTAGGGAGGCTGACAATCGGTTAAGTTTCCTGGCTACAAATGGAGAAATACACGATTCCTTGCGTAGACTCGTTCCACTGGTTATGCAATAACCCCGCACACTTGGCCGTCACTTTAATGATCTTGGAGTAAGGATTCAAGCTTGTGTTCTTTTATTCCATAAAATGCTTTGATGTCTTCGATCTTCTTGAGAATTTGGGCAACATCAACTTTTTTATTGTGCTTAATTCCTACTATCATCTTATT
>MHBM01000244.1:0-6364 GCA_001804885.1 Lentisphaerae bacterium RIFOXYA12_FULL_48_11
CCTGTTAAGTTCCACATCGAATACCTTTTTGCAAACGGGGTCAAAATGATCTGTACAAGCGGTGACGCAAGGGAAGAAGGTATGGCCGGTGAACGCGGAATAAAATTCGAGGGAGATGACGGTTGGTTGTTCATCGAAGTTCACGGAGGAACTCTGACGGCAAAGAACCCTGCCATTCTCAAAGAAAATATACCCGCCAATGGAATACATCTTCACCGCAGTCCCGGCACCCATTTCGCCGATTGGCTGGCCAGCATCAAAACAAGGACCGAGACAGTTGCGCCAGCCGAAGCTGGACATCGTACAAGCAGTCTATGCCACCTTGGCCTCATCGCTATTCAAACAGGCATGAAACTGCAATGGGACCCAGACAAGGAATGCTTTATAAATAATATTACTGCAAACAATTTTGCATCAAGGCCAATGCGCATACCGTGGCAGGCTTGACACAAGGGCTGTTACTCACATTGAAAATCTCCAAGACGAGGGAACGCCTTACTCAATAGTCTTTGTTTTGCAATCATGATAAAGATCAGATAGTATTTTTCAGAATGATTACAAGATCAAGGAAGTGAAATGAGAACAGGCCGTGACAACAAAAAAAAGGTCTTAGGAGAAATTGCGATACTCTCCGATGTCCACTCCAACCTTGAGGCCTTCACTGCGGCACTTGAGTACATTGATCAACTGGGAATAAAGAGGATATACTCTCTGGGAGACACGGTCGGTTATGGTCCTAATCCTGTTGAATGTACAAAATTGGCAACGAAACATTGCGAAGTACGTCTTATGGGGAACCATGAATACGCGCTGAAGAATCCCGACCAACTCGAATTCAATCCCGAAGCCACCATTGCAACAAACTGGACACGTGACAGGCTCGAAGAAGCCGGCATTCTCAATACAGCAACCGAACTTCCGATATCTCTGCTTGAAAGTGATGTGCTTTTCGTACACGGTTCGGTCAGATGTGCAATTACAGATTATGTTTTGTCCGAGGATTATCATGGCTATTCGACGTTTGATTCCATTGCACAAACCCTTGAGAACGAGTTTGTCGGCTTTCGACTATGCTTTGTTGGTCACAACCATTTGCCTTTCCTGGCAACCCAAGAAGGTTTTCTTCACCCACACGATGAAATTAACGAATTCTACGTGGCAGACCAGAAACTCTATGTCTGTGTTGGATCGATAGGACAACCTCGTGACAGGGATCCACGAGCAAGCTTTGTTGTATTTAATGGGGAAACAGTAAAATATCACAGAGTTCCATATGCCGCCACCGTAACGGCGAAGAAAATCAGGGAATGCGGGCTTCCAAATAAACTTGCCGACAGATTATTGCAGGGGAAATAATACATGCAAGACCAAGTTCAGGAATTTGTGAAGAATGCAAACCACATCCCCTCCATCCCGTCACAGATGACTCATCTTTTGCAGACAATAAGCAGTCCTAATTCATCAACTGCCGAAATCGGCAAGCTGATAATACCGGATGCCACACTGTCGGCACGCATACTCAGGTTGGCAAATTCCGCATTTTATTTCCGCATGGCTCCTGTTACCAGGATTAATGACGCACTCACTCGCCTTGGCTTCAAAACAACTAGAAGTATGGTCGTAACTGTCTGGACACAATCAATGAAGGCTTTTACCAACAACAAAACAGAAGCCGACGCGGTATCACACATGCTCAACCATGGCACAGCGTGCGCAGTAATCGCCAAGGCATTAATGGACCGTATTAATCGGCCCATCGCGGAAGATGTTTTTCTTGCAGCCCTGCTCCATGACATGGGAAGGCTAGCCATCACATCACAGCTGGGGAAACAGTATATGGATGATGTGCTTTCTTTTGCAGAACAAAGTAACAGAGACACTTCTTCAGTAGAAGAACAGGTACTAGGCTTCAATCATTCAATGCTCGGCGCCCACCTGATGCAATCCTGGCATTTGCCCACATTGTTCAAGGACATCGCCCAAGACCACCACAAACAGACATTAGCGCCCGAAAACAATCCGGCCCTCGCCTCCGTGATAATTGCAGACCTCTGGGCCACCGAGATGGGTTATAATGTTGCACTGAATTCATATCGTCAGAAGAGGGAGGAACTTGTGGATTTCTTCAAGATAAGCGATATCAACCAGTTCAAGGAAGACTGTAAAAACAAAATAACGACAATGATCGAGATCTTGAATTCCTAAGCTAACATTCCACCAGATCGCTTGGCTTATCACTGTAAGTTAGCCTGACAGATACTTCATGGTAACCGCACTTAACTAGAACTTCTTTGGCCAGCTTGAGCGCTAGATCTGGCTTATTGCATTCTGAACTCAAATGAGCAAGGAATACGGTTCTGAGATCAGGGCCTGCGATATCGGAGAGCATTTGGCATGCCTGTTCATTTGAAAGATGCCCCTGCCAACCTTTGATTCTCTGTTTAAGGACCCATGGCCGTGAAGAATCATTGAGCAGCGGTCCATCATGATTTGATTCCAAGATTACTACCTGGCAGTTCTTTAACTTTGTCCTTATTAGCTCTGTCGGCATACCCATATCCGTCACAATACCGGCTCGCGATTTACCGGCTGAGACAACAAATCCGACTGGATCGTAAGTGTCATGAGGAACAGAAAAGGGCTCGATTTTCAAATCACCTATGCTGAATGCTTCGCCGGTCAGGAAGATATTCCATGGCAGGCCTGCCAGCTTACCATTTATGAGCGTTCCATCCTTGGTGCCTGAATTAGCATAAAGTGCAGCCCCTAGCTTGCGGTGCAGAACTCCAAGAGAAGATACATGGTCATCATGCTCATGGGTTACACATATTCCCTTAATATTGTCATCTCTCACCCCAAGAGACAGAAGCCGCCTAAGCGTTTCCCTGCAACTCAGGCCTGCATCAATAAGAATGGCGGTATTCTCCGAAGAAATATAAGTACAGTTTCCAGAGCTACCACTTGCCAATACACAGATCTTCAAAGCCATAATTCCAGCCATTCCAACGACTATTTTCTTGAGATATTCCAATCAACCATTACAGTTACCACTGATAGATTTGGAACATATCGAATGCAAAGTCAATCGCTATCACTTTCACAGCGACAGCAGCTCCAGATGGTACTGGCCCCCCAGTTGCGCCAGTCCCTGGAAATGCTCCAGCTTCCTGTTCTAGAACTTAGGGCAATGATACAGCAGGAAATTGAGAAGAACCCGACACTTGAAGAAATACCTATTGAACCGGAACATGTCGAAGTTCCTCAGGTAGAGCAGGACACAACCAGCGAGGCCAAGGAATTAGACTTCGATAAGGATTTTGAAGCGCTAGCCAAGCTCGATGAGGAGTGGCGTGACTATTTCTTCCAGGACCGAGAAAACAGACCCTACACAACCGACGACGCCGAAAAGCGTCAGTTCTTCCTGGATTCTCTCCCGCAGAAGGAATCCCTGCAGGAACATCTGATGAACCAGCTTAATCTTACAGAACTGTCCGAGAACGATAGGCAAATCGGAGAGCTTATTATCGGAAGTATCAATGATGACGGCTACGTGACTGGATCCCTGGACGAACTGGCCACATCGGCTGGCACCGACATCCATCATCTCGAAGATATTCTTTCAGTAATTCAGGATTTCCACCCCACCGGTATAGCGGCCAAAGATTTAAAAGAATGTCTGCTTATTCAGCTTGAGCGGACAGGCATCGCTGGCCCAGAAGTAGAAAGTATTGTCCGAGACCATCTCGATAAACTCGGCGGAAAGAAATATGCAGAAATTGCCAAGGCGCTGAAAATTACACCCGAAGAAGTAATCCATGCTGCAAAGCTGATTTCCACACTTGACCCTAAGCCGGGCAGAATATACAGCGGAGATGTAGCAACATACATCATGCCCGAAATCGTTGTTCAAAAAATCAACGGTGAATACATCATAGTCCTGAACGATGATCAGCTGCCTCACTTACGGATCAGTAAACATTATATTGATATCCTCAATGACAAATCTACGACTTCTGAGGCAAAAAGTTATATCAGGGAAAGAATCCGTTCAAGTGCGTTTATGATCAAGAGCATACACCAGCGCCAAAAAACCATTTACCGGATAGCATCTGAAATAGTCAAAGCACAGACCGGATTCCTCGACCACGGAATTTCCAACTTGCGGCCCCTGACAATGGCAGAAGTTGCCACCGCAGTAGGTGTTCACGAAACAACGGTCAGTCGTGCAGTATCTGGGAAATACATGAAAACCCCGGTCGGAGTTTTCGAAATGAAGTACTTCTTTACTCCCGGAATTACCACAGCCGACGGGCGCGAAATCTCGAATAAGACAGTCAAGGACATCATTGCCGGCCTGGTTTCAAACGAAGATATCGACAAGCCCCTCTCTGACCAGGAATTGATGGAAAAGTTGAAAGAACAGGGAATAAACATCGCTCGCCGCACCATCGCAAAATATCGCCTTGTCCTGAGAATTCCTCCCTCACACCTCCGCAAATCGTATTGATTTCCGCCTATTGGAAGTCTTTATTGCAGAATCCTGAAATGTTTAATGTTATATATTAAGTTATTACATTATGGAATCAGGCATGTTAATTCGAAAAATGCAGCATCATGCTTCTGATTTTTTTAAATCAGGACCAAGAGTTTTTCTCCCGCACATGCCACGTTCAGCAGAAGCAGCATTTTTATGGACTATAAACAAAAGCCTTAGAGCAACGATAATCTGGATATCGGATAACCGACACTCCCTCGAACTGATGCACCGCGACATGTTCACATTAGGACATAACCATGACAATAATATTCTGCTTTTCTATCCGCCATCAGAAACCAGCACCAAAGGCAACGACGATCCAGACATATCAGGACAACGTCTTAAAGTCCTTGTCCGCATTGATGAATCACATGCCCGCATACCTGACGATGGATCCAAAAGCCCTATCATAACAACATCGATTCAGGCGCTGATGCAGAAAGGAATCAATCCTGAAGCGTTTTCTACACAAACAATTCTTTTAGACACAGAAAAGGAATACGATCTCGAAACCCTAATAGGACAGCTCAACAAGACCGGTTACAGTTTCAATCCCGAGGTCCAGGAAAAATGTACAGCCTCACTGAAAGGTGGGCTTCTTGACGTTTGGCCTCCTACCGAAACCTGGCCCGTCCGGATAGAGTTTTCGGGGTTAGTGATAGAATCAATGAGAACTTTTGATCCGGCGAATCAGAGATCAATGAGCAAAATAAAGCACCTTCTCATACCACCAGCGATCGACACCCCCGGAAGTAATGGCAAAAGTCTGATCTCTTATCTCCCGCCAAATACGATTTTCGTCTGGTCTGACCCGGAAAGCATACGCGAGCATTCAAGACTCTATGCAGAAACGGTCAGCGAATCGAGTACTGCTGATCATATAATCGACTTTAAGACTATTGAGTCCACCATTAATCATCTCCATGGAGCAAGGCAGATCCATATCGGCTCCCTGACAAATACAGAGGAAGAAAGCATCCCTGTTGGGTTCCCGGTATTTTCCCCTGTCGAATCTATATGCCGTTTCAGACAGGAAATATTCCAGCCCGACTTCATGGAAGAAACGCGAAGAAAGTTGCTTTCAGGCCTTCAGGATAAAGCAGTCACTGGATGGGATGTTCTGCTTTTTCTTGATACACCTGGCTCTGTCGAACATCATCAATCACTTTTGAAGGAAAATAATTTTTCCAGAATAGTCATTCAAAAAGGTACATTGTCTGAAGGTTTTATATGCCCCGCATGCAAAGTTATAGTTGTTACCGAGTCTGATCTGTACGGAATACGCAAAGTACACAGTCACAGATACGATCCACACCAGGGAAAACGCGGACCTGACAGAATGACAGGCATGCGAGTCAGCGACCTTACTGACATAGAACCCGGAGATCTGGTTGTTCATGCAGATCATGGCATTGGGAAATATCGTGGTCTTAATGAAATCAAGGTCAATGGCCAGTTGCAGGAAGTATTGAGCATCGAATATGCTGACAAAGCTAAACTGCACGTCCCCGTATCGCAGGCACACCTACTGAGCCGGTATGTAGGTATTTCACGTCACAGCGTTAAACTTCACTCACTTGGAGGTAAAGGATGGTCTAAAGATAAAGCTGACGCCCAACGTTCGATAGAGGATCTTGCAGCCAGCCTGCTGGAAACGCAGGCACACCGAAGCCTGCAGGACGGTATAGCCACTCCAGCAGATACCAGGTGGCAGTATGAATTTGAAGCATCATTTCCATACAGAGAAACACAGGATCAACAAAAGGTAATTTCAGAGGTAAAGAGTGACCTCGAATCCAGACGCCCGATGGACCGGCTTGTTTGCGG
>MHBM01000244.1:6375-7224 GCA_001804885.1 Lentisphaerae bacterium RIFOXYA12_FULL_48_11
AGATGCGGGATATGGCAAGACCGAGGTAGCCATGCGTGCCGCATTCAAGATGGTAATGGATGCCAGACAGGTAGCTGTCCTGGTCCCGACAACGGTACTGGCCCAACAGCACCTTGACACTTTTTCAGAGAGAATGGCCCCCTATCCAGTCCGGATTGAAATGCTGAGCAGATTCTGTTCACAAAACAGGCACGAGAAAACCCTGAAGGCACTTGCGGATGGATCTGTCGATATTGTAATAGGAACTCATTCCCTACTCCAGCCTGGGATAACATTTAAAAACCTTGGGCTTGTGATTGTGGATGAGGAACAGCGTTTCGGTGTAGCACACAAAGAAAAGTTCAAGAAAATGCGGCGTATGGTGGATGTCCTTACCCTTACAGCTACCCCAATACCGCGAACTCTTTACATGAGCATGACAGGTGCAAGAGACATGAGCCTCCTCCAGACACCACCCCGCGAACGAATGGCAATCGAGACCGTAGTGGCGAAAAACACTGACGAAATCATCAGGGAAGCCGTACTCAGGGAAATAAGCAGGGATGGCCAGGTTTTCTATCTGCACAATCGTGTTATGACCATAGAACGCGTACGGCAAAGACTGGAACAGGTAGTACCGGAGGCAAAGATTGCTGTTGCGCACGGACAGATGGCGTCAGGAGAACTAGCCTCTGTCATGAAAGCCTTCGTTGACGGTGATTACAATCTCCTTATCTGCACTACTATCATTGAGAGTGGCGTTGACATACCCAGGGCAAATACAATTCTAATCGACCGAGCCGACCGTTTCGGCATGGCAGACCTTTATCAGCTACGTGGACGTGTCGGGCGGTCAAGTCACAAAGGTTA
>MHBM01000245.1:0-32898 GCA_001804885.1 Lentisphaerae bacterium RIFOXYA12_FULL_48_11
CTGGAACAGATTGCTTCCGGCGGACAGTTGAAAGCATACAAGCACAGCGGCTTCTGGTATGCAATGGATACATTGAGGGACAAAAATTATCTCGATGATCTCTGGCGCACAGGAAAAGCCCCGTGGAAAGTGTGGCAGACTCCATGATTCATCGGGATAGAGAACTGAAATGAATGGAAAATTCTGGAAAGGCAAAAGAGTATTCGTGACCGGTCATACCGGTTTCAAAGGTTCATGGTTATGCATTTGGCTGAGTTCGTTAGGTGCGAGAGTTTATGGCTATGCCCTTAGTCCGCCGACAGAACCAAGCCTGTTCAAACTTTGCAGGGTAAAAAAGCTTGTCACATCCACGACAGGGGATGTGAGAAATCTGAGGTCTTTGCAGAAAACAATGCTTTCCACTGAACCGGAGATAGTTATTCACATGGCGGCCCAGCCGCTGGTCAGGGAGTCGTACAGGCTGCCGGTGGAAACTTATGAAATCAATGTAATGGGCACAGTCAATCTTCTGGAGGCGGTGAGAACGTGCAAAAGTGTTAAGGCTGTTGTGAATGTTACCACTGATAAATGTTATGAAAACAGGGAGCGGTTGAGGGGGTATCGCGAAGATGAGCCAATGGGTGGCTATGATCCTTATTCGAACAGCAAGGCCTGTTCGGAATTGGTGACTTCGGCTTACCGGAATTCATATTTCAATCCATCTGATCATGCCGAGCATGGCGTGGCTGTTGCAACGGCTCGTGCAGGGAATGTGATTGGCGGTGGTGATTGGGCCGCGGACAGGTTGATTCCCGATTGTATAAGAGCGATACTAAGAGGTGAAACCGTTAGAATCAGAAATCCTGATTCGACAAGGCCATGGCAGCATGTGCTTGAACCACTAAGCGGATACATGATGCTTGCTCAAAAACTGTACAGTAAAGGGCCCAGGTATGCAAGTGGATGGAATTTCGGGCCGGACAATTCTGATGCCAGGCCGGTAGGGTGGGTTTTGGAGGAATTTTGCAGGCAATGGGGGGCAGGAGCTTCGTACGTGGTTGATTCGGGGCACCATCCGCATGAGGCACATTACCTGAGTCTTAACTGTTCAAAGGCCAGGAAAGAACTTGGCTGGCAGCCTCGCTGGAATCTTAAGCAGGCCCTGGGCAGTATTGTGGAATGGACCCGGGCTTATGCCAGGAAAGAAGATGTAAAACGCATCTGTTTGAAACAGATTAAAGAGTACTCGGAACGGGTGACGAACCTTGAATAGCGAAAAGAAACTGAGAAATAAAGTGCTCGCGACTGTGTCGGAATATTACAAATCGACGCACGGGTTGAAGAAACCTTTTGCCCCTGGTGACAGGATCCCTTATGCCGGCCGTGTCTTTGACGGCAGGGAACTGACGGCGTTGGTTGATTCGTCGCTCGACTTCTGGCTTACTGCCGGAAGATATGCGGAGAAATTCGAGAAGGACTTTGCCGGCTTTCTTGGGGTCAGACACTGTTCCTTGACCAATTCCGGATCTTCGGCCAACCTGCTTGCATTCATGGCTCTTACATCGCCTAAACTTGGCAATCGCAGGATCAGGCGGGGTGACGAAGTAATTACCATTGCTGCGGGTTTTCCTACGACCGTGACGCCTATTATTCAATATGGAGCAATTCCTGTTTTTATTGATGTTACTTTGCCGTCGTACAACATTGATTGTTCTAAGCTTAAAAAGGCCCTGTCGAAAAAGACCCGGGCTGTAATGGTTGCGCATACTCTTGGTAATCCGTTTGACCTGAACGTTGTGAAGGGGTTCTGCGACGCTCATGATCTGTGGCTGATAGAAGATAACTGTGATTCTCTGGGTTCACGTTATAAATACAGGGGAAAATGGAAATATACAGGAACGATTGGTGATATTGGTACGTCCAGCTTTTATCCTCCACACCACATTACCATGGGAGAGGGTGGTGCGGTTTACACAAACAACAGCATGTTAAAGAGAATTGTTGAATCTTTTCGTGACTGGGGACGGGACTGCTGGTGTGGACCGGGCTGCGATAATACCTGCAATAATCGCTTTTCTGGACAATTTGGGGAATTGCCGAGGGGGTATGATCATAAGTACGTTTATTCTCACTTCGGCTACAACCTGAAGGCTACGGACATGCAGGCGGCGATAGGCTGTGCGCAGCTTGAGAAACTGCCGGCTTTTATCAAGGCGAGGAAACAGAACTGGAAGATTCTACGCGATGGTTTGGCGGACCTGTCTGGTAAGTTCATTCTGCCGGAACCGGCGGAAAATTCTGATCCGAGCTGGTTTGGCTTTATGTTTACAGTAAAGAAAGACGCGGGCTTTGCGCGTGATCAGATTGTGAATTATCTTGAGAAGAATGGCATACAGACCAGGATGCTTTTTGCCGGCAATATAATCAAACATCCGTGTTTTGATGAGATGAGGGCCGGGAGAAGAGGGTATCGGGTGGTTGGAGATCTTGAGAACACTGATCGTATCATGCGCGACACATTCTGGATTGGCGTTTTCCCCGGGATGACCAGGGGTATGCTTGATTTTATTATTCAAACCATTAAGAAAATTTCCTGTTCGAAAGGATGATTCACATGCCAGGTGTGCCTGGAGATCTTGAAGGATGAAAAAGCTTTCAAAAGCAGCATATTGCATTGAAGGTCAGCCGATGTTTCAACTTCTGGCACGCATCCAGGATATGGTGAAGGCGGGGCGTGATATTGTTCATTTTGAAATTGGAGATGCGGATTTTGATACTCCCCGGAATATCGTTGATGTGGCGTGCCGGGCTTTGAACTCTGGAGAAACTCACTACACGGATTCGATGGGAACACGCGAGTTTCGTGAAGCTGCCTGTGATGTTACGGAAGCATCCCGCGGCTTTCGTCCCGATCCCGGTCAGGTTCTCGTTACGCCCGGTGCAAATATAATCATTTATTATGCGGTCAGGTGCCTCGTTGATCCTGGTGAAGAAGTCATTGTTCCGGATCCGTGTTTTCCCACTTACCTGTCAGTCCTAAGGTTTTGCAGTGCTGTTCCTGTGAAGGTCCCGCTAAAGCCGGAAAATGAGTTCAGGATGAGCCCGGCTGATATCAGAAGTCGTATTACCGATAAAACCAGGCTTATCATCATTAATTCACCTCAGAATCCGACAGGGGCGGTTATGACCCAGGCTGAGCTTGATGAAGTTTTTGAAATAGCCAGGGAATTTGATGTGTATGTCCTGAGTGATGAGATATATGCCCGTATGGTTTATCAGGATTCGGTGCATTTTTATTCCATGTCTAGGCGTGATGCCTGCAGGGAGCGGGTTATCATTACCAATGGTTTCAGCAAGGCATTTGCAATGACTGGGTGGCGATTGGGCTGTGCCATTGGTCCTGCGCCGGTTATCGAAAAAATGGGTTTGTTGCTTCAGACCACGTCATCGTGTGTTTCGCCATTTATTCAGAGCGCAGGCATTGAGGCGATGAAAGGACCCCAGGATGAGGTTCGCATTATGATGAAGGAATACCGGGCAAGGAGGGACCTGCTTGTCGATGGGTTAAACGAGCTGCCAGGTGTTAAATGTCTTAATCCCGGTGGCGCGTTCTATGTATTTCCTGATATCACAGGTACAAATATGGATGATAGGCGTTTTGCTGAATTGATGCTGGAAGAAGCGGGTGTGGGGCTGTTGCCGGGATCAACTTTCGGTGAACATGGCGCCGGGCATGTCCGGCTCTGCTATGCGGCAAGTCGGGGAAAAATCATGGAAGGTCTTGCTCGAATGAAGAAATGTCTTGAGAAAAGGGGATCAGCTTGATGAGGGTTGCCGACTATATTGCGGATTATGTATACAGGCAGGGTGTTAAAGATGTGTTCATGGTGTCGGGTGGCGGTTTGATGTTTCTGACGGACGGTATTGCCTGCCATTCGAAACTCCATGCTGTTTGTAA
Organism: Lentisphaerae bacterium RIFOXYA12_FULL_48_11; assembly: GCA_001804885.1. Taxonomy (GTDB): domain Bacteria; phylum Verrucomicrobiota; class Kiritimatiellia; order UBA8416; family YA12-FULL-48-11; genus YA12-FULL-48-11. Next base: position 3,938 of record MHBM01000245.1, read on the forward strand.
TCATCATGAACAGGCCTCGGCCATGGCGGCTGTTTCGTACGCAAAATATACGGGAGGTTTGGGTGTAGCTTATTTGACCACCGGTTGCGGCGGTACAAACGCCGTGACTGGCGTTCTGGATGCCTGGCAGGATAATGTTCCCTGTCTTTTTATATCGGGACAATGCAAGAGAAAGGAAACCGTACGAAACTCCGGCCTGCCGCTCCGCCAGTTCGGCGTACAGGAGGCCGACATAATTTCAATTGTTCAGTCGATAACGAAATATGCGGTAATGGTGAACGAACCTCATGATATAGCATATCATCTGGACAAGGCCGTCTATCTTGCAAAAAACGGACGGCCCGGGCCGGTCTGGCTTGACATACCCATGGATGTGCAGGGTGCCGTGATTGACATGGCGGCGTTGCGCAGGTTTTCCGAGAGTGAAATTGTTTCTGATTTCAAGACGGATCTTTCCAACGAAGAATTCGAAGTTTTGGCGAAGCTTCTTTCGGAGTCCAGGCGACCGGTGATCATTGCCGGGCAGGGAATACGTTTATCCGGGGCAATCCCGGCATTCCGGAAATTCCTGAAGAAACATCCTGTTCCAGTTGTTGCGTCACGTCTTGGGATTGATCTCCTGCCCGGTGCGCATCCGCTCTTTACAGGCAGGATCGGCAATAAGGGAGATCGAGCAGGCAATTTTGCCGTACAAAATTCGGATCTTGTTCTTGCGGTTGGAAGCCGACTGAGCGTGAGTTCTACCGGCCATGAGTACGCCTCGTTTGCACGAGCGGCGAAAATTGTTGTGATTGACATAGATGCCGTTGAGCATCGGAAAAAAACCGTGCGGATTGACCGCTTTGTGAATGCCGATGCGAAACGATTCTTTGAAAGGATGGATGCGATTCCCCCGCTTCAACTAAAAGACTGGATCGGGAAATGTAAATACTGGAAGGCAAAGTGGCCGGTATGCCTGCCGGAATTTGCCAGATCCAGGAAGGCCATTAACTTGTATTATTTTACCGACCGTTTGTCAGGGAAGTTGAAAGATGATTCCGTTGTTGTTTCAGATGCCGGTTCCGCATTTTATGTCGTTTCGCAGGGTATCCAGTTGAAGAAGAAACAACGGTACATAACGTCCGGGGCACAGGCGGAGATGGGTTACACTCTACCTGCATGTGTCGGCATCAGTATCGCGGGGAAACGTCGTGAGGTTATCGGTGTGACAGGTGATGGTTCCTTCCAGATGAATATCCAAGAGCTTCAGACCATGATCCATCACAAGCTGCCAGTTAAGCTGTTTGTCTGGAATAATTCCGGTTATCTTTCAATCAGGGCCACCCAGGAGAAATTCTTCAAAGGCAGGTTCATAGGGACGCATCGGGAGTCCGGAGTGTCGTTTCCATCCTTAAAGAAAGTTGCGACAGCCTATGGCGTGACATATTTCAAGGTTTCGGATAGCCGTAAGCTTGATGAAGTTCTTGAGAAGGTTATGAAGGAGGACGGGGTTGTTCTTTGCGAAGTTACATGCTTCCCTGATCAGGAGATCATTCCGACGGTTTCTTCGGCCAGGCAGTCAGACGGCTCAATGCTGTCAAAACCGCTGGAGGACATGTACCCGTTCCTGAACAGAAAAGAATTTGCCGAAGAAATGATTATAGACCCACTTGCCGGTTGTTAATGGAATAATCTGATGAACAGAAAACGTATTGCGATCCTGGGTGCCACAAGCCACATAGCCAGCGGCTTGATCTTCTCGTTTGCGCGTTGTCGGCAACATGATTTACATCTGTTTGCAAGATCAACTGACAGGGCAATGGCGATGTTGCAGGCAATTGATTGCCGTGAGATGCCCGTTGATCATCTTGAGAGATTTACCGGCGGGAGTTACGATGTCGTTATCAACTGCATTGGGATTGGAAAGCCATCACAACTGGCAGTTGACCCTTCTCGGATCTTTTCCGTTACGGAGAAATATGACGATTATGTCATTGCATACCTTGAGACGCACAGGGACTGCCTGTGTATTAATTTCAGCAGCGGTATTGTATATGGGGCAGGGAAATCAAGCCCGGTCTCCGAGGATGAACTATCGTCGATAAATATCAATCATTTGCAACCTGAAGATTCCTACATGATTGCGAAAATCAATTCCGAGGCAAAACATAGGGTGCTCTCTTATCTGAATATCATTGATTTGAGGGTTTTTGCGTATTTCAGTAGGTTTATTGATCCTGAGTCATGTTTTTTTATTACCGAACTCATTTCATACCTGAAGGCGGGAAAGGTTTTTGCCACAGGCCCTGATGATATGGTTCGCGATTATATACATCCTGATGATTTGTATTCGCTTGTTATGAAGGCTGTTGAATGCCGCAGGGGCAATGATGTTTTTGATGCGTACAGCCTCAAGCCGGTGGGCAAGTTTGAAATGCTGGATTATTTCGCAAGGAATCATGGCCTCAAATATAATATTGTTGAAAGTGCCAAGACGGACAGTGCTACAGGGAAAAAAGATCTGTATTATTCCCTAAGCAGGAAAGCAGAGGTGCTTGGTTACCATCCTAAATTCACGTCCATGGACAGCATAATACAGGAGTCAAAGATACTTTTGGCGGAGGCTGGACGGTAAAGAGCATGTACGGGATTGAAAACAATGAGGACGAATCCGGGAAATAATATTTAACATGAACGAATCAAAAGCAGTTTTTACAATATGTGTCCCGTCTTTCAATAGGGGGAATAAAGCTCTTGAGCTGGTCAAAGAGGTATTGCCTGCCTTGGAGGTCGGATGGGAGCTGATGCTGATTGATAACTGTTCGTTCAATGAATGTGCCGGGTATGAAGAGATAGCCGGCATTGCGCGGGGGTCGTCGGGCGGGCTGATTTATCGGCGCAATACCTGTAATGTCGGGTTTCATGGCAATTACCTTAACTGCCTGCGAGAACCCGCTGGTGAAATCGTTATGGTGCTCAGCGATGAGGATAGGCCTAATATCCCGATAATCAGCAAAGCTCTGGCAATGATAAGGGAACATCCCGGTATTAGCGTTATCAGGGGAAGCATCGCTCCCCAAAAGCCTGCCGATCCAAGGAAGAATTCTTTTCAGTTGAAAGACGATTTATATCCGGCCGGAAAATGTGCATTGACGTCTTTTGCGCTTACAAATAATTATTTCTCCGGAACAATTTATAATAGAACTTTACTGGCCAGGCACGGGATTATTGAACGGCTGGAAAAGAATCTCTCTATGCATCGCGATTATCCGCATTTGTATCTGGAAGGGCTGGCCTGTGCTGTCGGGGATGTGGCCCTGTGTGCGGAAATATCCTGCTATGAAGGTGTTCCCCAGATGGTGGCTGATGGCGCCAATCCTTATCGTTATATTACGCCTTATTCCATTGGCGGGCGCCTGGATCAATTTGTGGTGTTACGCGATTGTTTACGTGAAGCGGTGGAAATGATGAGTGATCCTTTTGATTCGGAGCTCTTTGGGAACCTTTACCTCAGGCATACGGCAAAATTCTTTCACCTGATAGGCAGGGCAAACGCGGCTTTGTATGCGAAGAATGGCATTGATGTTGGCGTTGCTGTGCGTGCTTTTGCTTATTTTGCCTGTGCTGCCATGATCAGGCTAAAGGAGTGTGAGCAACATCGTGATTTCATGATGGAGGAAATAGAAAGACTTGCCAGGCAGTTTGGAGGATGAAGGGGAATTCCCGATGTGGCAAGATGGCACACGAAAACTTTAGTGTCAGAAAAGTGATGCCAGTGGTGACGCAAAGAGGGATTTAATGGCTTTGAAAACAAGAATCATAGGAATAGGTGCGGGGGGTCATGCAAAGGTTGTTATGGATGCCTTGCGACTGTGTGGAGAGTTTGAAATTGTCGGCCTGTTAGACTCCGACAGCCTTTTGCATGGAAAGAAAGTAAATGGTGTGCAGATTCTTGGCGATGATGCGATGCTTGATTCACTTTTCCGCAATGGAATTAAGCACGTATTTATCGGTGTCGGAGGGATTGCCGACATGTCTGTTCGGCAGGCAATCTTCAACAAGGTTGTTGGACTGGGATTTACAGTCGCAGGCGTGGTTCATCCCCGAGCATGCATATCGCCATCGGCGATAATGGAAAATGGTGTCCAGGTTATGGCCTGTGCAGTGATAAATGCTGATGTGAGGATCGGGAAGAATGTTATTGTAAATACAGGGGCAATCATAGAACATGACTGTAATATTTCTATGAGTGTTCATATTGCGTCGGCTGCAGTTGTGACAGGCGGTGTTGATGTAGGTTCGGAAGCCTTCATAGGTGCTGGCGCAACCATTAGAAACTCCGTAAGGATAGGTAAAAGAGCGGTGGTTGGTGCCGATGCGGTTGTCATAAGGGATGTTCCTGATAATGCAGTTGTTGCCGGTGTGCCGGCACGGCAGATCAGCTGAAGATTAATATGCAGGTGCTGGAGAGTTGTTATGATATTGATCGTTGATGATGATAAACTTGTAGTGAGATCAATAACCAGGGTGTTGAAGAAAGATTTTACGATCCAGACTGCATCAGATGGTGTCGAGGCTTTTGAATACCTGAAATCTCCGGACTGCAAATGCATGATTCTTGATATCAAGATGCCCCGCATCAATGGCATAGAACTTCTCATGTTGATGCAGGCGGAAGGCATAAAGTTGCCTGTAATTGTCATGGCTGGCTTCTCTGATTTTACTGCCAAAGAACTGAAGGCATTTCCAAATGTGGTGCAATTTTTTCAAAAGCCATTTGAAATAGAGGATATGCTTGAGGTCGTGAAGAAATGCACATCCAATTAACGGATGTTTTTTGCTTATTGTCTGCGCTGTTATTCGAGCATGTCTGTTTCTTTTAAGAGGTGAGAAGTGCCGGAAGTAAAAGATTCAAATGACCAAACGGGAATATCTGAAAGTTTTCTGAAAAAACTCAATTCCATTAAGAATATTCCCACCCTGCCTGTGATTTTGCAGAAACTGGGCAAGGAAATTAGAAATCCAGCCTCAGATGCAAAGAGAATAGCGAGGATCATAGAAGATGACCCGGCAATGATGGCCAGGATATTACGTGTTGTGAACTCGGCTTTTTATGCAGCAGCAGAACCGGTTACATCAATTCAAATGGCTGTTGCGCGTATCGGGATGACTGCGGTGAACAACATAGCAATGTCGACAGCGGTCTTTTCCGCTTTTGGCAAGGCGGGTACCGAGTTCAACAGGCAGGAATTCTGGAAGCATTCAATATGCACGGGTATCGCGGCTTCAGTTCTTTATGAAAGGGTCAGACCGGTAATGCCTGAAAGATTTGGAAAGGACATCTTGCACCTTTCCGGCCTGCTACATGATATAGGGAAGATCATTTTCGAGCAGTTTTTTCATTCTGAGTTTCTCCAGTCAGTTAAGAAATCCGAAACAGATAAGATCCCGTTGTACGAAGCGGAAAAGCTGATCATAGGTGAATCACATATGAATGTCGGAGCATGGATCGGACAGAAATGGAATATTGCCGATGAGCTCAAGAGTGTGATTCTTTTCCATCACGATCCTGACCGTGCAGGTGAAAAACACTGGGGGTTGCCCGGTCTTGTGCATGTTGCCAATTATATCTGTGTTGTGGAGAAGCTTGGTAATGGAGGAGATTCTGTTCCGATTTCAATGCAGCCCATATGGGACAGGTTTGGCCTGGCCGGGGCTGATATTTCTGCCATTGTTGCAACAGTCAATGAAGAGTCCAGGAAGTCTGAAGTTTTAATGACGTTTGCTAATGGCAAGTAAGAGTTTGTTCTGGCCCTCAGGGAGTTTAGTTATCTCGACGTTATTTCTAGATCAAGTATCTGGGTAATCTTATCCACAAAATCGCCGGTAACGAATGGTTTATAGAGAAATCCGTCAGGCTGGTTTTCCTTGAACCTGTCCATGAAGATTGTTTCCGTGTAACCGCTGATAATCATGACTTTCGCATTACTTCGAATTTTCCTTATGGCACGTATAACTTCATCTCCGTTCAGCCTCGGCATGAACATATCCACTATGACCAGGTCGATTTCGTCAGCATGGAGACGGAACTGGTTGATACCGCTTTCTCCATCTTCAGCAGTCAGTGTTGAGAAACCCAGCTTTTCCATGATTCTTCCTGAATATCGCCTGACGCTTGGGTCATCATCTACAATAAGTATTGTGCGCTTGGTTTTCTGCCCTTGTTTTTGTACGGCAATTGAGGCTCGCTTTCCGGCCGTTTTTCTTGAGATGGGAAGGAATATCTTGATGGTTGAACCATTGCCGGGCTGAGTTGAAACGGTGATTGTTCCACCATGGGCAAGTACAATTCCCTGAGTTTCTGTAAGGCCTAAACCTCGTCCGGATCCTTTTGTCGAAAAGAAGGGCTCGAATATCTTTCCCAGAATAATGCTATCCATGCCGTAACCTGTGTCAGTTATGGACAGGCATGCATATTCACCTGGTGGCAGGGCGGAGTTTGTGAAGGTGCTGACCAGAGTGTCTGCATCAATGTTCTCTATGGTACAGGATGCCGAGACTGATCCTCCCGTTTTATCCACAGCTTCCAGGGCATTGAGAAGGATATTCCTGACAGCGGATTCAAGCAGGTCGTTTTCGCCGTTGACCGGGATTGGGTCGGATGACACCGCGACATTCATAATTACGTGACTTGGAACTCGGGGCATCATTTTATCGGAAACATTTGAAAGGATCGTGCCGAAATCAATGTTGGTTTTCTCGATGAGCCCTTTGCCTGAATATTCAAGCATTCTCCGTGAAAGCTCGCTCATTCTTTTCGCATCCTGGAGGGCGGTGGCAAGGTCTTCGCTGGCGCGTGATCTCGCAGAAATCGTGTTCATGGCCAGCTCCATATGTCCCACGATCGAAGTAAGCATGTTGTTGAAGTCGTGAGCCACACTGCCGGTAAGCATGTGCAGGCTGCGTACTTTGTTCATATTTCGGACTTTTTCTTCCATTTCTCTGCGCTGGGTGGCGTCACGGATGAAAAAATAAAGGTGGGAATTGCTTTCGAAAGTAATTCTCGTAACCACAATATCGGCAACGAATTGTTGCCCATTCTTCCGTGTACAATAGGAATCGCACAGATAAAAACGGATTTCATTAAGCTTGTTTAGAACTTCCTGCAACTGGTTCTCCCGGCTGAATACGACGATATCGTGTATTGTCATTCCGACCAGTTCGTCCGGCTTGTATCCAAGCACTTCGACCGCTCTCATGTTTACATGTTTAATGCCGCCGGCCTGGTCGGCTATAATGATTGCATCTGGGCCTTCGTTGAAAAGGGTAGCATATGGAACAATTTCGCCATGTTGTTCGTTGTTTTCCATCATTAAAACTCTATCATTTATATCTATTAACTGCAAATAGTGAACAAGCCATAATATGCACGATATCAAACATCAATTGTGCGATACCAGACTTGCCATTATTGTTTTCTAACCATATACTTACTAACAAAATCAAAAGGGATTGTTAGCAATTATTGCTTAATTCCCCAATGTCTGTGGCCGATATCTGAAATAGAAGCAAGTTGTAAACCATAGAAATTGTATTTGCCAGGTGGTTGGGCTTATCATTTTGAAATATAAGTGCTTGTAATAGAGGATGGATGATGCTGAAAGGACGGGAAGCGGTGTTTTTAACGATAAGGGGCTTCTCTCTTGTTGTTTTGCTTGTATGGATGTTGATGAGCCTGACCGGCAATAACAAGCCTGAGCTGATGCTTTTGTTTGTTTTTGTTGTTCTTTTCTGGTTCTGCTTCAGTCTTCTTGTCGATCTTATCTGGCCGGCGAGCGATAGCTCCGCTGTTATGAGACATTCTGTGTTCGCCATGATAGATGTTTACATTGCTGTCAGCTTCCTTGTTATTCTTCATGACAAAGTATTGGTTGCAGGGGCTGTGGTTGTAATTTATTGCGCTGTGGTTACTATATTTCACGGGATTGCAGTTGGTCTTGTATCCGCTATGGCCGGTGTCCTTGGATTGTTCAATTCGAGAGGGATTATTACAGGGGCCGACTTTATACCACTTATTCTTATGTTTGCAAGCGGGGTCACTGGTTCGGGACTTGGCTTTCTCATGGTATTCCTGAAAAAGAGACACGCGGAGAAAGCTGAACTGAAGCTTGCGGCTGAAGCATCTAAGCTCGCGCCTGAGGCAGGAGCTGAGCCTGTTGTGGTTGAGAGCCGCGAGGAACTTCTTGAGAAAGTCAGGGTAATGCAGGAAAATTTTGACAAGGTTTGCAAGGAAAGAGATCAGCTCCAGGAAGAAATAGCCCAACTGGAAGATAAACTTCAAAAGGAAGAGTAAGCGTGGATAAAACAAATGGCCGGGTTGTCAGGTTCGATGCCGAAGATCTTTCAAGGATGAACCGTGTTTTGCGGCACCGCCTCGGGAATTTTATTTCCGGGATCAAAACATCCATGTCTCTGGTTTCTCAGGAGCTGAAGGATATCGCACCTCCGGAAGTTGCCGAATATTTCCCCCTGATCATCAAAGAGTGCTGTCTTCTTGAAGAGTTGACCAAGCGAATGAACCTCGTTTTTGATGACGTCCAGACAGGGGGTGTTGCTCCGGTCGGGAATGTTCTCGAGAAGGTGCTTGTGGAGGTCAGGGCATGGGCTCCGTCTGCTGATATCAGGATGGATGTCGGGGGCGATGATGTTTCCGAAATGAAGGTGGATGGTTTCATTGTCTTGTCTTCGGCATTGATTGAAATTGTAAAGAATGCTTATGAATCCGCTCCTCGAGGAGCTGTGCATTTGAAAGTGTTGTCGGAGAACAACAGGGTGAAGTTCAAGATTATAGATGGCGGTGCTGGAGTGCCTGTCGATGATCTGGAAAAAATCTTTCTTCCGTTTTATACCACGAAAAGCAAGCATCTGGGCATTGGATTGACTATAGCGCGAAGACTTCTTGCCATGATAAATGGTGATGTATCTGCGTTTTCGGGTGAGGGGCAGGGGTTTTATCTTGAAGTGACTGTCCCTGTTCGTGCATAACGGATTGTGTCTGCGTTTGTGTTATGACTGAATTACAGATATTACTTATAGAAGATGATGACCTTTTGAGGAAGGCGCTGTTTGCCCAGATCCAGGAATGGGGGCACAGCGTGGAGGCATGTAACTGCCTGACTGAAGCCAGGAAGATCCTCTCGGGTGGAAGTTTTGATGTCGTTCTCCTGGATATGCGGCTGCCGGATGGCGATGGCATAGAATTTCTTTCCGCCCAGAAGGCGGAATATCCGGCTGTGGATTTTGTTATAATGACCGCTTATGCGGATGTTCGTACAGCCGTTGAGGCCATCAAGCATGGCGCGTTTGATTACCTCTCAAAGCCATTCGAGAATGAGCAATTACAGAAGATAATCAGGAATGCCGGCAGCAAGGTGGAATTAACCAGGCGAGTTTCCTCGCTGAGCCAGCTGACGATCTCTTCCCATAATGATGTCTGGTGCTTCGATAAGATGATCGGGACTGACACCATGAAGAAGATTTTTGAGAAGGCCGAGAGAATTGCAGGTTTTTCCGATACCACGGTTTTACTCCTGGGCGAAAGCGGCACCGGGAAGGGGATGCTCGCGAAGACTATTCACCGCCTCAGTAAAAGGGCGGATAAACCGTTTGTTGATATCAATTGCTCTGCGCTGCCTGCACAGTTGATTGAAAGCGAATTGTTCGGTTATGAAAAGGGTGCATTTACCGATGCAAAGAATAACAAGCCCGGCCTTTTGGAGGCTGCTGACGGCGGTACCGTGTTTCTGGATGAAATAGGGGATATGGAGATCAACCTACAGAGCAAGCTGTTGAAGGTGATTGAGGATAAGGAATTCAGGCGTCTCGGAGGAGGAAAGATAATAAATGTGAATGTCCGCATCGTGGCTGCTACGAGCCGTAACCTCAAGGAACTGATTGCTGCAGGGAAGTTCAGGGAGGATCTTTATTACCGCCTTTCCGTTGTACCTATTGTTCTGCCTCCGCTCAGGGATCACCAGTCAAGTATTGCGCCTATATCTGATTATTACAGAGAGCGGCTGGCAAAGGAAATGGGTCGGACAATCAAGGGTTTCACAAAAACGGCAATGGAAGCCTTGATGAAGTATTCCTGGCCTGGCAATGTGCGTGAACTCAGGAATGCGGTTGAACGTGGTGTCATTCTGACAAATGGTGATGAGATTGATCTTGAAGAGTTGGGTATTCACGAATCTTTGAGTGAGAAAAAGATTTCTTCTTCTGCAGCAGGGGTAAGCGCTGAATTTAAGCCTATGAGTCTGGCAGACAGCGAGAAGAACCTGATACAGTCGGTTCTTTCCTTCGCCGAAGGGAATAAGAACAAGGCGGCAGATATTCTTAAAATCCACAGGACTACGTTGTATAAGAAGCTTCAGGAATATGGCCTTGAGTAATGCCTTAAGGCAGTCTAAGGGATGTCCTTCCGAAGTATCTGCAAGAAGGTGAATGATTCTGGTAAGTAGCGTTTTCCTGTCATCTGATGTTTTTAGCAACAAAAGCTCATTTTCTGGGCATTCTCCATAAAAGGCCATGATTTTGGGGAAAAGGCCTGTTTTTCTGCGCGGCATGTCCTCTGCTAACACATTAATCCGTGGAGAAAAAACGCATATTTTCGAATAGATTGGTTTTGACCTTGTGTGTGTGCTTCTGCATAGCAGAAAGCTGCATGGCGGCTGATAATCCAGTCGCGCCGGTAGAGATATTACCGGATAACCTGACAAATAAAGTTTCAACAGTTGGGCTTGCTGCTCCCGCTGTTTCACCGGCAGAGCAACCGGCGGTTGTTGTCCCTGTCACAAATCTGGTCACTAAAAATGAGATAAAGATTGAGCCTCTATCTCCACAGAAAGTGCCTGCCGATATTCAGTCAAAAACCAATGTTCAACCAAGGGAAGTTACAATTTCGAGAATACCGTCTGCTGCCGCACTGACGGATGCAGTTAGGAAAAAAGAAGATGATGGACAGGCGCAGGTTATGTCCGATGAATTGGCAGCAGCCAGGGCAAAATTACAGGAATTCTCCGTAAATCGCAGTGTCGGCAGGTTGAAGGATCTGGAACGTAAGGCCATGGCTTATGATTCGCTCAGCACAAAGTTGGAGCTCAAGGATCAGTTGATTGAAAAACTGAAAATGGAATTAAGAGAGGCACAAAGCACGATAACAAATCAGCAGGCTCAAATTGATTGCCTTGTGTCGACAACCAATGACCTTAATGTCTGTATCAAGAATCTGACAGAAGAAAAGGCGCCATTGAAAGAGGCCCTTGATATTCTTCGACTGGGCAAGTACGAGTACTACCAGATTGAAGAAAAGGATACGTGCGAGTCTATTTCAGCCAAGCCAAGCATCTATGGAGATGCGACAAAACACACTTTAATTCGTCAGGCTAATAAGGGGAATGTTGCAAATCTCGATAAGCTGGTCCCTGGTGAGGTTCTAATTATTCCGCGGATAACAGTGAGTGAGCGACATGACTTCTGATGTTTTATCGCAGCTAAAAGTTTTGCTTGTAGAAGACGAGAGTCTTGTCCGTTGGACAGGTCGTAAAGCACTTGAGGGAATGGGGTGTCTGGTGATTGAGGCCGGGAATTGCTTTGATGCCGAGGAAGCCTGGAAGTGTGATGATTTTGATCTGATAGTCTTGGATTACCGGCTTCCGGATGGAGTGAGCATGGATGTCGTTGAGCGAATGCGATCCAAAGGGAGCGAGGTTCCGCTGGTTTATCTGACCGCAGAAACTGAGAAAATTGGTGAAATAGATGCGGCACGGCTTGGAATTCGCAGGGTGTTGAAAAAGCCGCTCAATGTGGAGGAGCTCAAAAATGCAGTTTTGGAGTTTACGGGGCTAAAGTCTGATAATGAAAACACAGAGGGACATATTTCTGAAGGTGGGTTTGAGGTTGTTATCTGCCCTGCTGTTATCGAAGAGAGTACGGTTGTTCATATCTGTGGTCAGAGTGAATTGTCTTCATGGATCGCCCTCTGCATGGACAAGACAGAGAGTATTGATGATGTTGCGATCAGACGTCTTCAGGAAATGTCCGCGGAAAAAAGAGGGAGTGGAGGCCGCCTGTGCATTGTCGGCCTTTCTCCGAAAATGCGGGATTACTTTGTGAAGCTTGAAGTCGACAGGCAGATAGACCTCTTGTCGGGTTTGGATGAATTGCGGCACCTTGGCCGCAAGACAACTTCGCCATCGGAGCGGATGTCTCTTATGGATGTTGCTGTAAGGAGTGACAATGCTGGAGCCAGGTAAAATAAAGAAGCTGATATCCAGAAAGTCGTTGCCGGCACTGCTGGCCACGCTGGGCCTGGTTGTTCTGGCGATAGGTGTGGTATTTGCTGTCAATCTTTTGTGGCCCAAGCTGAAAGATGTTCGCGATGAAGTTGAGCAGGAGCCCAGCATAAATGCCAAAACTCATATGAGAATTGCGGAAGAATTCATGCATATCGGGCAATACGATCAGGCCGTCGTTAGCCTTCGTAACGCCCTTGACAGTGCACTGACTCCGGAAATCAAGGCGGAGGCAGGTCTTCTCATGGGGCAGGTGTTACTTCTCAAGGCCAGGACACAACCTGTGCCAAACGCGATGATGGCAAAACAGTATCTTGAAGCTGTCCTGGATATTGAAAAACGACAGCAAGCCCGCCTGACGGCTTTTCGCGAAATGATAAGAAGTGCTGCGCTTATGAAAGACGTGAAAGGTATTGTCAATGCCTCCGAAGAGGCAAAAAAACTCTGCAGTGATCCGGAGTCTACTGCTGAATTGCTGTTGATCCAGCTTGATGCACAAATTGACGCAGGGAAGTGGGAAGATGTTAAGAAACTTCTTGCGGAAGCTGAACCCTTGATGTCCGGACAGCAGAGATGGACTTATGATTTTGCCATGCGTACGGCAATGGCTAATGAGAAAATCTTTTTAAACGAAAGCTGGTTTAACGAATGGAAGAAAGATTATCCCGGTATATCCCGGGAAAGTCTGCATGCCACTCTTTTTACGAACACGGTCGCAAGTTTCAATATGCTTTCAGGATCAGGTGTCCAGAAACTCATCGAAGAGGCTCGTTTTCGTATTGCCCGTCTTTATTTTACCGAAGGTCTTTTCGAAGAAGCACGCCTGAGATTATCCGAATGTTTCAAAAGGCCCCTGGCTGTTCATCAGGACGAAACACTGTTAATGCTGACCAATATAGCGAGGAGGGAAGGCCGGACAAGCGAAGCAGAAGAAATGATGCTCATTTTCCTGAAACGATTCCCGTGGAACTCGGTTGCTTCAGGAGAGTTGCTGTTTGTTGTCGGCCAGGCAGAAGAAAAAGGGCATTTAAAGGAAGCGCTTGGGTTGATTGAAAAATACGTTACGCTCCCGGCTGCCCGGAAACAATTGCCTGACTTGCTTATGAAGGCGGGTAAGATTGCTGTTGTGCTTAAGCAATATGACAAGGCTGAAGGCCATTTCAAAAAGATTTTGTCGCTCAAAGTTAATGATAAATATGATGTTAGTTCAATGCTTGCGTTGGCCGAGATATTCATGCTGAAGAAGGATTACGATGCAGCCAAGGCATGGTATGTAAAGCTTATTAACCGTTATCCTTATGAACGGCGTGCCTCAGACGCTTTGTACGGATTGTCTGAAATCTACGAAAAAAGCTCAACAAACAGCGCCGATATAATAAGCATGGCTATTGTGGCGGCAAAAAGAGATTCAAATGATACGCGTGCCATGAAGGCTTTGCTGGGTGCTGCGCAAAAACTGGAAGAGATGGGACTGACTACCCTGGCGCAGGCGCAGTACGACAGGATTTCCCTGCTCGGTACCGTGAAGCTGTCCTCGCAGAGCAGTACTTCCTTGAGTGACAGCTCGCCAATTGCCGTTGCAATGCTGGGGAATGCGCGGTGCCTCATTAAAATGAATGATTCCTTAAAGGCGGAAAAGGTGCTCCGTGACTTGTGCAATAGCCTGGAGAAAGGACCGATACTTTCTGAAGCCGCATTCTGGTGGGCCCGTATGGCTATGGAGCGAAAACAGTTCAAGGAAGCCAAAAGGCGAATGGAAATGGTTGATGTGAAGGTTATCAATCCCGAGCTCGCAGCGCTGGTGGCCTTTGAGAAAATGCTTCTGGAGGTCAATATCGGTGAGCGATCTGCAGAATCAGTTGATTCACTGCTTGAAAAACTGGTGAACGTTTCGACTGAAGGACAGGGTGATTTCATTCTTAAAGCGTATATGACATGTTTCAACAGGCTCCTGGAACAGAATGATGTGGAAGGAATGAAAAGATTCTTTAAGTCGGCTTCGTCCGGGCCTCATGCAAAATATATTCCCCTGCGTTATTTCAGTCTCGTTATGGGGAAAAATATTTTGAAGAAAGATGGCAGTGTGGCGTTTGCCGACTTTCTAAAGAACAGTGATGATGTCATGAAGGCGACCGGAGTAATGGAGACTAATTCAGTTGATGAATTTGTAGGGATGGCGCTGGATGTTGGGGTAAAGGTGGAGAAGGTCTCTGAGTATGTAAAGAAGTCAACCAATGAATCGTGATGAAATAATATCGGTCATGGTTAAAAGCAGGGAAAGCTGCAGGCAGATAGTACGGCTGTATGAGTCTGCCAGGGAAAATGAAGATATTGCAGGTGGAACTCCCATGGCCAGGCGGAACTCGCTGACCAGGGCAAATAGCATTCTCTCGCAGATGCTTTTGCAGATGAAGCGCCTGCCTGCAAAGCCGGCCGACAGCGTCAGCAGAGAAGAAGACAGGCAATACATCCAGTCGCTGTTCTCAGAGATTTCGGAACTGATTGAAAAAGCGATGATTCTTGAACGTGAGGTCAGGTGTTGTGTTCCGCCTCCCGAGCCTGAACCAGAGCGTCAGCCTGGGGTGCGGTGCATGAAAGCTTACTACAATTTGGGATAAATATTATGACTGTCTGTGCAATACAAAATACAGAAGCCACAGAAGAAACATTTGCTGATGGCGAAGTCGAATCGCTGAACCGTATCAGGGAAGCGTTCGAGGTTTTCAAAACCCAGAGTGAACGACTGCAGGCTTCCTATGATAACATCAAGAAGGATCTGGCGATAACAAATGAACAGCTGAATGTTAAGAACCGGGCCTTGTCGGAGAAGGTAGAAGAGCTGAGGAGAATGTCCAGCAGGCTGCAGTGTATTGTTGACAGCCTTACAGACGGTGTTCTTGTCGTTAATGACGATTTCATTGTAGAGCGGAGCAATCCTGCTGCGGCTGCCCTGCTGGGGATGCCTCAGGAGAATATTGATGGAAAACATTATGACCAGATCACAAACGGACTGGGTGATGTGAAGATTTTGCAGTCTGTCATCAAGTACGGCAAGCCGTCTGCAGGTAAAGAGCGTACCTCTGTTAATGCGGCCGGTGAGAAAATCAGCGTGCTGGCCGGCGTGGCTCCAATTAAGTCGGGCGACGGTGTAATCATAGGTGCGGTTGAGGTTTTAAGGGATGTAACGGAATTGAGGACGCTTCAGGAACGCATGAATTGCCAGAAGCGGATGGCTGCACTTGGCGAGATGGCTGCCGGCGTTGCTCACGAAATCAGGAATCCGCTGGGTACGATCGAAGGTTTTGCCCGTCTTCTCAAGCGCGACCTGGAGAATCAGCCACAGCAGGGAAGGCTGGCAGGTAAGATTGTTGAAGGTGTCCAAAACCTCAATTATGTAATCACCAACCTTTTGACATACGCTAAGCCGATGTCGCTCCAGTTTGAAGAATTTTCCATAAACAAGTTAATGGATGGAGTTGAAGATGTTCTTAATGAGCGTGCTGCGCGAAGCGAAGTGAATGTGTTTGTCAGGCGAGCACAGCCTGTCTTTCAGGCAAAGGGTGATATTCGCCAGCTGAAACAGGTCCTTTTGAATCTTGGCCTCAATGCTGTTGAGGCATGTCAGAAAGGTGGTCGCGTAGAGGTGTCGGCGTTTAAGAAAGGGCGAAACACGGTGCTTTCAGTAACAGATGATGGATGCGGGATAACTTCAGGCGACATGCAGAAGATATTCGATCCGTTTTTTACCAAAAAGGAAGGCGGCACGGGGTTGGGTTTGTCGCTTTGCCATAAAATAGTCTCGGTGCATGGTGGTGAAATCATGGTTTCGAGCGAACAGGGTAAAGGCTCTGTTTTTGAAGTGTTACTTCCTTAACAGGAGGAGTTGATTATGATTACAAGTATAGAGACAGCCCTGGTAGTTGATGATGATGTCCTGATGCGGGAATTTATTGTTGAAACCCTGCAACGTGCCGGAATCAATGTCATACATGTCGGAAATGGTTTGGAAGCAAAGAAGGTTCTGGAAGAGCGCGATGCCGATCTTGCTTTTGTGGACTTGAAAATGCCCGGAATGGGCGGCATGGAACTTCTCAAGTTCATGAAAGAAAGTAATATTCCAACGCTTACCGTCATGGTAACGGCATTTGGTACTGTTGAACAGGCCGTGGAAGCTATGAAAATCGGTGCATATGATTTTCTTATGAAGCCTTTCTCGCCTGAACAGGTTGAGCTGATCATCAAGCGTGCCAGGGAGCTGGTTTCCCTTCATGCGCAAAACGCTTATTTGCAGGAAGAACTTGGCTGGGTACTGCCCAGAGGCCGTCAGATACTTGGCCAGTCCGAACCGATGAAAAAGCTGATGATGTCTATCAAGCAGGTGGCAAAGTCCTCGTCAACGGTGCTTATTTCCGGAGAAAGTGGTACGGGTAAGGAGCTCGTGGCGCTGGCTATTCATTCGCTTGGTGATCGAAGGGATAATCCCTTTATCAGGATGAATTGTGCAGCTGTGCCGGATACTCTCATGGACAGTGAGCTTTTCGGCCACGAGAAAGGTGCATTCACGAATGCCTTTGCAAAAAGGCTGGGACGGTTTGAGCTGGCAAACAGTGGCAGTATACTGCTGGATGAAATAAGCGAAATGAAAATGGGGCTTCAGGCAAAGCTGTTGAGAGTGCTCCAGGAGCAGGAATTTGAACGCGTTGGCGGAAACAGGACTATCAAGGTTGACTGCAGGGTGATGGCTACAACCAACCGGAACATGGCTGATATTGTGGAATGCGGTGAATTCCGGCAGGACCTTTTCTACAGGTTGAATGTTCTCCCTTTGCATATTCCTCCGCTAAGGGATCGAAGAGAGGACATTCCGCTGCTCGCAAACACATTTCTTAAACAGTTAAGGCCCGTGAAGAACGGGAAGAAAACAGAATCATGTTTTACGAGCGAAGCGCTTGAGAAGTTGACTGAATATTCCTGGCCGGGGAATGTTCGTGAACTTCAGAACCTTGTTGAGAGACTGAGCGTTATGAGCACGGAAGATGTATTGGGTGTGGAAAGCCTGGCAGGTATTTTAAGGGCCGACATCAGGCAGGGCGGTGAGCAGGAGCAGAACACTTTCAGGCCGGATACCTTAAAGCTTGATGAGATTGAGCGAAGAACCATCATGCGTGCGCTGGAGATGAACGGCAATAACCGTCAGGCTACGGCTGACATCCTGGGTATCAGCGTAAGAACGCTGCGTAATAAGTTGAATGAATATCGTGCTGCCGGTCTTTTTGTTGAGGCAGCGTGACAAGCGTTCTTGTTTGTCCGTCTTCGCCACGGCTTCGCCGGACAAGCCTCTGGATTCCGCAGATCTTCATTTATCACTGGGTGGTCGCTTTTCGGAATTACTGTGCTTATATTCTGTCGAGTTGATTATATTTCGTACAGTGCGGTCGACAGATAACGTTCTCCTGAGTCGGGCAGGATAACAACAATTGTTTTTCCCATGAATTCCGGCTCTTTGACGAGACGTGCTGCAGCAGCGACTGCTGCACCGCAGGAAATGCCGGAGATTATGCCTTCTTCGGTGGCAAGGCGTCGTCCGAAATCAAGCGCTTCTTCGTTGCTGATTTTCTCAACGCGATCAATCAGGGAAAGGTCGAGAACTTCGGGAATAAAACCGGCGCCGATTCCCTGGATCATATGAGGAGAAGGTTTTAGTTCCAGGCCTGCCAGTTTCTGGGAAATTACGGGGCTCTTTTCTGGTTCCACTGCCACGGTGATGATTTTCCCGCCGCGTGTTTTCTTCAGGTAACGTGATATTCCTGTAATTGTGCCTCCGGTACCAACGCCTGCAATAAGGACATCAACCTTGCCGTCGGTATCTTCCCAGATTTCCGGACCGGTTGTTTTTTCGTGGATTGCCGGGTTCGCTGGATTCTTGAATTGCTGTGGCATGAATAACTTTCCGTTGGATTCAGCAAGCATCTCCTCGGCTTTCTTTATTGCGCCGGACATGCCTTTCGCCCCTTCTGTCAGTACAAGATTTGCTCCGAAAGCTTTAAGCACCTTGCGGCGTTCAATGCTCATTGTTTCCGGCATGGTCAAGGTAACCTTGTAGCCACGGCTTGCGCCCACATAAGCAAGAGCTATACCGGTATTTCCGCTGGTCGGTTCGATTATTTCCATGCCAGGTTTCAGGATTCCACGTTCTTCAGCATCCCATACCATGGCGGCACCAATCCTGCATTTTATTGAGTAACCGGGGTTGCGGCCCTCGATCTTTGCCAATACCAGCGCCTTGCCGGCGTCAACGATTTTGTTCAGTTTAACCAGAGGCGTTCTGCCGATCGATAATGAATTGTCTTTAAAATATTTCATTTTGTAATTCCTTTCCTTGTAACTTCATCGCCTTACATGAATTCGTTCGGCGATCTTTTCGTCTATTGCAAACTGACTCTTGCCTATCTGTAAAACTGTGACAGGATATTTCTGCAGAATAGTTACTTCTGTTCCAGGGTAAGCACCTATGGCCATTATCTTGTTCAAGGCTTTCATGTCATTTTCTGCCACAGACAGGGCAGTATCTGTTTCTCGTCAGTTTTACATCACGGAATGAGGTCGAGAGTGATTCGTAAACAAGAAGCCGATTGGTTAATAAATTTCCAATATTCAAAACGTATTTTATGGCTTCCATTGCCTGGATGGTTCCTATCACCCCTGGGACGGTGCCAAGCGGTCCACGTGGTATTGCATTTTCATGTTCTTCCGGCGGCTGTTGGAAGATACAGCGATAGCAGGCGGTTTTTCCTGGAATTACGGTCATGGTTTGTCCTAGAAATTCCAGGACGCCTCCGTGGTTGTAGGGGATTCGTGTTTCGTGGCAAATATCGGCTATCAAAAATTTTGACTGGAAGTTATCGGTTGCATCGATTACGAAGTCATACTGCTTAACAAGTTGAATTGCATTTAGCGGGCTGAATCGCTGGTTGTGCTTTCTTATAGTAATATCCGGATTCAGCGCGTGAAGTTTTTCGGCAGCTGAAATAGTTTTCTGTCGGCTCAGGTCGGCAGTAGTGTGTAGAATTTGTCGCTGCAGGTTGCTTAATTCAACCAGATCGTTGTCAACCAGCCCGATAGTACCGATTCCAGCGGATGCAAGGTAAAAGGCTGCCGGGGATCCCAATCCGCCAGCACCAATTATAAGGATACTGGCTGTCCTCATTTTTTTTTGTCCTTTTAACCCGATAGCAGGCATGGAAATCTGCCGGGCATATCTGTTTTTGTATCCGGAAAGTATTTTTGTTTTTCTTGTTGCATTCATTTTGTACTTATAACAATATACGACCAACATGATCAAGTCAATCATGTATTTGAAAAAAAAGTTAAAATGATTAAGTTATCAACAAAAGTCAGATATGCAGCACGGATTGCAGTTTACCTGGCAATGCGTAACGAAAAACATCCGGCACGCAAGCAGGAGATTGCAGAAGCCGAAGAAATTTCCGGTGACTACGTTGAACAGATATTGATTAAGCTAAAAACCAGTGGCTTGGTGAGGAGTCATCGCGGTACCAAAGGTGGTTTTGTTCTTGCACGTGATCCATACAAAATGACGGTGGCTGATGTGGTAAGCGCTGTAGATGGACCGATAGCAATTGCGCCGTGTACAAACGATAAGTGCGGCAGAGTGAATTCCTGTCCGACACGGACGGTCTGGGAAAAGGCTAATACCGCATTGGTGAATATATTTTCGGAATACACAATCGGTACGCTTGCGGAAGAAGGACGGAAATTACGTCCTCCAAAAGCGTGGACATTTGACATATGAATCAGCCGGTTGGGCTCGACCGCCGGGCGCGCCGTTCTGAATAAGAGGCGGGTCCGGCGGCCCCGCCCTACCTGAAGAGTATTGATCGAAAAGAATCTTAAGAAAGGAATGAGATAATGAAAATTAAAACAAATAATCCGGAAACGCTGGCATTACATGCGGGGCAGGAGCCGGATCCGGTAACCGGTGCCAGGGCTGTTCCAATATATCAGACAACAAGTTACGTGTTCAAAAGCGCTGAACACGCCGCCAATCTTTTTGCCCTTAAGGAATTTGGCAATATCTACACGCGACTTATGAACCCTACAACCGACGTTGTCGAGAAGCGTATAGCCGCACTGGAAGGTGGTACGGGTGCATTGCTTACGTCCAGTGGAATGGCTGCAATCTTCCTTGCTATCCATAATATAGCAGGGACAGGCGACCACATCATAAGTTCGGCTTCGCTTTACGGCGGGACCGACACACTGTTTCGTTATACATTCCCAAAGTTCGGTATAGATGTAACATTTATTGACGACATTACGCCGGAGAAGGTGAGAAAAGCTGTAAAACCCAATACAAAAGTGGTTTATCTCGAAACGGTAGGGAACCCGAAGGGAGATATTGTGGACATTGCCGGCCTGGCAAAAGAAGCACACGCTGCTGGATTACCCCTGATAGTGGACAATACTTTTGCGCCGGTACTGTGCAGGCCGATCGATCATGGTGTTGATATTGTTGTCCACTCATGCACGAAATGGATCGGCGGACATGGTACCTCCATAGGCGGTGTGATTGTTGACAGCGGCAAATTCGATTGGTCAAAAGGCCGTTTCCCGGGTTTCACCACGCCGGACCAGAGTTATCATGGCATAGTGTTCTGGGATGCATTGAAAAATGTACCCGGCATGGGAAATGTTGCCTACATCATCAAGGCGCGCGTTGATGGTATGAGGAATATAGGAGTATGCGCCAGTCCGTTTAATGCATTCATGTTCCTGCAGGGACTGGAGACGCTTCCTCTGCGAATCAGACAGCAAAGCGCCAATGCGCTCGAGTTGGCTACATGGCTGAAGAACCACAAGGGTGTGGAGTGGGTGAATTATACCGGACTGCCGGATCATAAGTATTACAAGAATGCCGAAAAATATCTTAAAGGTGGATTCGGAGCCGTGTTCGGGTTCGGTATAAAAGGCGGCAGCAAGGCTGGTGAGAAATTCATTAACTCGGTCAAACTTGCCAGTCATCTGGCAAATGTGGGTGACGCGAAGACGCTTGTTCTGCATCCGGCTTCGACAAGTCATTCGCAGATGAGCGTGGAAGCGCAATTGGCTTCCGGTGTGACGCCTGAATTCATCAGGGTGGCGGTTGGGCTTGAGAATATCGAAGATATCAAGGTCGATTTTGACCAGGCGCTGGCGGCAAGTAAATAAATAAAACTTTAACTACGGATTACACTGATGGCACGGATTTTATAGAAAACTGAACAGACAGATTGTCAGGGATCAGTGATATCCGTTCCATCCGTGGTTACATTGTTGAATTCTGCATATTGACTTCTGGATACTGTTTTTATGATGATTCTTATAGTCAACGGAAAGGCGCATAAATACAGCGGAAAAGCCACGACGAAGGCTTTACTCCAGTCAATGCGAATTGACTGCGAGCGTGTGGCTGTGATGGTCAACGACAAGGTCGTTAGCCGTAAAAAATATTCTTCTGCCAAACTCAAGCAGGGCGACAAGGTTGAAATTCTCACCTTTGCCGGTGGAGGGTGAGCTTGGAGCCATGTCCTGCATTGGTGGTGAATTAATTGTTTACTCGCATCCCCAACCGTCTATTATAGCCCGCATGAAAGATGTAATAAAGTTGGGGAAGTTCGAATTTAAATCACGTCTGCTCGTGGGTACGGGCAAATTTTCTGATGTTGCCACAATGCTCAGTGCCGTCAAGGCAGCGGGAACACAGCTTGTGACTGTTGCGCTCCGCAGGTTCAATCGTGAACAGAAGTCCGATGATCTTTTGGGACCGCTTTTGAAACTGAAAAGTATCAAGCTTATTCCCAATACGTCAGGTGCAATTAACGCAAAGGAAGCTGTTCGAGCTGCAATGTTGGGGCGGGAACTTTCGGGCAGTCAATTTGTGAAGCTGGAGATCCATCCTAACCCGCATCACTTAATGCCGGACCCTATTGAAACCTATGGGGCTGCAAAAATTCTGGTTAAAGAAGGATTTATAGTGCTTCCTTACATGCCGGCTGATCCTGTGTTGGCGAAACGGCTTGAAGATATTGGTTGTGCGGCGGTTATGCCGCTGGGTTCTGCAATCGGAAGCGGGCACGGGCTGGCAACGCGCGAGATGCTGAGACTCATCATAGAAAACAGCAATGTTCCTGTGATTGTCGATGCCGGGCTGCGTTCGCCATCGGAAGCTGCGGCAGCGATGGAAATAGGATGCGATGCTGTGCTTATCAACAGCGCCCTTGCTGCGGCGGAGAAACCGGCGGAAATGGCTGCTGCATTTGCGCTGGCTGTGCGTGCCGGACGTAAGGCGCGACTCGCAGGCCTGATGGAGAAAAGCGATGTTGCCGTGGCGTCCAGTCCATTGACGTCATTCCTGGCAGGAAAGAAATAACAGGGGTCACACCACCAGGGAAACAAAGAAAAAATAGCACACCATTACCTTCGTGATCCGATAATGAAAAAAAATAATCCAGAATGGCTTGGGCCGGATAAGTGGCTTCAGCTGAGCAACAATGCGGATGAGACCCGCGTGAAGGCTGCACTTTCGACTGTGTCGCCGGGCATAAAAGAATTTGCGGCATTGGTTTCTCCCGCTGCCGCTAATCTCGTTGAACAGCTTGCACAACGTGCGCAGGTTCTTACAAGGAAACATTTCGGTCGTACCATTTCACTTTACGTTCCATTGTATCTTTCCAATTTCTGCAGCGGCGGTTGTGTCTACTGCGGTTTTTCATCTGATCGCAGACAGCCGCGCCGGAAACTGGGTACGGAAGAGTTAAAGGCTGAGATTTCAGCTCTGAAGCGGAAAGGATTTGAAGACGTTCTCCTGCTCACCGGTGAAAGGACTCCTGCGGCGGATTTTAATTACCTTGTTAAGAGTGTGAAAACAGCTGCGGAAGTGTTCCATAATGTTACCGTGGAAGCGTTTGCGATGACATCTGAAGAATATGAAAAGCTTGCCGGGGCCGGTTGCACGGGGATTACCATTTACCAGGAGACATATGACCGGAAACTTTATTCAAAATTGCATCGCTGGGGTGAGAAGCGCAATTATGATTTCCGGCTTGAGGCGCCAGCCCGTGCATTACAGGCCGGCATGCGGAATGTCGGAATCGGAGTGCTGCTTGGGCTGCATGATCCGAGATCGGATGCGATCTGTCTTTTCCAGCATGTAGTGCAGTTGAGAAAGAAGTTCTGGAAGGCAGGTGTGCTTGTTTCTTTTCCGAGGATCTGTGCCCAGTACGGTGATTTCAAACCCGGGTATGAAGTTGACGACAGGCTGCTGGCCCAGTTCATATTTGCGTTTCGCATCTGCTTTCCTGACATGCCTCTTGTTCTTTCAACCCGTGAGCGGGCTGAGTTCCGTGATGGGATTGCCGGAATCGGTGTTTCAAGGATGAGTGCTGCCAGCAGGACTACGGTTGGCGGATATTATCACGAGGCCCGTCTTCGCAAGGATGCTACGCCGGGGCATGCCGGTCTTCGCAAGGAAGTTACAGCTCGGTCTGCAGGTAACTTGGAGAAGGGGCAGTTTGATGTCAATGATACGCGGGATGCAAAGACGTTCTGTTCTGCCATGAGAAGGCGGGGATTGGAGCCGGTCTTTAAGAACTGGGAGTCAGTCTTCCGCGGCAGATAATATATCATCTCCTGCAGTCTGCGTAATCGACGGAATCTGCGGATATTTCTTTATCCTTTTGCTGTAATTTGCCGCGTTATGTTAAGAGCCTTCTCATGGAAGGCTCTTAATCGCGTATTTTGGGATGAGTCAGTTTCTCAATGATTGATTTTTCGCGTGGGCACAGGCGGAGCAATTTATTCCTGTCTGCCAGCTCAAAATCGGCGAAATCGAAACCAGGCGAAACCGTACAACCGACAAGGGTGAATCCTTTTTCATCTTTAACAGTCGCGCCAAACCAGTGATTTCTTTTTATCACACACTGGAAAACCTGCCCCTTGTCGGGGTAGGGGCCAAGATTGATTTCTGAATATTTTCCTGTCGGGTTTATGATATGTATATATAGACCGCTTCCGGCGTAGAAATGCCATACTTCATCCGATTTGATCCTGTGAAACGTGGAAGCGTGCTTTCCTTTGAGGAGAAAATAAATCGCCGTGGAAAATGATCTTTTACCGGTAAATCGTTTCGGTAACCGGGAGTTTATTTGTTCATCAGAACGATATGTTTCTCGATAATAGCCGCCCTCAGGATGTGATTTCAGTACCAGTTTTCTAATCCAGTATTCAGCGGATTGCAGCATTGGATTTACAGCTATGTTTTAGGTTTGAGTTGAGCGAGTTTTTCGTTATCAACCAGTTTTTGGATAATGGGCTTGAGATATTGAAGCATATGAGCTGCCTTTATGGCCTCGCCCTTCTCGTTTACATGACAGAAATCAAAAAAGTGGGAGCCAGGAATGGCTTCTGCAGATAACTTTGCGTTTATCACGTTGTGTTTTGCTGCTATTTCTTCAATTACCGAAAGATTCTTTTTGAACGCCAGGACCATCGGATCGTAATATGGACCATACTCTCTCATTTTCCTGAAAACATCTTCCGGTGCCCAGACAAATGGGAAGAGGACCGGTTGGGCACCATCCTGGATTATTGTACGAACAAGCAGGTCGAGGTTGCGGCGGAAGCCTTCAGGTTCGTTCTTCTGGGTGTTCTTTAAGCAATCCGCAGGTTTCAATTTCTCGATTCCAAGCCTTCCAATCTGGGCGTTCAGGTCGATGTCTTGCAGCCACCAGGCGTATACGCATTTGACCAAGTTGAATCGCAGCCAGGCTGTTTCTAGCGGGCGTGGTACAAGGGCCGTATTTCTCCATCCCTTTGTATAATGTGTGTATTCCGGATGGTAGTTCGGGAAGAGCAGTGCTGTGGCGTCGTTTCCGCCGGTATGAAGAATCACTATGTGTGATTTAAGGTAGCGGTTGCGGAATATGTAATGGGCCAGAAGATCTGCGCTGTTACCACCGTTCAGTCCGGCGTTGATTACATCGACTTTGATGCCTGTTTCCTTTTCAATAAGTTCTTCCAATTTGATTGGCCAAGTTTCCCTGGGGTCAGATACATAAGGGAAGGAGACCGTTGTTGAACCTCCGATGCATAGGATACGCAGAACTCCGGGTTCAGGTGCGGATGGCACTTCATCATTTCTGTGGCCCAGAGAATTGAACTGGACGTTACTCAAAGCTTCGTAACCTGATCTGTGTGTATAATAGAGGTAAGGATGTTGTGAATAATAACCGGATTGTACCACTCTTTCTTCGTCTATCATGCTGGCCACTGCTCTTCTGCCGTTTGCGGGGAATTTACGATAAACCCGTCCCGCAGTTATTTCTGCAAGTATCAGCAAGATAAAGCACAGGATAAAAATGAATGTGCCGAAAAACAGGCGCATTCCCCGGCGTACTGGTTTGTTTGTTATTTCAGTTTCCATGAAGGTAGTTTCTCCAGAAATCGGGTGGAGCGTACCTGATGTCGGGATGAATAGTAAATCCTTATTTACATGATTAGAGCGGTTGAAGAATACTGTATACAGCATTGTGGAGAAAGAGATCAAATAGCAGGGGAATAAAAAAGGAAAGCCAATCTGCCGTATATCAGGTAAATGCAGTACTCTCCGTTATCCCATAGGGCGTTGAGTGTTTGCATCCAGTTATTCCTGCTTATGACGAACAGCCCAGCCTTCCTTAATTTCAGTTCAGAGAGAATTATAAAAAAATATTTCCAGGATTCAATTTATGGGTTGTAAAGTATTCGTTAAGAAATTGTGGAAATATCTGGAATGTGTCCGTTGAGGTTAAGTTTGATATTATGATGTAGGTAAGATCTCAATACTTGGTTTTGGCAATTTAGGGAATATTAACAGGATAACCACGATATCCAGAATCGTGTAACCTGTAGTCATGTCTAACTGTTCTTTTCTGGTTAATGTGTAGATTTTTTCTTCAAGGTAATATATTGTATTTTCGAATTTACGCGCTCGTAGCTCAATTGGATAGAGCGTCAGCCTCCGAAGCTGAAGGTTGTGGGTTCAATCCCCGCCGGGCGCACCAGTCTTCGTTTCTCGCTATGCTCGAAACTACGCCTGGGCACGCTCTCTACAAAGCGAGAAATGAAGACTGCCACGGCGTAGCAATGGGGCAAACAGGGGCGAAGCCGGGCGTTTTGATTATTGCATCAACTGTTTTGAGTTGCCAAAATATCTCAATGAAACAACAATTACACTATGTCTATATCCTTAAAAGTGAAGAGCATCCTGACAGGCATTACACTGGATTTACGGATGATCTCAAAGAGCGTTTAGAATCTCATAATGCCGGGCATTGTCCTCATACGTCCAAATATCTGCCATGGCACCTGATGACATATTTCGCTTTTGATGACAGGCAAAAGGCATTGGATTTCGAACGTTATCTCAAGACCCATTCGGGCCGAGCCTTTTCGAAAAAACACTTCTAACAATCCTACCAAATCTGGACAACAACCCTCCCAAAAATGGTGATTTAGAGGATTATTAGGGTTTTTGAGGGACCGGATGATAGCCCGGACGATAAATGAGAAGGTATTTATAAAAACCAACTACGCCAGACGACAGCATCTTCCGCTACAGCATCTTACGACAACCTCAGAACCACGAAGGGGAATTTGGAATTGGTTACGAGGTTATAAGACATCTTCCTTCAACAGCCTGCCAATGTTGCCAACTGTCACTTCAGCATCTTTTCCACAGGCGGAGATTGCAACAGGATCACCATGTTCCATACCAATTGATAGCAGTTCAAGTATTTTGTGGGCTGAGTATACGCTGCCCTTACACTCGATAGTAACATGTGAATCGCTGGCGTTGGCTGTTTTTGTAATCAATGCGGAATTTGTCACTCTTAGTCCGCTTGGAATCAGACATATCAGTTTTTGTGCTATGTACTTAATCATTTATCATCTCCTTTTTGATAATATTTCAATGCAGTAATCATCCCATGGCAATGTTATGGATTGTTAAAGTGTTGTTTTTACATGGAGGCACACTATGTAACGGGACAAGTTCTGGCTATAAGGTGTAACCCTACCGTTATACGGGCAAGTTAATAGCAATTCTCTTCGGGCATTCTAACGGCACTTGAGTTTGGTTAGAGGGCGGGGTAAAATGCTTGAAATGAAATATGCTTACATTGCCGTTCTATGTTGCCTGTTTTTTACTGGTTGTTCTGCATGTTCGGTAGGTTGGCTTTCTCATCCTCAAAGTGGATATCCAGTAAACGATAACGATATGTATTTGAATGCACCTGATAGAAAAATGCAGACAGAACAGCCAAGTAGTGTAAAGACCAACAACACCACTGAAATAACAGTCTGGATATGGCAAAAAGAGTTCTGGACTAAATAGTTTTTAATATCGACAGTTTAAATGCCGTTCCAGGTAGGTGATAATCTAAAGCTTGTTATCTATGCTTAATCCGGGGTTCAGCTCTTCCAAATATGTTCGGTTTACCAGTTACTGTTCTGCAAATATCCTGTTCGTATTTGTCTTTGATGATTGTTTCGGTTTTTCCAAAAAAAACGGGCTTGCTTGTTGTATCTTTCCTTGTTGTTCGCCCGTGTTGATCCTTGATCTCCGTCTTTGTTTTTCCAAAGACACTGGACTTATGAGTAATTGCCTTGTATGGAGCAGGTGATGGGGTAATCGAAGGTTGGTAAGATGCTGGAACCACGCTATACGAACCTATTGAGGGCTGATAAGAACCTGGCGTTTGGCTGTATGAACCTATGGCTGGCTGATAAGAGGCTGGAGTAATGCTATATGAACCTATTGCGGGTTGGTAAGAGGCAGGGGTTTGACTATAGGACACAATTGCAGATTGATACGACGCTATAGGTTGACTGTATGAAGCGATTGGGGACTGATAAGAAACTACGGGCTGGCTATATGGTGCAATTTTGGGTTGGTAAGAGGCTGGCGTAACACTGTAAGAGCCTATTTCTGTCTGGTAAGATCCTATGGGTTGACTATATGACCCTATTGGAGATTGGTAAGAAGCAGGCGTGGTGCTGTAAGGCGTGATTACAGAGCGATGTTTTTCTGATTCGATAGTCTGTTGTGACATTGCTTCCCTATGTTCTTGTGCTTTTTGAGGGCAGTAATTGAAACGTTTTTTAAGATGTTCGGGCAAATCCTGCAAACGAATACCGGCACCTGCTGTTTTTGAATCTCGCGTGTAGATAATGAAAAGATGAGTTGGATTTACATTTATCACTTGAGCATTGTCATAAACGCTGCCTGAATTATCTGTAATGATTTCAGAACGGCATAGTATGGGAAGGGTGCATGTTAAGCAAAGAATGATTATTCGGACTGCTTGCATAATGCTCCTTCTGTTTGTGTTTCCCTGTATTATGCCAGAAGTGAGTTTTCAATTGTCACTCAAAAGTAAAATCGATTTAACTACTTAGTTAAGGCTACGTAGTATGTCGGTTTTTTGTCCAGGGTGACACCTTTTGTGTTTCTATGCGATAATCATAAACAGATGATATGGAAGAAAGCCTCCCAGTAGTAGCGGAATTCGACCAGTTCCGTTACTTTATAGGGCG
>MHBM01000245.1:32951-49781 GCA_001804885.1 Lentisphaerae bacterium RIFOXYA12_FULL_48_11
TTCTTTCTGCAAATAGTTAATAATACTTGAACAGGTTCTTTCGGGCGCATCTGCGATTTGGTGCCTGCACAACATTGGTAGGGCCCCGAATGTTCGGGGCCGCTCTAGACAACGGCGGGTCCGGCGGCCCCGCCCTACCGAAAACGCACCAAACTGCAGATGCGCCCGGTTCTTTCCTCGATAACATTTAATTTTAACCCTATTAATCGGGTATCCTGACGGCGCTTGAGTTTCAGGAAATGGCAGGTTAGGATGTGAGAAATAGAAGGGATTTGTGCCGTGCCGTATCGGGGTGTACGAATATGAGTGATCTGCTTTTTAAATGCTTGAGCTGTGGAAAGAATCTTTGTGTTAAGGATGTTTCTATCGGTCGATCTTTTAGTTGTCCTGAATGTAATAAGGAAGTAATAGCCCCGGAGCCTGATTTTAGTTTCGGATGCCCTCATTGTAATACTGACTTAAGTGCTCCAGACTCCATGGCGATGCAGAACGTGCATTGCCCAATTTGCGAAAATATATTTACCATTCCCGCTGTATTTCGTTCAACACCCTCGGCGCCAAAAGTAAATCATTGCCCCAGTTGCTGGTCGAAAATGCCCGCAGATATTTACATATGCGGGTATTGTTTGCGTGATATTCGGACTGGCAAGAAGCACCCAGTATCATTAATACCGACTGGGTTATAGCTGCCGAATGAAGGGTTCTTCCATCCCTTCCTGAAATGAAAAAGGAAATTCTGCGGCATCCGCACGGTGCAGGTACAATGCCTGGGATCATACTCATCGCCATTACATCCAAGTGTGCAAATACTTCTAATTATGGCGTAGCAAATGATCTATGTCGGGTCGCTTTTTCTCTTTTCCCAATAATAACAGGAGGCGCTATCTTCTGCGACAAATCTATTGAGAATGCTGCAGATGCCATCCTTATTACGATGAAGACATAATTTACAGGTTTTCATGGTGAATTAACTGAGCAGAAGTATGTGGTATTAGCTGGAGATATTCAAGATTGTTTCAGGAAAGGAAGCGGGATAACTGTATAATCTGCAGAGAAGAAGGGGTGACTGCCTTTTTACTCTTAAGGGGCTGCTCTGGGAAATAAGCAGGCTAAGGCGTTACAATGGTTTTAAAAGTAAACTCCATGAGGAGGCTGCTTAATCGAATGTCCTCATTTATTCTTTTTGTCTAAATCAGCAGGTTCGGCCTGGATTATTGGTTGCCCCTTCTCCAGTACCGCTAAATATGTCTTCAGATTCGGAGCAACTTCCTGAAGACCGTCAATTGCTAGAAATTCTTTTACCAGTGCAATTGCATTTGTGTTGCCGGATTTTAGAGCCTTGTACAACAACTCAGCTGCCTGTTTCTCATTTTTCTTCGTCGCATACTGTGAGCCAATCGAAACTTGAAGCAATGGTATTTGTTCTTGCGCTGATACTTGAAGTTCTGATGGCAGCCCGGTTTCCAGGGCTTTTATAAACCACAGCAATGCTTTCTCGTCATCTTTCTCGCCGGTAAGCCCCCTTAGGTATGCCAAGCCTAGAAGAAATTGAGCGACAGGATGATCCAGTTCGGCGGCGCACATGTATAGGTCGAAAGCTTTCTGTTCGTTTTTGCCGACGCCATCACCGTTTTCATAAAAATATCCTAATTTTAATTGAGCATCTGAATGGTGTTGTTTTGCTGCTTTCTCAAACCATTTAAATGCTGTCCTTTTGTCGGGTATGGCGCCTATTCCCTGAAAATAACACATGCCAAGGGCGAACTGACTGCCTGCATAATTCTGTTTAGCTGATTTCTTGAACCAATCCACGGCTGTTACTAAATTACTTTGCAATCCTCCGGAACCTTCCATGTGCAGACAACCTAATGTGTATTGCGATCGGGCATCTCCGTTCTCAGCCATTTGTTTCAATCCGGGAACTGCAACGGCATAAAGACGTTCAGCCTTGGATTTGTCTTTTGCGGTTTTTTCCCCGTTTGCGCACATTGCACCCAGCTGAGCCAATGCCAGTCCGTTGCGGGCTTTCACGGCGGGAGCAAGATATTGTATCGCTTTTTCATAGTCCTTTCTAACCCCCAGCTCCCCCTTGCGATATATTGATCCAAGAATAGCCTGGTAGTGAGTGTCTCCGGCATCAGCCTTGGTCTTGATTTTCTCAAGAGTCTCTCCTCCCCATCTAAAGCCGACAAACATCAGTGAAATCATTAAAAAGGTATAACTTGTCGTTTTCATAAAGTATTCCCCTGTTATGGATAGCTTAGCAGGCTCAATTCTTATTTCCATTGTAAAGTCACCTTTACCCGTAATTAACGATGGCGCATGTGGCAATTCTGGTGAGGTGTTCTATCCTGGCATTTTGTTGGTGCTCGAGCTCGGCAAGATTGGGTCATTATTTACAATCTGATGACAATTCATTTTTATCATTAAGTACGATTGTTTCCTGGAAAGACAGAGAAGGTTTTGTCTGAAAATCAAGAAAGCAGGTACACAATGACTAGAACCAATCTTGAGATATGTTCTAAGGAAATTACGCAGAGAATGGTATGTCAGATTCCAGGAGAGCTGAGCGTGGAAAATTCTGCGTTGATCGCGAAAATTGCCAACAACAGCAATTCGCGAGTTACTATTGAAAGCGAAGGCAGTACATATACAGCTCACAGCATACTTAAGCTTCTCTCTATTGATATAGCGAAAGGTGATCTTGTTATAATCTCCGCCTGCGGAGAAGACGCGGAAGAAACGGTCAGAAGCATTGGCGTGTTGCTTATGGAAGGTGTTTCCGGTTATCTGCACTCCGATAGTTGCCAGCCATCTCTTGTGTAAACAAATGCGACTTGTTTAGAGGAATGTGATTGCAGGACAAGTCTACACGATGCGTTTCAAAATATCATTTATCTGATCATTATCGAAGGTTCTTTTGTCGATAATAGCGTAAACCCTGTTTTGTAATCTTCCTGCTTCTTCTTTGGATAAAGAAGCTCCGGTCAGAATTATGACCGGAATCTCTCTGGTGACTGGGTCGTTCTTTATAACCGTTAATATGTCCCATCCGTTTATGTCTGGAACAATTAAATCCAGAAAAATAGCATGGAATGTGGTTCCGCTTTCTAGAGCACTTGTGGCTTCTTTTCCGTTCCTGACAATGGTTGAAACAGCCCCATTTTGCCGGGACAACTTGTCAATAAGTCTGCCAATTAGTAAATCGTCATCTATGACCAGAACGTTTTTCATGACTTATGTGTTATTTTTTCGATATAAACAAAAGAACCGTGAGGCTCGGCAAGCGTCCCGTCATTCATTCCCATTGCGACCAGATATTCTTTGATTGCCTTAGCTCCCTCTGGAGTCTCGACGTCCCATGAGTGTGACTCTTTTGCGTAGACTTTATTTTCCCCGGTTTGTGTTGTTATTTTGACATGCCAGTCACTGTAACACGCCACTTGTTTCTCGATATCGTTGATAATTCTGTCGATAATGGACATAGTTGTAAAATTCAATTATAAGGAAATTCCAGACAGTTCCAGGTTGCTAAATAATCCACACACTATAAATAATCCTATTAATGTTTTTTCAAGTCAAGCGGAGGGTGTAGGCAGGGTGAAATATTTGTCAAACTCTCACCACAAGAATTATTTCGGCTTCTCAATCAGTGAATGTTTTCAATCTGTGATGGTAAGCAGAGATAAGGTGGTTGGATCTATCAATGGTCGTGTTCGTGTCATTCAGTAAGGCCATGCTTCATGGCGAATTTTACCAATGCAGGAACATTTTTAACGTCCAGTTTACTCATAAGCCGACTGCGGTATGTCTCAATAGTCGAGCGGGAAAGGCTAAGAGCGTCTCCGATCTCTGCGCTGGATTTGCCTTCAACAACCAGTTGCAGGATTTCACGTTCTCTCGTGCTGAGTCGTTCTATGGGGCTTTTACTTTTTGGTTTAAAGTTGCCATAAATTTGATGGTCCATGAGAATATCCGATATTTTCTCGCTCAAGTAACGTCGTCCGGCATAAACGCTGCGTATGGCATCCACGACCTCTCTGCCTGCCGATTGTTTAAGAATGTAAGCCAATGCACCCGCCTTTAATGACCTGTGTACATATTCTGCTGTAATGTGCATAGACAGGATAATCACCTGAGTATGCGAAAACTTCTTTCTGATTTGTTCTGTGGCATCTATTCCGTTTAGAATTGGCATTGTAATGTCCATGAGCACTATATCCGGATGGAGCTGTTCAACGCATTGTATAGCCTCTCGTCCATTAGAAGCTTCTCCAACTATTGTTATGTCTTCCTGATTATTCAAAATCGAGGAAAGTCCTTCACGTAATAACGCGTGATCATCGGCCAATACAATTTTTATTGTCATAACGGTTGCCTTTTCACTTCGGCTGTTACACGCGTACCTTTTCCCGGACTCGATTCAATATCCAGATTCCCGCCCAGGGCCTCTATTCGTTCCCGCATTATCATCAGGCCCCATCCGGGTTCTCTTTTCCTCCCACGCTCAGGACTGACGTTGAAACCTGTTCCATCATCAGAAATGACCAGGCGGATCTTGGCTTGTGATTCTGTCAGCGAAACCGTTGCGTTTTTGGCTTGTGCATGTTTCGCTATATTGTTTAAGGCATCCTGAGCCACCCGGAAGAGGGCTATTTCTATATCTGATTCCCACCGTGACTTCATTTCCTTACCCTCGATGCGTATTGGCAGGCCTATTCGCTTTGCAAGTCTTGCGCAATACCAGCGCAGGGCGGATAATAAGCCGTAGTCATCCAGTATTGCCGGCCTCAAATCAAGGGTCATATTATGGACATGCTCCGTCAATTCTTCCACTTGTTCGATGATATCGTTGAAAATCGGGATTTTCTCGTCATTACCGGGCAGCCTATTTCTGATATCGACCAGGTTGATTCCCAGGACTGAGAGAGTCTGCCCTACCTGGTCGTGTAGTTCTCGGGAAATTATGTGCCGCTCGTTTTCCTGTAATTCGGCCAGCCTCAACCCTAGCGCCCGAAGCTGCTCTTTACTTTCGCGCAAATCACCTTCAGCTTCTCTGCGCGCTGTGATATCCTGATGGAACCCGATGTAATATCGTTTACCCCCTAATTCGATGACTTTACAGCTGACATGTAACGGGAAACTGCTCCCGTCCTTGCGGTAATGTTCCACCTCAAAAGTCATCGTTTCGCCGGCCATCAGCTGGCGTAGGCGCCCTGGCGCCAGCTTGCTTGTCTCCGGTGTATCCAGTTCCGCCAAACGTAAGTGCTCCATTTCCTTCGGGTTGTCATAGCCGTGCATCCGGGCAAACGATTCATTTACCACAAGGCTTTTCCCGTCCACCCGCATAAGGACAATTCCTTCGGTTGCGTGTTCGAACATTGTCCGGTACCTTTGCTCACTTTCCAGCAACTCCTTCTCCACCCGTTTCCGCTCACTTATATCACGGGCTATGCCAAGTATAATGGGTTTACTTTTGATACGGACTGGAAACGTCATAACTTCCAATGGTACCCGGGTGCCATCCTTGCGATTCAAGACAAATTCTTCGGGCCCGTATGGCCTGCCTATTATATTTCTCGCCACTGCCCTGGCGGCCTTGGGAATGTCCAGTGCAGA
This sequence comes from Lentisphaerae bacterium RIFOXYA12_FULL_48_11, assembly GCA_001804885.1. Lineage (GTDB taxonomy): Bacteria > Verrucomicrobiota > Kiritimatiellia > UBA8416 > YA12-FULL-48-11 > YA12-FULL-48-11. The sequence continues at coordinate 38,571 of MHBM01000245.1, forward strand.
CAGCATCTTTATCTTGAGAAAACTCTTCCCAATCACTTCTTCCCTCTTGTATCCACAAATCTTTTCTGCGGATTTGTTCCCATTAATAAATCTGCCCTTGAAGTCACACATGAAGTAACCATCTGGTGCAAATTCGAAAAGCATTCCCAGGCGTTCCTCGGAATCTTTGAGTTGTGATTCAATTCTCTGCAGATTGGCCACCTGTTGCCGCAAGGACCGAAGTTCGGTAACCAATTCATTCCTGGTTTTACCTGCATCGCTTGTCTTCATGGTTAATAATGAAATGGTATCTACGGGGAACAGTCAAAGAAATTAAAATAATTCTTCTTCGTGATCTCTGGTTTTGATGCTTTTAAATCAACAGTTGGAATCAAGCTCTCACGACAGACATTTTATGATGATTCATATATAATTCCAAAAAAAGCAACTGGTTTGGTCGAGGGCTAGCAGGAATCAGCACTGAATTGAGGGAAAGATTAAGGGATTTTTTTAGGGGAGGGATATATATGGCAGAAGTAAGCAAAGTTAATAAACTGAAACTTCCGACAAGGGATCTGAAGGCATGGTTAAAGGGGCGTCAGGGTTGGAATCATAATGATTGGCTTGCGCTGCTAAGGGATTTGAGAGGGAAGGGGTATGGCGTATTAACTGATGTTCAGGAAGGGCGTGAAAGTATTGGTAAATATCTTGAAGCCAATCGAAGTAAGTAATTATTGGATATTTTTGGTCCTGCGCAATCCCCGTGATATGAGGTTTGCGAATATATTATCATGAAGACGAAACTAGCATTCAGCTACAGGATGTCCGATACGGAAAAGATCTGCTATGTGACTGCCGAGGGGCGTATCACATTGCAATCATGTGTTGAATTGATGGAGGCAAGCATTAAGAACCCAAGAACCAAGCCCGGATATAGGGTGCTGGTCGATCTTCGCAAAATGAAATATGAGCCCGAGGTGCGCGAGATTGGCAACCTGACTTCTTATGTAACGGCCAAGAAGGAGTTTTTCACAGGTAAGATTGCGCTTGTGACCGCCGGGCATCGCAACAGATTTATCGTCGATATGTTCTGTTTTGGGGCTGCCATGGGGGGCGTGAATATTAATAGATTCTCGGATATGGCCGAGGCACGGAAATGGCTTGAGGAATCTGTAAACAAGAAAGAAATTACCGGCAAATAACGCTTCTCAACTCTTCTTCTCTTCCGCTAGCCTCAAAATTTCCGGACCAAGACAGTTTCGAAAACTGTTTTGGCTGCTCCATCGTGACGATGGAGTGATCCATTAAATGCTCCGGCAAATTCCATTCTCAGCAGGATGTTCTACAAAACTTTTTTCTGCTGTTGCTGTTGCTGTCTTCGTTTAGCCTCTTCGTTCTGCTTGTTGATTTTCTGTTCCTGTTTTTTATTTTTATCTTTTTTGCCTGTATCGCCCATGGTCAGTCTCCTTTTTTAATTTGCCGAAACAGAAAACGATGACGGCATGTTCTTCTTGTCGCGTTTTGCCTGTCGTTTTTCTTTAGCTGTTTTCTGGGGTAACTTTCTCTGGTCTCTTTTTGTATCGTGTGATTTGGACATGTGGCTTACCTCCCTTAATGATATTCAGACAATCTTTATGATTATGATGATAGCGTTTGCCATCAATGTAATGCAATACCATACCGTGTATAAGAGTAGATGGTTTCGTCCCTAAGGAGAAAACAGCTGAAGGCATGACAAGGATGAAAGCATCCTGTCATGCCTCGCTGAACAAACATTAACTGGAGTGGCTTAGCCGTTCTTTTTCTCGAATTCCTTCATGAAAGAGACGAGTGTATCTACGCCTTTAATGGGGAATGCATTATATATTGAGGCGCGAATACCGCCAACGGACCGATGCCCTTTGAGCTGTTTCATTTTCTGGGCGCTGGCTTCCTTGATGAACTGTTCCTCAAGCTGCTCGGTCGGAAGGCGGAACGTGATGTTCATATCTGACCGGCATTCCTTCACCGCAGTTGCCCTGTAGAACTTACTGCTGTCAAGAATGTCGTAGATCTTCTGCGCCTTTTCGCGATTCTGCCTGTACAGGTTCTCAATTCCAGTTTTTAATATCCAGCGTGTGACCAGGTTGATCATGTAGATGGCAAAACATGGCGGCGTGTTGTACAGTGAATTTTCCTCGATATGTGTCGTATACTTCAACATTGTTGGAACGTTCGCCGGAACGCGTGCGGCCAGGTCCTTGCGGATTATAACCACTGCTACTCCCGCTGGTCCGAGGTTTTTCTGTGCACCGGCGTAAAACAAGCCGAACTGGCTGGCGTCAAACGGCCTCGAAAGAAAGTCTGACGACATGTCGCAGACCAGCGGCGCTTCCGTTTTCGGGAATGTCTTGTACTGTGCGCCGGAAATGGTCTCGTTGGACGTAATATGTAAATATGCTGCGCCAGGCGTGAGTTTCATTTCCTTCTCGGAGGGAACCCTCGTGGGAATTTCCTTTGCGCAGTCAGCGGCAATGTTGACCTTGCCTAGAAGTTTGGCTTCTTTGATTGCTTTTCCACCCCAGGTGCCGGAATTGACGTAGTCAGCTGTCTGACCGTTTCCGAGAAGGTTCATCGGGACCATTGCGAATTGCATGCTTGCTCCGCCCTGCAGGAAAAGTACTGCGTAATCGTCGGAAAGTTTCATGATTTTCCTAAGATTGGCAATGCATTCGTCGTGGACGGCGGCGTATTCCTTGCCGCGGTGGCTGCACTCGAGAACCGACATGCCTGATCCATTGAAATCCAGCATCTCTTTCTGTGCTTCGAGAAGAGCTTCTTCGGGAAGAACTGCCGGACCTGCACAGAAATTATATACTCTAGACATTTGTATCTCCTTTTATAGTGGTTTAATTGGTTAAAGGGGTACACTGTACTCTAGAGAATTGCATCAGTCAATATCAGTGTCCCGGGACTTTACCCCGGTTTTTCTCGCACAGGCTTTCTCTGTCGCAAAGCGAATCTGGAGTGCCTGTGTCGATGTATTTCGGCTGTGCCCGCCTCTGTCGGGAATCGGGGCGGGCAGGGACAGCCGACTCTACAACTAAATTCCACCTGTAGTGTGCGCTGTCCACAGCGCATTCTTGCATTACACCGTAATACACATTCCGTCAATTCGTACTTGCCAATGTAATGTCTGGTTCTGTACTTTTCAGGAGTTTTGGAGATTTCTGATGCATATTGTTGTGTGTGTTAAACAAGTTCCGGACTCGCAAAGTGTAAAGTTCGACCAGAATACGAACGTCATGCTCCGAGAGGGGGTGGCGTCCATTCTTAATCCATTCGATGCATATGCTGTTGAAGAGGCTCTGCGACTCAAGGAGAAGCTCGGCGGCTCAATTACGGCAATCAGCATGGGCCCGGCTCAGGCTGAATCGGCTCTGCGTGAAGCAATTGCCATGGGCGTGGATAAGGGAATCCTGGTCAACGATCCGGCCCTCGCTGGAAGTGATGCATGGGTGACCGGTTATGTTTTGGCCCTTGCTATAAGAAAACTGGGTGATGCCGGTCTGGTTATTTGCGGTAAGCAGGGGGCCGATGGAGAAACAGCGCAGGTTGGCCCCGGAATTGCCGCGCATCTCAACGTTCCACAGATCACTTATGTGCGGAAAATTGATGAAATTGATGATAAGCATCTAGTCGCCCAGCGTCTGCTGGAAGAAGGACATGAATTCATCGATTCATCGCTTCCCTGTGTGTTGACTGTTGTTAAGGAAATTAATGAACCCAGGATCGCTTCTCTCAAAGGTAAAATGGCCGCCAAGAAGGCGCAGATTGTAAAGTGGACAGTTTTGGATATAGGCGCGGATCCTGCAAAAGTCGGGCTAGGCGGTTCGACAACGAAGGTCCTGAAGATCTTCGCACCACCAGCAAGACAGGGTGGGCAGATTTTCACGGGAGAACCTGAACAGGTTATTGGCCGACTGGTGGAACAGCTTAAAGATGTTGTGACGGCAGCAGCGAAATAAGGAACAGATAAGATGTCAGGATCAATAGATCTTTATAAAGATGTATGGGTGTTTGCCGAACAGAACAACGGTAAAATCCTGTCGGTTACATTTGAGCTGCTGGGCGAGGGGCGTAAGCTCGCGGACAGTTTGGGCGTTAATCTTTGTGCGGTTCTGCTTGGTTCCGGAATTCAGGATAAGGCGCAGGATTTGGCGGCCAGGGGTGCCCAGAAGATTTACATTGTTGATAAGCCCGAACTTGCCGTTTTTAATGATGAATCATATACAGCAGTTCTCGTAGATCTTGTTAATAAACACAAGCCAGGCATACTTCTTTGTGGTGCGACAACCGTTGGGCGCAGTATGAGTGCCAGGGCTGCTGCACTGCTTAATACCGGTCTAATTGCTGATTGTGTTGGATTGGTTATTGATCCGGCGACGAAAAATCTTTTACAGACGCGCCCGACTCTTGCGGGTAGCTTGATGTCAACTTCCGTAACGCCCGGCCACAGGCCTCAGATGGCAACTGTCCGCCGCAAGGTTATGAAAGAAGCTCTTCTTGATACAGGCCGTAACAGTGAAATTCTTCTTCAGGAAGTGGCGGCTGAAGTTCTTAAATCCAGGACAAAGAGGCTGAAGCTTGAAGTGGAAGCAGAGACTACTGTTAACATAGTTGATGCCGATATCATTGTTTCCGGCGGCCGGGGAATGCAGAATGCCGAAGGTTTTGCTATTTTGAGGGATCTTGCAGGGGTTCTGGGTGCCGGGGTCGGAGCTTCCCGTGCGGCTGTCGATTCAAGCTGGATTGCATACTCGCATCAGGTCGGCCAGACGGGTAAGACGGTATGCCCGAAGATATACTTTGCATGTGGAATAAGCGGACAGATCCAGCATTTAGCGGGTATTTCTGCATCTGACATTATTATTGCTATAAACAAGGACCCGGATGCTCCTATTTTCAAGATAGCTACATATGGGGTTGTAGGGGACCTTTTCAAGCTGATACCTATACTTACGCAGGAGTTCAGGAAACTTCTGAAAAAATAGGTTTGACAGTACGCTCCTGACCACTGATTATCTTAAAAAAGACCATAAATTGGATCATTTTGCATTCTGAAGTTCGGGAGGTATCTATGTTTAAGAAAAATTCTTCTTTTGTTATGGCGTTGATTGCCATGGGTTTACTTGGTTCTTATCATTCAGCAGCCGGTGAGGATTCTTCCGATGTTACCCTGCTTGTGATTCCTTCGCATTATACGACTGTTCAGGTTGCGTTTGACGTTTCTAAACTGAGAAGAAACATAATGATGGTGTCATTCAGTGAACTGGGTGTGAAAACCGGCCAGGCGTTGTATGTATGGGATGCCGCCACATCTGCCTGGGTGAAAACAACTTTTGCTGATTATGGCTCTGGCAGTATTTTTGCTGTCAAACCCGGGAAGGTTATTATCATTGGAAGTGAGAAGGATGTTCCTCCAGTTTTGGGTGAAGTCTCTGCTTGGTGTTCCACCGTAAAACGCGTTCCCACGCTCAATATAATGGAAGTGTTCAATGGCCTGAACGAGTATTTTGATTTTACTACAGCTGAATGGAAATGGATTGCCAAGACTTACGACCTGAAGCTAGCGGACAAAAACGCTGAACGCAGGCGTTATGGCAAGTACGGTAAGCCAGGCGAAAGGGCGCAGGCGCCCATGCCGGTTTCTTCTTCACCGGAATCTCCAAAGATGGAAAAGCCAGCTGCGCCGGTAATCATTCAGTCTGAAGTTCCGGAAACGACCACAAAGAAATCCAGGCCCGAGAATAAGTAGAGACTATTCGCGTATTTGTCCGCGGCCCTGTACTTCATACTTGTAGGTGGTGAGTTCTTCAAGCCCCATTGGTCCTCGGGCGTGTATCTTGTCCGTACTGATGCCTATCTCTGCGCCCATTCCAAATTCTCCACCGTCTGTGAAGCGTGTTGATGCATTAACATATACTGCTGCAGAATCAACCTCTGTAAGGAACAGCTTCTGTACTTCTTCGTTCTCGGCTATGATTGCATCGGAATGCTTTGAGCCGTAACGGTTTATGTGATCCACTGCTTCGCGTGCTGATCCTGCGATTTTTACCGTGAGGATGAGGTCCAGGTATTCCGCATACCAGTCCTCTTCTTTGGCCGGCTTGATCCATGAAACCAGCTGTCTGGACGCCTCGTCACCCCTCAGCTCAACCTTGAGCTGGCGGAAACGGTTTGCCATTTTCGGGAGGAATTCTGCAGCTATTTTTTCATGAACAATAATTTTTTCAATGGCGTTGCAGACACCGGGCCGCTGGCACTTTGCATTGACGGCGATGTTCATGGCCATTTCCTGGTTTGCCGATTCATCAACGTAAAGATGACATACACCCTTGTAATGTTTGATTACCGGGACACGGGCCTGCTCCGTTACAGCCCGGATCAGCGCCTCGCCTCCGCGCGGGATCACCAGATCAACGCGGCCTTCCATCTGGACGAGTTCCCTTACAGCATCCCTGTCTGTTGTGCGTATTAGCTGGATTGCATCCTTTGGCAGGCCATGTTTTTTGCCGCCTTCAATGAGTGCGTCTGCGATGGCAACGTTTGAGTTAATTGCTTCTTTGCCGCCACGCAGTATGACCGCATTTGAAGTTTTGATGCAGAGTACGGCAGTGTCAGCTGTAACGTTTGGACGCGATTCGAAAATGATTGCAATAACACCTATGGGAACGCGACGCTTTACTATTTCAAGCCCGTTCGGTCTTATCCAGCGGCTTATTCTTGCGCCTATCGGATCCTTGAGGCCAACGATGGCTCTGATACCGTGAACCATGCTTTCTATGCGACTGTCTGTCAGGAGCAGGCGGTCAACCAGGGCGCTTGACAGGCCGGCGGATTTTGCTTCTTCAACATCTTTTCGATTTGCCTCTTTCAGTATGGCTTTTCTCGCATCAATTTCATCAGCCATTGCCTGGAGAATAGCGTTCTTTTTGCGGGCGCTTAAAAGGAGAAGTTCGCGTGCAGCAACAACTGCGCGGTCACCCATGGCAATCATTTCATCATGAATATTCATGCAATAGTGTCCTCGGTGGCCTGTTATATTGCTGCGAGAATAAGCGTTCCAACATCGCTTCCGTTCATTATGCTGGTCAGGACGCCAGTCTGACGCCCGTTCGCAATTAATGCAGAACAGCCGGCCTTTGCGACCGATTCCGCCGCGCGCAGTTTGGAGGCCATTCCACCTTTTGAAAGTTTCGATTTACTGCCGGTAACCAGCGCGTATGTATCCCTTGTAATATTCTCAAGGTATTTTACCCTGTGGCTCTTCCCGGCTGTTGTCTCGCGAAGCCCGTCCACGGTAGTAAGCATTATAAGCAGGTCGGCCCTGATCAGCTTGGCGAGGAGCGATGCCAGCAAATCATTGTCACCAAGGGCAAGGTCTGCCTTAATTTCTTCATCAGCCACCACGTCATTCTCATTTACAATCGGGATGACCTTGTAACGGATCATGTTTTCCATTGTGCGGCGGGCATTTGTCATCCGTATCTTGTGATGGAAGTCATCATGTGTCAGGAGTACTTGTCCGATCTTACAGCCTGCGGCTGAGAAAAGACTGTCATAAAGCGACATCAGCCGGCATTGTCCGACTGCCGCAGACATCTGCAGATCCGGAAGGGATGTCGGTCTTTCTTCCATGCCAAGAGCTTCCATCCCGGCCCCGATCGCGCCCGATGTAACAACGACAATCTCGTGCCCCGATTTCTGCAGAGTTGCAATATCACGGACAAGGCCCTTTATCATGCGGATATCCGGCCGGCCTGTTTTCTGTACAAGCACACGGCTACCCATCTTTACTACGATACGCCTTGCTTCTGCTATAGCTGCTCGGTATTTCAATGACTTTTTCATGAAAGGCGGATAACTTATAAGAAATGTATGGCTTCTACAATCGAAAATTGAAGCCTTGGGATCAGATGGAAGTAAATCATATTTGCGGGTGATTGAGAGATAGGGAATGGTCTTTGGTAGATACGACTCGCCTTGGAGCGGCGTAGCTTCAGAGCGAAGACGTCTGAGTCGTCCACGGATGAGCGAGCCGCTCATCCCTACCCATGAGGAATTGGCTTGGGAACAGATGGGAAGGCCACCAACAAATCTGTCCTACACCCGGATAGGATTGTACCTAATGGAATGGGAAAGAACAGACAAGCGGATACCGATCAAATCGTGGTGTAAAGCGGTTGAATCAGGCGCGTTGGAACAGGCTGAAAACCTGGCGGAGCTTAATGTTACTTACAAGCATGTTGCGCTTATGCCGGACTGCCATGTCGGGTACGGAATGCCGATAGGGGGTGTGATTGCCTGCATAGATGCCGTGATTCCAAATGCGGTTGGAGTAGATATCGGATGTGGTATGCTGGCGGCAGAGACGGATTTTGAAGCTGAAGGCCTGACAACCGGATTGATAAAGGAAATTATGGGGGAAGTGCGTGGTGTTATTCCTGCCGGTTTTGACCACCACAAACAGCCCCAGAACTGGGATGGCTGGAAATCCGCGCCCGTTGAATGTCCGCCTGTCGGACAGGAACTGGAATCAGCGAAGCGCCAGCTTGGTACCCTGGGTGGGGGGAATCATTTCATTGAAATACAGGAGGGTGATGACGGGCTCGTCTGGCTGATGATCCACAGTGGCAGCCGTAATTTCGGGCTGAAAATAGCTGAATACTATCACCGGGTTGCGCAGCGATTATGCGAAAAACATGATGTACCCCTTACTTCTGGTGATCTTGCTTGGTTGCCAAAAAACAGTTCGGAAGCAGATGAATACCTGGCAGCCATGAATTTTGCCCTTCGGTTTGCGGCAAGGAACAGGGAATTGATGATGGAGCGTTTCTCGGAGATAGTTTGCCACCGTGCACATTGTCATGTTACGCAGATGATTAATATTCATCACAACTATTGTGCGGCGGAACGGCATTTTGGCAGAGAAGTTCTTGTACATCGGAAAGGGGCAACTTCTGCGAACAAGGGGCAGATGGGTATTATCCCCGGGTCTATGGGGACTTCATCTTATATTGTGCGCGGGAAGGGGAACCCTGAATCATTTATGTCGTGTTCACATGGAGCGGGTCGGACCATGGGGCGGAATGAAGCATGCAGGAAGCTCAGCGTTGAAGAATGCGATAAGGCAATGGAAGGAATTGTTTTCGGAAGGTGGAGTAAGGATCGCAAAGGCCGTCTGGATCTGAGTGAGGCGCCGCAGGCATATAAGAACATAGATGAGGTAATGACTTCCCAGTCCGATCTCGTGGAGATTGTCGCCAAGTTAAAGCCTCTTGGTGTCATAAAAGGCTGAATTTTTCCTTAAATACAAAAAGGCAAAATAATTTGACGTTATAACAGGATAATCAGGGCGAATTGGAAATACTCGAAAATTCCGTATAACCTGCCTGACTTCTTTTTAATTATGTTCACTGCGGATTTACAATCACGCTCTCTACGCCAAGGATATCAGCTATTTTCTTGATGGTTTTGGCGTGGTGACCGATTCCCAGTGCAAAATGATGTGTCGGACCTTCTGCGCACCATGCCTTCAGGAAAGTTCGAACATCCGGTTTGAAAAATCCTCGTGTGTTGGTATTGCCGGTGGGTGGGATGGGGCCACGGACCGATTCTCCTTCGCCGATGACAAACTTGAATTTACCCTGAGCGGTCAGGCTTATGCTCAGCATCGTGATAGGTCCTTCCTTGATCTTGAACTCGACGCCGGCCCCTGATCCAGGCTTGCCGTGGTATTTCAGCAGACTGCGCAGTACTGGTTTTCCTTCGGCTATGTTGATGTGGTGCGGACCGTCGTGACCGACCAGCACAAAACCTTCCTGGAAATCCACCGGGTGGAACTCCGCGAAGCTGCCGCCGACATCGAGTCGGTCGAATATCAGCATTGCGATACAGGTTTTCAGATCGGATTCGCCGCACATCGGGAAACCGGCGCCTGTCAGGAGCGAGTTACCGACAATAAGGTTCGTTACGATGCGGCGCAATTCACTTTCGGGCTGGGCTTCGTAATAATACGCCAGTCCGTCGAGCTTCTTTTCCTCAACAAACTTATCAAGTGTTACCGCAACGTGGGCGGCCAGCTGCAGGTCTTCATCGGTGAGCTTGCGGGTGATCGGGTCTGACTTCGGATCCGGTGTATCGAAAACCTTGAGAATCTGTTCTTTCTTGTCTTCGATCTCTCCGGGCTTGACCGTATGGTGCAGCCGCAGCAGATCGTCTGCTTCGGTTTGAACGATATGGCAGCCGAATGCAGCCGTGAAGGCGGTTGGGTCGGAATGCATGTCGAGCATGGATTCAAGCACATGGCCGAAGTGTCCGATACGTGCGCCGTGGAGGTCGTGCAGGACTTTTGCGATATTGCACCATTCGGCAAGTTCAGCTTCTGCCTTTGGATCGTCGTACAGTGTACCGAGTATTAGCGGCGGGGCCTTTTTACCCATACGGACTGCCACGCCCGTAAATTCCGGTACGGAACAGTAATCATCATTTGCCAGTTGTATGCGCGTGGATGCCTTGCTGTAATCAAGGGCCTTCAGAGGCTGCAGGGCGACGAGGACTATAGGTACATCGAGTTCACGGATAAGTATGCCGAAGGTGGACGAGGTGGCATATGTTACCATGTCGCAGAAAATCAAGTCCAGGTTTGCCGCCTTTAGCTTGGGGAGAAGTTCGAATGCGCCCTGAGCATTGTCAATCAGTCCGAAGTTGGTGACCTTGACGTCCTGTGCCTTGACGCGCTTGACCAGAACATCCATTTTGTCAATAAGCTCGTCTTTCAGGCCTTCGAACTGGGACCAGTAGGTGTAGTGGCCAACACCGAATACGCCTATATTGGCCGTACGTGGTTTTCGCCTGGGGATCCGGACCTGTGGACGTTTCTCGTCAGCCGCCAACAATGATGGGGTAGCCAGAAGGAGACCGCCTGTAGCGGCGCTTATTCCAACAAGAAAATTACGACGGCTGGTTCCAATGTAGCGATTCCTGTTTGCAAGGTATTTCATCCTGTCCTCCGGCAATTTTAATTTTAAACCTTTTCATCAGCCGGGAAGTCTGCATTGCACTGTTGCGGCTGTCAACGTCAAACAGGAGCCAGGGTTGCCCTCGGGCGCATCTGCGATTTGGTGCCTGCACAACATTGGTAGGGCCCCGAATGTTCGGGGCCGCTCTAGACAACGGCGGGTCCGGCGG
>MHBM01000246.1 GCA_001804885.1 Lentisphaerae bacterium RIFOXYA12_FULL_48_11
CATATACATACAATGAACCGCTTATTGGAATAGAGTTTGTTGAGGATTGTGCCCGACTGGCTCGAGACAAGAATCTGGCAAATGTGCTTGTAACAAATGGTTATGTGGAACACGAGCCAGCCAGAGATATTCTGCCCATGATCGATGCCCTGAATATCGACATAAAGAGCATGGACGACGCCTTTTACAGGAGATGGTGTAAAAGCCAACTGGCTCCAGTTCTTGCCTTTGCCAAGCAGGCTTTCGATTCAGGATGTCACGTAGAAATCACAAACCTGATCATCCCGACACTCAATGATGACGGAATTGTTGTTGAGAGGCTTGCAGAGTGGATATCCAAGAACATGGGGCGATTGGTTCCCCTGCATCTGAGTGCATATCGTCCCCAATATAAAATGTGTCTTAATGCTACGCCTCTTGAATCGCTGGAACGTGCTTACGATATTTGCAGGAAGCATCTGGATTATGTGTATCTCGGGAATGTTTGGTCTGAGATTGGTCAAGATACCGTTTGTCCATTGTGTGGAGCGGTGCTTATTTCCAGGCAAGGATATTCAGTTAATATAACCGGTGCGGATAAAGGTTATTGCAATAATTGCAGGCGAAAAGTAGATATTATTTTTCGATAGAAGTATCTTTTTCGGCCGCCGGATCATCATCCTCGGAAGATGCGGATGATGGGAATTTGTCCACGAAGCCAGCTTTTATCAAATTGTATTCTTTCCAATCGTCATAAACAGCCATTGTCAGAGAACGATCTATCGCATTCATCATTTCAGGTCGGATAGCTTCTGCTGTGGATGATAGTCCTGACTTTTTGTCGGCAACATGTACAATTATCATTCCATTATCTGTGTCAAGTGTTTCTGATAATTCGCCTTTTGACATTTGCATGACTTTCGGCAGAATAATATCAAGGTATTCAAACGGATTAGATGCTGCTTCATAGGCAGAGAAGGACATGTTAGTGCTCACGGTCGCTCCGAACTTTTTGACAGCATCTTCGAACTTTTGTCCTTCTTTAACTGCCTTTGCTGCTGATTCTCTAGCTTCTTTACATTTTTTTTCAAACGCTTTTACAGAAGCTTCCTTTTTTGCCATTGCTGTCGCCTTTTCTTCGACACTGCTGAATTCCGGGAGGTGATTCTTTTCCTTGTCTCCAGTAGCAAGTACGTATACGGCATCATCTGATGATATTGGGTCGCTGAAGTATCGTTCTGGATCAGTTGGGTCCAGGTCAAATGCAGCCTTGTTGAAGTCGCGATCGACCTTCATGTTTGGAACGTCTTCACGCAGAGAGAAGAAGTCTGAAGTAAGGATTGAATACCCTTTCTTTTTTGCGGCATCATTAAAAGTCGGCGCTTTGCCCTTCTGGTCGGGAATAAGCATAGCCACGAATCTTGCCGCGCTGTCAGTAGCTTCCGTCATGGCCTTTTTCTGCTTGAGCTCTGTTACAATTTCTTCTTTCACTTCCTCGAACGGTTTCGCCGCTGGATTGTTGGTATCGGAAGAAGTAAAGCGATCCATGTTGTTGGTGTAGTACTGCTTCGCTTCTTTATCTGCAACATTAACTTTAGCCAGGTAGTCTGAAATAGGTATCTTGATATATTTTACATTAATTCTGTCAGGGACGCGGAAGTCTTCTATATTCGTTTCGAAATATTTACGGACTTCGTCCTTGCTGACGGTTATGGACGGCGCATTTGTTTCCAGGTTAAATGATGCATATTGTATGGTTATCTGGTCTGTAATGCGTGTCAGTCTCTGGTTAAGTTCCTCAGGCGACGTCCAGACGCAAGACTCTAGTGTGGATCCCAGTTTTTGCAGAATTATTTCTTCACGAAGAAAGTCTTCAAATTGTTGCACAGGAACCTGCATTTGCGATTCAATTATTGTCCTGTACCTGTCCTTGCTGAAAGATCCGTTTTCCTGGAATGTTGGGTCACGTCCTATTGCGGATGTAAGTTCGTTTATTGTTGCTGAAATCCCGAGTTTTTCCGCCATTTGCAGTGCTGCGAGACGTTTCCAAGCCTCGTGGCGGATGATTTTTTTGTTTTCCGCGGACTGGGTATTGAAATTACGTAATCTCATTGAATTGAACATTGCACGGTCAAGCTCTCTTGCTGAGATTTCTTTTTCATACAACTTGCCTACGGCATCAGGAAGTTTACCGCTGCAGCCTCCTCCACTTTGCTCATAATCAGAATATGCCCAGATAAACGATACGCTGACAATAATGGCAAAGAACCACCACAGCGTTTTGTTACGAATCATCTTGTTGAATTTGGTTATTAGCATTTTGTTGCGTCCCCTTTAAAAAACATGCATCCCGATATATCAATCGGGATGCATGTCGTCAATAACTTCCAATCATTACGAAGACATTCTACCGTTCGCCGACGGGAGTAGGTGATGGTCTCGTTGTCGTCGTGATTAACTCGCCGACAACAGTTGCCGTTGTTCTGCCAGTGAGTGTTTGGAAATCTTTAGGTGGCATTGTTGTTGTTGTCGTTGTTGTCGTCGTTGTTGTCGTCGTTGTGATTGGGACTATGCCCTGGCCATCATCCTTTGTTTCTGTCGCATCTTTCTTTTCTGCTGACTTTGGGGCAACAGGGGTATCAAGAGGCCTTGTGTAAGCATATGTTGCTTCCGTTTTGCCTTCAGGAGTGAGTATCAGGACGTAAACAAGCATATTGTTGCCGCTGGGTGAAACCTCGCGGTATATTTTAACACTATAGCCAAGTTTCAGGTCAGGATTTACTGCTTCGCCTTGCGAGTTCTTGAGGGCGATATTGAAAGACCCTTTTATATTTTTAATTCGGATGAAATCTTTTTCGACAGCTTTAGAAATAGAAGCCGCATCGTCTTTTTCAAGTAATGGTATTTCAAAATCAGGGCCTGAGAGCTTGAGTTTACCTTCATCGCAGGTCACCACTACAACCTTTAGGTCATTTTCTGTCGTAGAACTTACTGTAAATTTGCAACCTATTGCGCCGCAAATAGCAGCGGCGGTTTCCACGTTCAAGCTGTTGTTTTCATGGAACTTTTCTTCAAGTTCTACCGTAACGCGTCCTTCTTCAAGCTTAATACTTTTAGCTTTTGCATCCTTTGCATCTTCCGTAACTATTAGCACTGAACTGGCAAGGACGCGGCAACTGTTCCCTGTCGAAAATTCCACAATGACAGAAGACTTGCGACCAGTTGATATTTTTGAACCGTATGGATAGGCCTTGCCTTCGGCTGCAGGTGCAAATACTTTTGAATCCGGTGTCATTACATTGCATTCACCGTTGATCTTTGTCAGTTTGAATGCCTGTTCAAAAGCAGCTGCATGAAGCGTATTTGCTATTGTAAAGCTCAAGAATCCCGTAAGTAGACAACCCATCCAGAACATTCTTTTCATAATTACACTTCTCCCGTGTTCAATATGCTGAAAATTAACCATTGATATCTTTAAAATAATATTCGAAATATCAGTAAATAGTCAAGGCTGAACTCTTCTTTTTGATATTGGACATGCTAAATAAGGCATGATATGAATTTTAAAAAGTGTTGAAAGATGTTGATGGTAGATCTGTTGAGTGTTTTTTAAGGAATAATGGCTTGAATGTGCTTAATTCGGCAAGGCAGCAGAATAGTGGTAACGCCCGTTCTGGCTTGCGCATTGTTATCCTGTGGTCATTCCTTTCCATGGAAATTGGAATCCTTGGAGGTGTCCTGTTCAAGAACTGGGAGACGGCCTCCGCTGACCTGTTTATGACCTGGAGACATGTTTTTACGCGTTCCAGTTCCGCTCTTGTGAATCCGTATATTGCCGCACTTGCTATTGATACCAAAACGCAGAACCGGATGGGGCGATTCCCTGCCGGTAAATGGCTGTCGCGTGAGGCATATTCCGATCAATTGTCTTTTTTTGACAATTTCCTAAGTCCTACGGTTTTAGCATACGATATAGTATTCCAAGACAGCGTTGGCGAAAGTTCAAGGGATAATGAGAAGTTGAGCGAATCGCCAGAGAAAATCAAGCGTATGATAGATGGCCTTACCAAGATTTATCGTGATCCCGGAGAATCACTAGATGAGCAGACGCTTTTCGATATGAATGATTTTGCCCTTGAGCAGGGTAATATAAACATGGTGCATAGGCTTGCTTCAATTTCGGAGAATAAAAAGATTACCCCTGTGATAGGTTATTACTTTCGCGTAAAATCTCAGACAGCCAGTATCTCAAAGATGGCGGATTGGACTGACGAGGAAGTCTTTGGAATGGATACTTCTGGTGATGAAACGAAAGGATCTGCAATCCCGTATCTTCTGGATGTTTCTATCCCGCATGAGAATATACATTTCGCCCGTTATCAGAAATACGAATATCAGGGGACGGCTAACCTGTCCAGCAGGGAAATGCGGGATTATGCTTTGCTTGGTTTTTTGAATGCTGCACCCGATGAGGACGGGATTATGCGACGATTACCCCTGGTCCTTGGCTTCAAATATCGAAATTCCAAAAAAGGCAAAGAGGCAACTGTTTTTGTCCCCTCGCTTGCACTTGTGTCATGTATTGTGCATCAGGGCTTGGCTTTTCCTCTGCAAAAAGGTGATGTCGAAGTCTATATGGGACGTGAGATTGTAATTCATTCTCGGCGAGGTGATGATATGCATGTTCCCATAGATGAAAATGGAAGGCTGTATCTTAATTTTACAGCAAAGTTTAATGATTTTCCCGCCGTAAGCTTTGCCGATGTTGCTCCATCGTATTCTTCAACAACGCGAGAGTACAAAATAAAGCTGGCTGAAAAATATAAGCCGCACATTGATGGGAGAATTGTCCTGACCGGTATAAATGCGGCTGGGTTGGATGTCGGTCCTTGCCCGATTGAATCGAGAAGTCCATTAATGGTTGTGCATCTGACTGCCATTAATAACATTCTTAACAGGGAATTTATAGCACCTTTGAATTTTAATGGTAAGGTGTTTCTATGGTTGTGTCTGTTTGCCACTTTTTCAACTATATGCTCTTTGCAGAGGACTTCACGCCTAGGGTTCGATACGGCTTTATTTGCCGTCCTCTATCTGGCGATTGCTTTTGCATGCGTGTATAAGAGTTGGGTTATCTTGCCGGTGATCGGCCCGATGATTTATGTTGGAACGGGGTCGGTGGCGGTGCTCTCGTACAGATTTATTTCGGAGGAAAAAGCGAGGCGGAGAATAAGGCAAATGTTCTCAACAATGGTTTCCGACCAGGTATTGACTTATCTTGAGGAGAATCCTGACAGTTTCTCGCTAAGGGGCCATAATGTTGATGCTACAGTTTTCTTCTCGGATGTTGTGAATTTCACGGGTATCAGTGAAAGACTGACTCCTGAAAGGTTGACTGAATTGCTGAATCTTTACCTGACGCCCGCTACGGATCTTATTCTGTCATGTGGGGGATACGTAGACAAATATGTAGGTGATGGCATAATGGCCGTATGGGGTGCCCCTTATCCTGATTCCGAGCATGCTTTCAAGGCATGTTTGTCTGCTCTGCGTCAGCAGGACATGCTTTTCAAACTGAATCTTCGTCTCAAGGAAGAGTTTGCTGTCGAGATCGCTGTCAGGATGGGCCTTAATTCCGGTACTGTTAAGGCTGGGAATATGGGCTCTGAACGGAAATTTCAATACACTGTTATTGGAGATGCCGTTAATCTGGCATCGAGACTTGAGCCGACAAACAAAGATTTTGGAACGAGGATAATTGCAGGAGAATCAACGGTAAAAATGCTGAAGGGTAAGATCGTAACAAGACGTCTGGGTAAGTTGATGGTTGTGGGCAAGGAAGAAGTTGTTACGATCTATGAAATTATCGGAGAAGTTGGTATGGTCAACCCGAGACAATTTGAGGTCATTGCCCTATATGAATCAGCTTTGGATTGTTTCTATCAAAAAGCCTGGAGTGAGTGTGTCAGCATGGCTGACTCTATCCTGAAAATTGATCACGATGGTCCTACGGTTCATCTGCGAGCAAGGGCTGAACATTATCTTTCTTCTCCTCCGGATTCATCTTGGCAGGGTGAATATAAAAGAACCGAGAAGGATTGATTCTTCTGCAAAGCTGCTAAACGGTCGATTTAGGCAGAAGCACTGAAAAAGTTGTTCCCTTGTCAATTTGAGATGATACCAGAATGTCACCTTTATGGTCCTTTACGATACCACGAGAAATGGAAAGTCCGAGTCCTGTCCCTTTGCCTTTTGGTTTTGTTGTAAAGAATGACTGCAAAATATCATCCATGATT
>MHBM01000247.1:0-175 GCA_001804885.1 Lentisphaerae bacterium RIFOXYA12_FULL_48_11
AGGCCCGGACGCTCTACCGCCAGCGCCTGCGCTACACCGTGGCGCGCTGGGGCTGGTCGCCGCAGGTGCTGTGCTGGGAGTTCGGCAACGAGTTCGAAGGCTGGGCGGACACGCCCGAAGACGTCAAGCTCGCCTGGCACCGCGAGATGGCCGCGCAGCTTGCGGGGCTGGACCC
>MHBM01000247.1:230-6195 GCA_001804885.1 Lentisphaerae bacterium RIFOXYA12_FULL_48_11
TGGCAGATACCGGAAATGGACATTGTCCAGACTCATTGTTATACGGGTAATGATGGAAACGTCGGTTCGCAAATCAGGGGCTATTGTCTCAAACAGTGGGATGGTTTTGCCAAGCCGCACATTTTTGGCGAATTCGGAATCCGCAGCGGAGCCGGCACCGAAACGCTGGATCCCAAAGGCTGGGGACTGCACAATGCATTCTGGGCGGCAATATCAAGCGGAAGCTGCGGCATTGCTATGCCCTGGTGGCACGAGAACTACATTGAACCTCTCAACCTGTATTTCCATTTCCAGGCAATTGCAAACTTCACCAGGGGCCTTCCCTTTGGAACTGCAAAATGGGAGCAGGTGCTGGTGCTGAAACCTGAATATGTATCTCCACCGTTAAAACCAATTGTGCGGGATGTTATCCTCCCTACAACGTCAAACTGGGGTAAGGCCCCTGTAAGCGATTTCAAAGTACTGCCAGACGGCACAATAAATGATCCGGGTGCACTTCACGCACTGCTTCATGGGAAAAGTCATCAGGACATAAAGAACCCTCCTGTTTTCAGCGTAAACTTCCCTGATGCCGGCAGGTTCATTCTAAAAGTCGGGCGCGTTTCACGGTCAGGCATGCTCCGGGTATGGGTGGATGACCAACTGAAGCTCGAACGTCCTTTCCCGTGTGGTGAAAATATTGGCAAAGAATCAGTGTACCAACAAAAGTGGAAACTGTGGGAATCGATATACGATGAAGAGGTATCTGTCGAAATACCGGCTGGCACACACCGGATCAAGGTTGATAATGACGGCGGCGACTGGATGACAATACGGAATTATACATTCACCGGCTGCCGCAGAATTGATTCGCCCCTCCTCCTTGTTGCCGCTTTGCGATCACCTTCTGTCGCCATTGTCTGGATCCAGAACGACGAAAGCTGCTGGTACAATCACGAGGCCGGGAAGGTACCGTCTGTTCCTCCGGCCAAGGTAATCCTGGAAGGATTCAGCGATGGCGCCTACCATGTCGAATGGTGGGACACCTGGAACGGCAAACCGCTAAGAAAAGAAAAGGTCAAAGCGGCTGGCAACCGCCTTACACTTCTGCCTGGCGAATTATCCACCGACACGGCCGCACGCATTACCCGTGATTAAAAACTATATCTCCAGGGCCACTACTTCATGAACAGGTATCCGTGGCACGGTTACCTCTAACCCGCCTCCGGAAAGACGTTTCACACGCAGCTTGGTCCCTGCCATAATCGCCCGGGCCGAAGCTTTGCTGGCCGGCAGATTAAGGCGCAGCCTCACATCTACGAGCGGAACAGGGTCCTCATGCACCTCCGGGTGCGCCGGTGCTTTTCGGACAGGCGACCAGTTGACGACATGGACCAGATAACGTTCAGGACGGCGCAGGTCTTTGCGGGCCGACTGATGCGTAACAGTGACTTCAGTGCTCAACGGAGCATTTGTCTCAACAAGACGCACAGGCAATACATCACGGACCAGCTGCTCAAACGCATTTCGATAAATCCAGTACCCTTTCCTGTAATAACTCTGTCCTATCGGAAAACCGGCCAGTCCGACCTTTCCGCTCCGTGCAAGCACAGCATAATCGGTAAGATGATCGAATGACGCATGCATGTGACTTGTATAGTGCTGGGCGCTTCGCTGAAACAACGGTTCACCCAGCTGAGCAAGAACTACAGCAGATCCCTGTGCTTTCCACTGCGAAGCACCGTCATAGAGAGCATATTCATATTGCGGGATATCGCCCGTAAGTCGGCACTTTGGAACAAGGTAGGCAGGCTTGAATGCTGAATCGCCCGAATAGACCATGCCGTAACGATCAAGCCAGCTTTGTTCAGTGCCAGCAGTCAACCCCGCATGATGACACACAATTACAGCGCCACCTGCCGCAATATAAGCATGCAGACGTTCAACCAGCTTTGCATCGGGACGAAACTCATCAGGGAGGACAACAAGCCCGTACCGCTCCCATAACTGACCCGGTTCCACTACATCGAATTGCAGACGTGACTCAATCATAAGCTTCGTCAGGCCATAAAGGTATTCATCACGAAGCCGGTCAAACGGAATAGCCGGGATCATAAGGGCAGCCTCCGTGACAGGTGCGGCCTGGTCAAGGAAGGGTTCAATCTGCTTGATGCGGCCGAACGACTTGCCAAGAACGTGGTAAACCGCCGGATCAAGACGACCAGTCGGTGGCATCTGGTCCCCTACATCACAGCGTGCGGAATTGGCGACAATACTTGCAAGTTCCACATCCAGCTGTTGTGGGAGCTTAAGCCCGCCGAAATCGGCCCATGACGATACAAATCGGCCCGACATGCCGTATACCGGAATGCCAAAATTACGCTGATAGCGGATCTGAGCCGGCGCATAGAAATAGCCCCAGCCGCCCGTCGGCAATGCTTCAATGTCAATGTTATCGAGTAATTCAGCACGTTCACCCACACAGGCCAGACCGATGTCATTAAAATCCACCTGGCATCCGGGGCGTGTGGCACGAACCAGGTCCCTCATCCGCCTGTGAAATCCCAGGAACAATCCATTCTTATGTGCACGCTGTGCCTCGGCATCCTTGGGGTCCTTGCCAGACTCTTTGATCTGACGCTGACACTCCGTGCAGAAACATTCGTGCGAGATCGGCTCGGCCATGTCATACCATGCACCGTCCAGCTCGTACTTTTTCACAAATTCCCGTGTGTGATCATCCATTAATTTCAAATACGGCTCGTGTGCCATGCACAACGCCGTCCACCCGGGCGTCTGATCCTTCTTTGGGAGATAGTTGGAACCATCCCGCTTGATGACCAGCCATTCATGATGCTTATCAGCCATGTAATGATCCCACGTAACACAGTAATATGCATAAACAGCAATCTTACGCTTACGGCACGCGTCTACCTGCGCACCAAGAAGATCAAACGACAATCCGGGATGCACCGGCCCGTATTGGCTCGGATAGTAAAAATATCCATGCATGTCCTTTGCAAAAACCACTATGGAATCAACATTACCGGCCAGAAGCGTATCGCCCCATTCATCTGCATTGAACTTGCCGCCTATCTTGGGAACGTGCATGGAATTATGAAAATCCTGATGTACTTTGCGCCATGGTCGCGACGGCATTGTGTCAAACCTGGGATCGATCCATAAACGAGGCGTTACAGCCGCCGGCCCTGAATCTTTGGCAAAAGTATTACGTGCTGGAATTGCATGAACCGCTATCATTCCCCATCCAAATGTGGTCATAAAACTGCGACGTGTAATGGAATTCATGGTGTTCCTTTCCGGCTTTTCAGGTTCGTGGATAAAATCGATTTAATCGAATGTCAAAATCCACGTATTATCTTTTTAATTCAGCGTTCAAAAATTCTTCTATATTCTATCCTATCAAATCACAGTGTCTATGTCATAAACCGCATGAATTATGTCCAAATCGGAACTTCCAAATTGGATCATGTGCCCATCCTCTACCGTGGATGTTTGTTAAATTATTAACTCCAAAGGCCCAAACAGATAAAAACACTTGATTGTGAACGATCGTTCAGTTATTCTTGCAGCTAAATTACGGAGGGTTTTATGCCCAGGGTCATGGATATTAAAGAACACGTAAGAAAGCTAAGGCAGTTCCTGGACAAAGAAGGGCATTTCCCCAGTTACGGGCAAATGCTCAGCCTTTTCAATTACAATTCCAAGAATGCCGTCTTCGGGGTCATCAACAAGCTGCAGGAACACGGATTCATCACAAAGAGGAAGGGCCGAGCTGTCCCTACGGCCAGGCTTAAGGGCGGCGTACGGGTTCTTGGGGCAGTTCAGGCAGGGTTCCCCTCGCCAGCAGAAGAAGAACTTGTGGATACCATCACGATTGACGAATACCTCATACGAAGGCCTGAAGCCACATACATGCTGACAATTAAGGGTGATTCCATGATAGAGGCCGGCATTGTCCCAGGCGATATAATCCTGGTGGAAAGAGGAGGAACTCCCAAATCCGGCGATATCGTAGTTGCACAGGTGGATGACGAATGGACCGTGAAGTATTATATTAAAGACGGGACAGGAGTCCGACTTGATGCCGCTAATCCAAAATATAAATCCATCAGGCCAAAACGTTCGCTCGTTATCGGCGGAATAGTCAAGGCGGCCATAAGGAAGTATTGACCCGTGCAACCGCAACTCCTGAATTTGCAGCATTCAAAGGCCATCGTCCACCTGGACGGGGATTCTTTCTTTACGTCAGTAGAACAATCGATCAAGCCATACCTCAAGGGTAAACCCGTTGTAACCGGCAAGGAACGCGGGATTATTGCCTGCGCAAGTTATGAAGCAAAGGCCCTTGGCGTTGCCCGCGGGGTGACACTAAGGGAAGCCCTTCGAATATGCCCTGACCTGACAGTTTTGCCCAGCGATTACGAGACTTACAGTCTCTATTCAAAACGTATGTTTGAAATAATGAGACGGTACACACCAGTGGTTGAAGAGTATTCAATTGACGAAGGTTTCATTGACCTGACCGGACTACGAAGAATATTCAGAACATCTTACGAAGAAATTGCAATGCGCATTCAAAGGGACATTAACAGGGAACTGGACATCACGGTTTCAGTTGGACTAAGCCTCTCGAAAGGATTGGCAAAGCTTGGCTCCAAGTTCCGCAAGCCACATGGATTTACCTCTATTGACGGACTGGGTATAAATGCTTTTCTTGAGAAAACCCCGCTTAAGAAGGTCTGGGGATTCGGTCATAACACTGTCAATCTTCTTGAGAAACATGGATTAAAAACTGCCCTCGATTTCGTGGTCAAACCCGAACAATGGGTGGAACATCTCCTGGGGAAGACAGGACATGAAATATGGAATGAATTACGCGGCAATTCTGTCAATCCGGTTAATACCCAGGAAAAATCAAGCTATTATACCATAAGTAAATGCAAAACATTTACATCGCCTTCATCTGACCGTGACTTCATATGGGCCAAACTTGTCCGCAATCTTGAGTCGGCCTTCATCAAATTAAGGCGTCATAAATTACGGGTACGGGCAATAGCCGTAGCATTACGTCTTCAGGATTTCCACCAGGATGGGTTTGAAGCCAGGCTTAATCGACCAACCACATCCATATATGAGGTTATTCCGGTTGTTCGAGGGATGTTTGAAAATCTTTATAAACCAGGCAAAGAATATCGGGCAACCATGGTGGTGCTGGGCAAACTTGAAAATGATGATACCCGCCAGTATGAATTCTTTGAAGATCGTCTCCGGATAGAAACATTCGAAGCCGTCAGCCGTGCAATCGATGAAACAAACAGAAGGTATGGCAAACATACACTGAGCCTTGGCATGTCGCTTTATCTTGATAAGCATCGCCATACTGACCGGGACGATACTCCATGTAGAAAAGCCTGTCTGTTGCCGGGTGAAACAAAACGACAGCGTTTAAACATTCCCAGACTCATGCTATCAGTATAATCGCTGTAGTATATCCCCACAAAAAAACAGGGCGTCCGGTAAAGGACACCCTGCATTTTGCTTAGCTAATAAGTGACTATTAGCGACCGCCACGGCTGAAGCCGCCACGTCCGCCACCGCCACCACCACCGCCGCCATAACCGCCACGGCCACCGCCACCGCCACCGCCGCCGAATCCACCACGACCGCCACCGGAGCGCTCCTCGCGAGGACGTGCTTCGTTGACTGTCAGTGCGCGACCGTCGAGTTCCTTGCCGTTCAGCTCAGTAATTGCTTTCTGGGCTTCAGCATCGGACCCCATTTCGATGAATGCAAATCCACGAGACTTGCTTGTGAACTTGTCAGTGATCAGGTTGCAGCTAACTACGTTTCCAGCACTTTTGAAGAGCTCCATGATGTCGCCCTCCATTGTGTCAAACGATAAGTTGCCTACGTATAGCTTTGTAGCCATACCCTTTTCCTTTCTGCTGCTTCAGGAGGTTCA
>MHBM01000248.1 GCA_001804885.1 Lentisphaerae bacterium RIFOXYA12_FULL_48_11
AACCGCCCCATCGCGTAGCATTCCTCCAGTATAAAGAAATATCCAAGGTCAGAATGGAGGGCCTGAAAAAGAGGTAATTATATGATTAACACTCTTTACAGTCTCGATGCGTTTGGCACTTCCCTGGCTTTCCTCCTTGCACTACTGACCGGGTTTGTATTCGGTTTAGTGCTCAAGCGTGGCGGTTTCAGCAGTGCGCGCCGTCTGGCCAACGTCTTCTACTTCATCAACAAGGCCGTTGTGAAAATCATGGTTTCCACTCTTGTCATAGCCATGCTGGTGATCTTGTACATGGCAGAGTCAGGACGGATCCATCTGGACCAGACTTTCCTGATGACCACCATCTACGGCGCTCAGATTGTGGGCGGCCTGTTGTTCGGCATCGGATTTGTCATGGGCGCCTGGCGCCCCGGTACGGTGGCGGCTAATATCTTCTCCGGCAGCATCGACGCGTCTTTGTTCCTGCTTGGCACTATCGGAGGAAGCATCCTGTTCAACGAGGTATTTCCGGTAATCTATTCGCTGTACACGTCGGGGGATCAAGTTGCGGAGATGATCCATGCCGTCACAGGCATGTCACTTACCGGGTTCGTCCTTGCATTCATTCTGGTGACCGTGGCTGTGTTCTGGTTGTCAGAATTGGCCGAAAAGGCACGTACGGGCCGCTCTCTTTACATTGGTCCGCTATTTTTGAAGGCCTACAGTTTGACCCTCGTAACAATGGCAGGCGGCTTGTTCGTAATGAGTTTCGCCACTACATGGGTTTCTGCGAAATCCACAGGCGCGGCCACTATGATGATGGACGAGCAAGTGCTCATAGAGAGGGCGGAACAGGAACTGGATTACATCAAGCCTGAAGAACTTGCCGACCGCCTGATGGCAAGCGAACCGAATCTTGTAGCCGTGGACGTGCGGCCGGCGGACGAGTTCAACTTATTCCACATTCGCGGCGCGCTCAACGTGCCACTCGCCCAGCTGGCAGAGACCCTTCAACTCTTCAAGAACAAAGGCCTCATTGTTCTCTATTCCAATGGGACAACCGATCCTTCCGAAGCACGAGACTCTCTCCGATGCCAGGGTTTTGGCAACATCTACATGCTGACTGGGGGCCTTCAGGGTTTCTGGGATCATTGTCTTAAGTCCGTCTCGTTACGGCCGGAGCCATTGACAATAGTCGACGCTGCCCGGTTCAAAGCCTGGGGTACTTTCTTTTCCATGCCAGTCTTTTCTGTAAAAATCGGTATTGACACCGAACCGGTAAATGTAGCCATACCACGCGTCGCCGAGACGGTCTGGCTCACAGCCCGACTAGGTACACCAAATTTCAAGGTTATTGATCTGCGACCCCAACAGGAATACAACACCGCGCACATTCCGGGCGCACTCAGTCTTAATGTGGAGGCTCTCAGTAGTAACACAGAGGGATTGCCGTCCGTACTCCTCCCCGCCCCCATCCTTGCTGCCAAGTTCTCGCTCCTGGGGTTGCAACCCACAGACACTGTCGTGCTCGTGTCCGGCGACAAGTTACACGACTGCACCTTGGCAGGAATGGCGTTAGAGCGACTGGGACACATGGACTATGCCATCATAAACGGTGGATATGCCAAGTGGGAGCGGGAAGGCCGACCTCTAACCGCCGTGTTGACTGCTGTAACCAAATCGAAATACCCGGTGAAAGATGGCGTCGATGACTTCAGCGTGAATTTCCGAACCGTGGTAGCCCATCTCGCTCAACCAGACACCGTGATTATCGACGTACGTCCGGAGGAATTATACACGGGCAAAAAATCCGACGAGGCCTGTATCGGTCATATTCCAGGCGCAATCAATCGCGTCTTCACCGAAGATGTTGTCACAACTTCCGACAAGGAGATCTACTTCAGGTATACTGGATTCCTGGCCACAGGCTATAGTCAGATAATTCCGTCGACAAACACGGAAGTCATTGTTTATTGCCGTACGGGACATCAGGCCAGCCAGACCTTCTTTGTTCTGAAGCACCTGCTGGGCTATCAGAATGTTCGCTGTTACGATGCCGGCTGGACCGAATGGGCCGCCCGTCTGGATATTCCAATCACAAATATGGACGAATAGACTTATGTGCATAAACCGGAAAAAATTGTCCGTTTTTCTAATCACTCGCCTTCGCCAGGGAGCCCTGTTCTTTGAACGGGGAGGAATGGTCTTTCGCCGTAGTTTCGCCGAATGGCGAAACGGAGGCGCTGGCTACGGCGGAGTTCCGCACAGAAGTACCGCCCTTCCGCCGCCGCTCGGAAGCTATGGCGGGACATGTTGGGCGGGGAGCTTCACTGTTATCCTCCTCATCAACGCCCATCTAATATCGGCGGTCCAGCCGATGAAACTTCAGCATGAGACACTTGTTCCGGGCGTATCCTACGCATGCTATCAGGCGAATAAACCCCCGCTCTACGTTCATGTCGTAAAAGTCGACCTCCTCCAGAAAGGCGTAAAGGTCGGCGCGGTCAGAGCTCAAGGGCGTGAATCAGTCACTCAACTGGCGCAGCGCTATACCACGGACAAACACAAAGTAATAGCAGTCATAAATGGCGATTACTTTGACGGCGATGAAAAAATCAAAGGGCCATGGGGAATGCACATTCAAGGAGGTCAAGTTATATTCACACCCGCCCTGAAAAGATCCACTTTCCTTGTTGATTTGGACGGGCGGCCAATGATTGATATCCCGC
Organism: Lentisphaerae bacterium RIFOXYA12_FULL_48_11; assembly: GCA_001804885.1. Lineage (GTDB taxonomy): Bacteria > Verrucomicrobiota > Kiritimatiellia > UBA8416 > YA12-FULL-48-11 > YA12-FULL-48-11. Next base: position 2,709 of record MHBM01000248.1, read on the forward strand.
GGCTTCAGTTGACGGCTCAATTCAGTTCCAGCCCGATCTCATACGATATAAGCAATGTGAATCGCTACTATAACATTGGTGAACAGGGCCTGCATCTATTCTCCACTTTCGGTGATAATGATCGAGTATTAGTCAAAAACTCCACAGGCATGACTTTGAATGGAGGAACCCTGGAGGCAGGCAAAACCATCAAATGCAAGATCACGGGCGTCGCTGCCCAGTCCGGGAACATTGACATTCCAAGTAATGGGCTTGTCCTCTGCTATAATGGCACAGGGAGCGCGACTGTTCCCAAAATGACGAAGGACACCGAAGTCCGCATCAACGCACAGATCTATCCAGCCGCCACCGAAGCAGTTGGTGGCGGACCACGAATACTCAGAGACGGGCGTGTCACAGCTGAGTTTGGGAAGGAAGGTTTCAGTCCGGCGATCGAAGCCTGCTTGAAATGGGGTAAACATCCAAGATCGGCGGTCGGATACAGCAGTGACCGTTGTTTACTTTTTCTCGTGACTGTTGAGGGCCGGATTCCGCGTAGCGAAGGCATGGACATTAAGGAACTTGCTAATTTCCTGCTGGGTCTTGGAATAAGCGACGCGATGACCTTTGATGGTGGCGGCTCGGCCACATTATTTACGGAAAAGCATAAATCCAAGACATACGAGAACGATATGAGGCCTGTCGCCAATGGTCTGGCCGTGTTTCAATCTCAAGATACAACGATTTGATGGAAAACGGATGAATATTATTCTATACCGGTTGGTGGTCGCAGCAGGCGCGGCTCTTTTTGCCATGTCGTTCTTCCTTCCCATAGGGTTCCCCAATGCTCCTTTTGGTATTTTCAAATGGATCACAGGGGCCATCTCCGGAGAGCAAGGTCCGTGGGAAATCTTCGGTTTTTCAGTCACTGCATGTTTTGTCGTCTACCCCTATTTATGGAACGTTGTCCTTGCACTCACGTCGGCTTTGCTGAAAGAAGGGACCGGCAGGGCGACCAAATGGATCCATCTCGTCTTCAATTTGACTGGAGGGCTGTTGATCATCTCTCTCGGCGTACTGCTTGTTGCCGTAAAGGACACATGGATTCCTCCATGGGTACAATGGACTGCGATATTCGTGCCGTTCCTGATCCTTATGGGAATGTGGTCACTAACCTTGATACTTTCGGAACCAAGGCAGACGCCTGCAATAGTTTCTCTCTGTATGTTACCTCAGATTCCTGCCCAATTCCTTATCGCCCACGCAGTCGCGGCTCATAATGGACCATCATGGGGCTTTACGCTTGGGGGAATCGGCGCAATCCTGGTTGTTGCGGCTTCGCTGATGTTGTGTTTTACAAGGCAAAATGAACATATCTCCGGGCAATAGGTAGGGTTTTACCCCATAGACGGAAATTAGCCCATTGTTTAAGATTTTGAGAATTAGAGAAGGCAAATATATACAGGTAGAGAAAGGAGCAGTGCATATGTCGGATCAAAACAGCGAAAAGAAGTCAAAGTACGAATCACCAATTCTTGTACCATTAGGTGAGATGGCCAGAGGGTCGGGAGCCTGTCTGGTTGGAAGTTCAGTTGTAGGCGGGACAGCCGTCTGTGCAGCAGGAAGTAATGTTCTCAGTGGTGCTCTATCCTGTTCAGCTGGAGGTTCTGTTGCCGCCAGCGGCGGAATAACCGATTGCACCGCTGGTGCTATTGCAACACAGGATTGCTCAGGTGGTCCTACAGGAACCCGGGATTGCACCGCGGGTACTGCTGCACTCAGGGCTTGCACTGGCGGTACTGCCGCATTAGTGGCTTGCACTGCAGGTACTGCTCATTAATTCATAGCAGATTGCACTGCCTGCTTACTCTCTAATCCTGGTGTTGCACGAGTGATCGTGCAACGCCAGTTTGGCATGCAGGACGTGCTTTAAGCTAACAGACTTGCGCAGGGTTAACTATTAAGGAGGAAATGACCCATGAATCAAACAGACAGACCGATCGCCAATTCCATTGTTGTACTCCGGGAGGAGTTCGACGACTGGGCCGTACTTTTCAACTCAGATACGGCCGATGCCGTGGGAACCAATCCTGTTGGTGTGGCAGTATGGAAACTGATGAATGGCAAGAGAAGCATTGAAGACATCGTGTCACAGATCAGAAAAAGCTTTGGTGACGTTCCTGAAGCTGTCTCCAAGGAAATCTGCACCTTCGTAAACACGCTGGCTGACAACGGTTTTGTGGGGCTGGCACTGGAGAGTAAATAACGGATGCCTCAAAAGCTAAAGGACAAGACAGGACCAGCGGTGTCAAGGGTCATGCGTACCCCGCGCAGCGTGACTGTTGAAATCACCGCACGCTGCAATCTGCGCTGTCGTTACTGCTATTTTTTCAACAACCCGGTGGTCGAGTACCGGGACCTTCCTGCAGATGAGTGGCTCAAGTTCTTCGACGAGCTGGGATCGCTCGGCGTGATGGAAGTTATTCTGGCAGGCGGTGAGCCGTTTATCCGGGAAGACCTGCGCTTACTCATTGACGGCATTGTCCGCAACAGGATGAGGTTCGCATTCCTGTCCAATGGCGGCCTGATTAGCGATGAAACAGCAACTTTCCTTGCCGGTACAGGCCGCTGTGACTATGTCCAGGTGTCGGTGGATGGCTCTTGTGCGGAGGTACACGATTCCTGTCGCGGGAAAGGCTCTTTTGATGCTGCAATACGCGGCATTCGCACGCTTCAGCGCCATGGAGTCGGCGTGGCTGTACGTGCCACGATTCATCGGAGCAATGTACATGATTTGGAAAACATCGCTCACTTTCTTCTGGATGAGCTCGGCTTGCCTGATTTCGGCACAAACGCGGCAGGGTATATGGGTTCATGCCGCGGGAACGCGGATGATGTGCTGCTGAATATAGTGGAACGCAAGGAGGCAATGGCGACCTTGCTTCGCCTCGCGGCTAAATACGATGGACGCATCTCGGCAAACGCAGGCCCATTAGCGGATGGCCGCATGTGGCACCGGATGGAGGAGGCACGGACACAGAACGCTCCTGCATTTAATAATGGCGGCCATCTCACAGCCTGCGGCTGCACGTACAGCAAAATCGCCGTGCGCGCCGATGGCGTAATCATCCCCTGCAGCATGCTGGCCCATCTCGAATTAGGTCGCATCAACCATGATTCTCTTGCAGAAATATGGAACAACAGCCCCGTTCTGAACCAACTCCGCAACCGGCATACAATTCCACTGAGCGGGTTTGAGTTTTGCGCCGGTTGTTCATACATCCCTTATTGTACGGGCAACTGCCCGGGATTAGCCTACGCGTTAACAGGCATCGTTGACCATCCAAGTCCGGATGCTTGTCTGCGACGTTTTCTCAAGGAAGGTGGCACGATCGAATGAAAATTATACCCGATATGAAACAGCAGAAAACGGGACAGGCTGGAATGTATCCGATCAATACTTTGTATTTCTACCTGACAGAAGGGTGCAACCTCGCATGCCGCCATTGCTGGATGGGG
>MHBM01000249.1 GCA_001804885.1 Lentisphaerae bacterium RIFOXYA12_FULL_48_11
TCCAGAACAGTCAATCTCCAGAAACCGAAACACGCTCCTCACCCATCGCCCTCGCCCATTTCATCGTTGAAAACAGTTTAAGATTAAGAGAAGAACGAAGCCAACCAAAGCCTAAACGCGACGGTCTAAAGCCCGCGCGTTAGGCTCGACGTTGGACATGAGAAGATAATGAATGGAACTGAAGCAAGTCCTTTTCTGTGGCAACTCTGGATTATTCCAGGTGTTGCGGCTTTGTTTCTCGGCGTCGGCGCGGCATTCGTCCCTCGTGTCTGGGTTCGCCGCATCATGATCGCAGTCGCATTGGCCGTTCTTGTTCCTGCACCCATCTTCTCGCCGGACGGCGGGGCCATCGTCCCACTTGGCATGTTTCTCTGCTCCCTTGAAAGCCTCGGTCTTGGCTTAGTTGCAGTCGGGATTGCGACCGCCTTGCTGTTTCCCATTGTCTGGTTCGTGGGATGGCTGTCCAAAGGAATCAGGAGAGACGTAAAAGGAATTGTCCAACCATGAACTGGAGGTTATTTTTCAAACAGCGGCTGTTTGAAAAAAACCTCAGTTCGGACGTTGGGTCATGAAGATGAAGAAGAACATTATTCTGGTGGCTTTTCTAGTCCTTGTGGTTATTGGTGTGCTCGGAATGCAATTCCTCCCGATATCACGTGAGAGGACTCGGCAAGCACAATGTTATCAGAATCTAAAAATGATCTACGGTTCCGTAGAACATCAGGGTGCACTCGCACACGGGTTAACGATAGGTGATCCAATTCCCATGGATGTACTGGCGGTATATTGTTTGAATGGAAAATGGCCATGCTGCCCATCAGGTAAAGAGTACAAAATCGGGCGTATTGGGGAAATACCTACATGTCCCGTTCACGGCGATCTGCTGCATGGCACTTCACAAGATTTTGTCGGGTGGAAATGCTGTCAGTGGGTGAAAAAATCGAATTATCATGCAGGAAGAGTAATAATTGAGAAACCGACGGTTGACCTGCATGGAAAACCCTTGGAGAACAAAGCTACGGAATTAGGAGAAGTGACCCAACCATGAACTGGAGGGTACTTTTCAAACCTGCGGTTTGAAAATCCCCTCAGTTCCGACGTTGGACACATATATGAAGAAAATACCAGAACATCTTAAGAAGAAACTTAAGATCCTAAGCAAAGAAGTTCTCGAATGCATTGCCGAGCAGTGTATTGCCGATGGTCGTGTTCGCGTAAAACGTGCAAGCAAGAGAAATATTCGCGAGCAAATTATAGAAGCAGTAAAAGACATGCTTAAACGCCGATCACTCCGCATAATAATCGATCACTCCCCATCTATACTGAATCAAGCCAACAAATTTGCGCAGTCAAGAGAATATAAGAACGCATGCCTTTTCTTTGCAATGTGGTTCGAACATTGGTTTAACGGGCTTATCGCAAATATTGCCGAGCGCGGCCTGCTGACACACAACGAGGTCAAAGTCCTAATACGTGAAATGTCTCTACGCGCGAAGTGTACGGTTTTGCCACCATTGATCAGAATGCCAAGAATAAAGAAATTTCATATCGACACTATTAATAGGATCGCCGAACTTCGCAATGCTTATGTCCACTATAAATATCAAATCTACATTGCGGACAAGGAACAACCTCAACCGATAATTACAGTTCATGATATCAGGAAGGCGCGCAGAACTGTAAAGTACTTACAACAGTATCAGAATAAATTTATATATCTCGGCTATAAAGGGAAAATCATTGATTTAATGAAACAGGAAAGTGTCCAACAAGGTGTCGGAGGCGACGATGTATCCGCGCGGCGCGGAACATCGTCGCCCAGAGGCTCCTTCGCGCCTCAACACTGATGTTCGACATCTACAGATGAATAAAGAAATGCAAAGGAGTTCTAGGGGATTTGGTAGCATGGGATTGCTTGGTGTCATTTTTTGTATTATGGGGGCTCTCTTCCTGTTTGGCGGAATTTTCCATGGAGGATTTCAAGGGGGATCCAAACTCGGTTATCAGCACTACTCTCGTAAGCACGCCGGACTTATCGGCATAATATGTGTTGCCGCGGGAACTATGGCCATCTATACAGACCGGAGAAAGAAATGATTGTCGAACCATGTGCTGCAGGTGATTCTTCGACCCGCGCCGAGCGCGTGTCTCGAACCACCTGAGCACCGACGTTGGACCATGAAGAAAATAAAGAAGAATGTTTGGCTGTTGATACTTACGTTTGTTTTCAGTGGATGCACGACATCCGGCGTCATCATTCATCACGAACAAACTGCTGAGCGTCTCCGCAAAATTCCAGTTGTTGAAATGGATTTTAAAGGAGCAGCTACATCTGACGTTGTTGAATATCTGGCGTTGAACCTGCACTGCATTGGTCATCCACCCATATATCCAAAACAGATAATCAAAGAAAATTCAGTTACATACGTTATTCCTTTCGATACCTACGATGCTCATAATCCAAACAGTTCAGCATTAGAACTCAAAGGAACAAACAAGACTGAAGTTACGAGGCTTGGTCCGGCGGTGACTTTGCGGATCAGAAACAGTACAATGCTTGATGTAATGAAAGAGGTTACAAAGAAATTCCAAGGTTCGGCTGAGGTTTCTAAAGATCAAATAACAATAAGAACGAAGAAGGTCCAACCACCGGTTGCACCTGTACAAAATGTCCCCGCGGCGGGGCCATTTTGAAGGTGAACCGAGACGTTGGACAAACAGAGATAAAATGAATTGCAGGTATTTACTAACAATAGCCTACGCCTGTCTCTTGCTTACAGGATGTGCTCACACTCAACATGTGACACGTGATACGCTGCCCCAAATGAAGGCCTTGGTGGACGCGGGAAAATATACGCAAACCGTGCAGATGTATAACAAACTTGATTTTCGGCATGGCTACCGGGCCGACTACGAAGAGTTACGTCTTTTAGCAAGTGGTGCCTATATTGAACTCGCGAAGAAAGAACCAAACACAAAGAAACGCAACGAGTTTCTTCGCGAATCCAGTAAATTATTAAGTAACTAGAGAGGAAGATCTGTCCAACAAATCATTCGAGCGCGACGAGTGACCCGCGGCGGGCACTCGCCGCTCAATGATGGCGTTGGCTTTTAAGGAGAATAAGAATGAAACGGAAATCTGATGAAACCGAAAAGTCAAATCCTCGACTCAAAGCTGCATTTCTTGAAGTCGTTGACAACCAACTGAAGGCAGATGACCCACCAGAAACCAAACAAACGCTTGAGCGTCTGATTGCACAAGGCATTTCACGAGCCGATGCAAGAATTTACATTGCCCAGGCAGTATGTGTAGAGGTATGGGATGTTCTTCGGAGCCAAAAACCGTTCAACTTGCAGAGATACATAAAGAACTTGAAGAACCTTCCAAAAGAACCGAAAGAATAAGAGAGGGAAAGCCAACCATCGGTTGCAGCGTACGCGGAAACCCGCGCCGCTGAACCGTAACGTTGGCCACTTGGAAGAACATGAAAAAAAGCATTATTACTCTCTTTATCGTGTGCAACAGGGTTCTGGCTGGCGACGATTACTTGCTTATTGATAACGCAACTGGTAAGACAAACGGACCATTTGAGATTCGACCATATTCGGATATCGTAATTGAAGGAAGGACCTATACTCTTGTCTCCAACATTATCCCATTAGAAATTGAATTACGTAACATTCCTAGCGTGGACTTCCGAAACACAACTGTCCGTGCTGCGGTTAACTTTTCACTTCAAGCATGCGGACTTACAAATTCTCCTGCATCAGTTATTCTTTTCCAGAAGAACAAAATCACCAAGCGCACAACATTCTCCGCTCGTAACATTAATCTTGGAGAGTTACTCAAGATCATTTGTAATACATGTGACCTTACGCTTATTCGCGATCGTCACAACCAGACAATTATCCTCGTACCAAATGCTATTGCTAGCGACAATATCGCCAAGGCATATGGCATGTCCGTTGCAAGCTATGATGAAACTATAAAGAATTACGGATCATTCAACAAAGCTTTAGTAAATACCGGAGTAATTCGACGAGAAACTGACATGATTTGCGAGTTCCAACGAGATATTGAAACTATGGTTCTCTATGGTTCGCCTGAAGCATTTTTCAGATTTGGATGTGCTTTTACTATTCTAAAATTGGAAAAGATTGATGGCCAACAATCTTCTGGAGGCGACGCTGAAACAGCGCCGCCTCAGAAGTGACGTTCGGTGTGAGAGGATTATGAATAAATCAGATCATGTACTTGCAGTCTTTGCTGACAATGATGGTCAAGTGTTCGTTCACGCCGACGCAAAAGGCTTGGATGTGTTCATCAAGAGTCTTCAACGTTTGCGCAAAAAAATTGACGAAGACAAATGTGATCATGACCATCTGATGACTGAGGCATGGGCTGGAGACGGAGAATTGACGGAAGCCCCGGGATGCGAGAAAGAAGGTCATGCCGTTCATCACATAAAACTGTATGGATGGACTGATGAATGGGCAAAGAAACACGGATTTATTGAAGAAACACCGAACCAATAAATGGAGGGTATTTTTCAACCGCGGCGGTTTGAAAAAACCCTCATTCAGATCGTTGGCATCTGAGAAAATGAAAAGAAATGTTATCATATCCTCAGTCATTATCGTTCTGGTCGTTCTTTCTTCTATTGGAGTTCAACTTCTCAAATTCAAGACAGAACGCGCAAAGGCAATAAGTTGCACCAGCAACCTGAAATTTATAGATTCAGCAAAGGAATTTGCCACACGAGAGCTAGGCCTGAAAACTGGCGACACCATAAGCGAAGAACAATTGTCGAAATACTGCAAAGACAATACGATTCCGCAGTGTCCCTCGAATGGGAAATACATTATTGAGGTTATTGGACGAAATCCTAAATGTTCCTTGGGAGATGCAAAGGCTGAAGGTGAAAAGCGTTGGTGGCATCGCATTTGCGTCGGAGAATAAGACTAGGAGGATGCCAACCATTTTTTGCATGTGACTCTCAACCCGCGGCGGGTTTCGAGCACATGAAAATGACGTTGGGTTTTAGGAAATATGAAGAATAATGGAAAAGCATTGCGTATTTTCGTTGTCACAGCGCTCATATTAGGTCTTTTGCTCGCAATCGCCTTGCCATCGTTTTTCAAAGCACGCAAACAGGCGCAACGCAATACCTGCTTAAACAACTTGCGAATGCTGACCTCACCTATGACTTGCTGTGTTCCATTGTCATACAAATTAAAGGATGGAGACACAATGGACCCTAAGACAGTTCTTGCATTCGTAAAAGGAGCGACCATGCCAACTTGTCCAGCTGGTGGCGAATACAAGGTAACATGGATTGTTGGTGGTCCTACCCCGAAATGTTCCCATCATGGCGATCTTTTGCTTGAAGTTGACCAAGTGAAAGATTTGAAAGACTTGGAAGATAATCACGAAGACATTAAAATGGAACCGATTAAAGAAACCCAACAATCTTCTGGAGGCGACGGTGATCCCGCGCGGCGCGGGACACCGTCGCCAAGCGCCTCCGCGCCTCAGAAGTGACGTTGGACCTTAGAATGAAGGATAAAAAGTAATGCGAATAATAACACTCGTGACGTTGACTTTCCTTCTGTTGCAAACACATTTGCTCTGGGCCGGAGGAACAGGAAATTCAAAATTGAAAAAAGCTGTTACCATCGATGACGCGCAAGCTGCCGCACTTACCAACAAGACTGAACGGCTCTTGCACGGGATCAGGATACCAGAAATGGAATTTAAGCAAGCAAACATCGTTGATATAATTGATGTTTTTAACAAACAAATAAAGGATCTCGGTAAAACCGACGATGCAAAGCGAATTACAATTATACTTGAAGCTGAAACCGAAAAAGAACTGATGAAATGGGAGGATTTTGGAAACAATTCGAAAGGAATATTTCATCTCTTTTCATTCGGAGGCTTGGACATGTCTGTACTCGAAGCCATTCAAGAACTTCAGAAGCTTGCAAAACTCGACAGTAAGCTCGACGGAGAGAAACTGATCCTAAGCATGAAGAAGAAAGAGAAATAGGTCCAACCAATCTCTGCATGGTATTTTTCAACCGCGGCGGTTGAAAAAACCATGAGAGTGTTCGTTGGCTTTGAAAGAAATGAAGAGAAATAAAGTAACGCAAGG
>MHBM01000250.1 GCA_001804885.1 Lentisphaerae bacterium RIFOXYA12_FULL_48_11
ATACCGATGCCGACAAGTTTCTGTCAGGCTGGCTGAAGCTTGTGGCTACGGAACAAAGCGCCAGCCCGAAGGGTGCTTTCCTGGGTGAACGCCTTGCTGATTTGGCGCAAGTCTCGCCTTTGTACTATTGCCGCCTGGAAGGTGACCGTGCCGAGACGTTGTCGCTGGCTGCTTACTGGTTGAGACAGTATCCCGATCCGAGCAAGAAGCCAGCATGTTCGATTGAGTCGTTGAAATCGTGGCAGGATGAGTTTCACGGAGCGCAGATGGTGAAGGGAAATAAGCGATTGGCATCCTGGGTCTGGAAAGCTGGGGAGCTTCCGTCCGGGCAGGTTGTTCCGTCCGATCGATCCGATCTGGTTGAATGGCAGTGGAACCTTGCCGGTAGAATCACCGGCGTTGGTTGTGAGACGCATGCCGGTAAAGCGCAATGGCAATCCTGGCAGTTTGAAGGCGGTTTTGCCACATGCGGCAGTTACGAATGGATAGCGGACAAAAACCCGGCAGAAGGGTCGGGGGCGGACAAGATAGCATCAGCCCAGACAGCTTTTGTTGCTTTGCCGGACGATGCTACGGTGGTTGTTCTCCAGAGAGCTGAGACTTTGCGGCCGATTCACATCAACCGTGTGATGGGGTTGTATATGAACATCCCGAATGATGTCTACAACGGCGGCAAACGGAATTACCGGATTGACGGCAGGAAACGGCAATTGACGGGTGCAGGCAGTGGTCCTATGCCGGCAGAAGAAGCTATTCGCTGTAAGCAGGGCACGTTGGAGATTGACGGGCGAATTACTGTCGGCGCTGTTTATGGCGATGAAGGCCTGACTCTGTACAGACCGGGGCAGCGCCAGGTTAATCTCGCGCACAATCTGCCGCTGGCATTCAGCGGGCGTGGCGGCAATCTTTATTGCGATATTGTCAGCATGGCGTTTTGTGATCAGCAGAAGTTCTACAATGCGAATGAGAAGCTTTATGATATCGGTGCGGTGATACGAATTGATGGAAAGGTCGAAGCGAAAAAACGGCCCGAAGGTGGGCAGGCATGCAGGGTGGTGGAAGTTTCCGGTGCTGATGGACGTCGATATCTACTTGCTGTGAATTTTGAGGCTTCGCCTGCGATGGTTGAGATTTCCGGAATAGATACAGGGAAACTGAAAATCCTTTGTGGCAAGGCGGAAAAATCTGCATCAGGAGGTCTGCGGCTTTCAATGGAAGCAGGTCAGGTTACTTTGGTAAGTTATTGACCATTAATAGTTGCAGTTGTTGTCATGACTGTAACCGGCTTTCGTAAGGCCGGACGGAGATATATATAAGGAGAGATATGAAAGAACAATTAAGGAAAATGACAATCAGGACAGTTTTGTTTTTGGCCTTTCTTCTGGCCGGCATAGGCGTGCAGGCGGCACCGGTTTCCCTGGATCAGGGATTTCGTGATGTGCCCGTTACGGACCGACCGTGGGCGTACTGGTGGTGGATCAATGGACATGTTGACGAAGAGACAATCACCAGCGACATGGAAGCCATGAAGCGTGTGGGTTTTGGCGGGCTCCTGATGTTTGATGCGCGTGGTTACTGGGATGATGCGGGGCATGTTGTGCTTCCAAAACCCAAGATGGAATTCATGAGTACGGAGTGGCGTCGACTCCTGGCTTTTGGCATCAAGGAAGCGGCACGGGTCGGGCTGGAAGTCAGTGTCAACCTGAGCAGTTGCGCAGGCGCACTGAAAGGGCCATGGGAAGTTGGGGCTGATGCACCAAAGCGTCTCATCTGTCAGACCACGCCTTTGGTCAGCGGGTCACGCTTTGACACGGTACTGAAGAATCCGGACAACAAATATTTCTGGAACGTCGCGACATTCGCCGTTAAGTACGAAGGTAAGGTTCTTGGACAAAATGAAAACTGGCTGAATGCAGGCGATGGCTTGTATACGATGAAAGCCTCATCGGGTAAAAAAATCGATGATCAGAAAGGGATGGAAACCCATATTGCGCTGGAGATTGTGGAGTTGACCAGAAAGGTGGATGGGAAAGGTCGTCTCGCCTGGGATGTACCTGCGGGCCAGTGGGCGTTGGTTCGGTTCGGTTACACGACAATTGACGGGCATGAATACGATGTAGATGTCCTGGATTCGAAAGCGGTGACAGGACACTTCAACCGCATGGGCAAGGCCATTATCGCTGATATCGGACCACTGGCCGGTAAAACGCTGACTCATTTCTACAGCGTAAGCTGGGAAGGTGCAGTTCCGACCTGGACCGGGTCATTCGAAAAAGATTTCAAGAAATACCAGGGTTATGCCATTCGGCCCTGGCTGCCTGTGCTGGCAGGATTTGTCGTCAAAAGCGAAGATGAATCCCATGATTTCATGAGAGATTACCGCCGGGCGCGGAATGATTGTTTCCGCGACAATTTCTACGGTACGATGATGAAGTTGAGTCACAAGCATGGAATAAAGTGGCATTCGGAGTCGGGTGGTCCATGGAACCGTAATCCTGCGGTTTTCGGCGAAGCAGACCAGTTGGATTTTCTGGCGCAGAACGATATGCCGCAGGGCGAGTTCTGGTATACCGCTGCCAGCTGGCACCGCGGCGGGCGGCAGATGAGCCGGCCACAATCAATTACCGCGCATATCTATGGCAAGCGGCTAGCGGCGGCCGAGGCGTTCACGCACATGGTACGGCACTGGACCGCATACCCGGCAGTCCTGAAGCACCCCGGTGATGAGTCATTCTGCGACGGGGTAAACCAGCTGGTCTGGCATACCTTCACCTGTTCGCCGCGTGAATTTGGTTCTCCCGGCACCGAGTATTTTGCAGGGACGCATGTCAACCCCAAGGTGACGTGGTTCGAACAGGCGGCTCCGTTCATGTCTTATCTCGGGCGCTGTCAGCATCTTCTGCGGCAGGGACTTTTCGTGGCTGACGTATGTACCTATACTGGTGATATTCCGTACCAGCACTGGGGACGGTTTGAAACCAACTGGAGTGCGACTGCCACAATGGCGATGCCGAAGGGACATGGATACGATATCGTCACAACGGAAGTGCTTCTGGAACGGATAAAGGTCAAGGATGGTAAACTGGTATTGCCTGATGGCATGAATTACAGTGTGATGGTTGTAGATCTGGACGATGGACAGGTGTCTCTGGCCGCATTGAAGAAAATCGCGAAGCTGAAGAAAGCTGGTGTACCTGTGGTGTTTGGATCACGCAAACCGCAGAGCACACCTGGTCTGATCGAGGGTGATGATGAAGTGAAGCAATTGGGTGAAAAACTGTGGGCAGGAACTCCTTCCCTTGCGGATGCATTAAAGGCAAAAAAGATATTAGCTGATTTTGAAGGACCGTTCGAATACACGCATCGGCGTGATAAGGATACAGACATATATTTTGTGGCGGGAACAGGCAAGGCGGATTGTGTTTTCCGAGTGAGCGGCAAACAACCGGAATTGTGGAACCCGGTCAGCGGCAAGATTGACGGTGAGGTTGGCTGGCAGGCCACAGAAGATGGACGGACTCGTCTGGCCCTGGATCTACCGCAGGACGGGTCGGTGTTCGTAGTTTTTCGTAAACAGGGACAACCACGGCCTGCGGCGCTTCCGGTGGCATCCGGGGCTGAAGTGGCGCTGAATGGCGCATGGGATGTAAGTTTTCAATCCGGGCGCGGGACGCCGGCCAGCGCTGTGTTTGATCAACTGATCGGGTGGGACAAGCATCCTGACAGCGGCATCAAATACTTCTCGGGTACGGCAAAATACCGCAAGACGTTTGAAGTGACTGCTGATCAGGTTGCACGACGGTCTGTTCTGCAGCTGGGCACGGTCGGGGTGATAGCACAGGTTCGGCTCAATGGCGAGAACCTGGGCATTGTCTGGACAGCGCCATGGCAGGTGGAATTGACGGGAGCATTAAAGGCCGGGAAGAACGAGCTTGAGATTGAGGTTACCAATGTTTGGGCCAATCGCCTGATAGGTGATGCTGGACTGCCGCCTGAACAAAGGATTACAAAGAGCAACATGGCGCTTGAAAAAGGCAAACGCACAATGAAAGCCTTCCAGGGATTTGCCTCTGAAGACCAGTTGCAACCTTCGGGTTTGGAAGGCCCTGTTCGTATAGAACTTATGCCGTGAGATGACGAATACGTGTAAATCGTTTAAGAAATAAGATTTCTTACCTTCTCGGATGAAGCACTTATCATAATAGGAGGATAGCAATGGATTGGTTCTATTCCCAGAACGGTGAACGTAAAGGTCCTGTTGAACTTGAGGCGATCAAGGCACTTGTTGCAGCAGGTACGCTCTCTAAAAATAATCTTGTTTGGAACCAGAACATGGGTTCGACTTGGACAAAAATAGGTGATGTACCGGTATTGGCAGGACCCCAGGCAGTTCACGACGACCCCATGGTGAAGCAGGAATTCCAGAGGAAGCTGGAGGAACGGAATCAGCTGCTGGCACAACAGCGTCGTGCAGCTGTACGTGGTTATGTGGTTGCCGCAGCAGTGGCAGTCCTGTTAATTGCCGGTGTTACGCTATTTATAAAGACCGCGCCGCGCCGCGCGTGGGGGCTATCATCGTCGTGTCCGATTGGAACCCTGGCCAAGCTGGAAAGCAGGTTGGTGACTATGTACCAGATGGAAAAGGAGCAGATTCCAGAATGTGTTGAGATCACAAAAACAGCTGTGCAGAAATTCCGATATAGTAATCCGAAGTGTGAACGAGGCGCCCACGTATCTGCCAGGGGAACGATTACAGTCCTTGCAGACGGCGAGGGTCGTATACAGGCCATTCTCGGTGCATTTCCTTCTCCCGGACAGCATGGTTATACGCTGGTGGATCGGTCGCTTGTAAGTGTCTTCATGAATGAGTTATGGGAGGCACATGGCGGTACCGAAGAGAGGATTTTCCAGGTACGTGAAAATGTGTTATCGAGCTTAGGTAACTCGTGTGGGCTAGCCGGCATACCCAATGATGGAGTCTGTGCCGTTATTGAGAAGGCTCGCATGCGAAGTATCTGGATAGAGTTTGGGCCAAATACGGTCAATACTATGGTTTATTTTGAGACAAAGTGATCCAATCATCACATTTACAATCGGATTTTGTATCTTTCCCGATATTTGCTCATTGTCACACCAAACTGCTGTTTGAAGATCGTGCAGAGATGGTGTGGCTGAGAGAACCCGCAGCGCCTGGAGATTTCTCTGAACGAAAGATCGGTTTCTTTAAGCATCGAACAGATAGTTGTCATGCGAGCTTTCTGGATCGATTCCACTATTGAATGTCCAAGTGTTTTGTTGAAACGCATCTCGGCCCAGCGACGCGTTACGCCGAGATGATCAGCAACGTCCGACACACGGATGGTCAGGCCGGCATTGATACGGATAAACTCCAACGCACGGATCACCAACTTGTCTTTGACCTGTACTACTTCGGTTGATGCACGTGAAACAATGCCCGTAGTTCCATAACGGACGATTTTCTGTCCTTTCACGGCCTTGTGCATGATCTGGTCAAGCAGGCGTGCGGCTTCATAGCCGGCTTTTTCGTCATCAACGGTAATACTGGAAAGGGGTGGGATGCAGGTTTCACAGATCAGGATGTCATTATTGACGCCAAGTACTGCGACTTCATATGGAACCTGAATATTCGCGACGAGACAGGCATCGAGAACCTGGCGTGCGCGGTTGTCGTTCGCTGTAAAAATCGCCGCCGGTTTTGGAAGCTTTTTCAGCCAGGTACAGAGGCGCTCTCGCTCGCTGCTCCATACAGGGTTTTCTCCGGAGGAGATGGGGAATACATGGCATGTTTTTCCGGCCGCAGCGAGGTGCTTCTCATATGCTTCCTGTCGCCACCGTGACCAGTTGATGCCGGCTACCTCTCCGACAAATGCATAGTTGGCAAATGAGTTATCGAGAAATGACTCGGCAGCAAGTTTACCAATTGCATGGGAATCGCACTGGATGCGGCAATAAACCGAAAGCGGATGTGAACGTTTGAGGTAAGGGTCTGGCGGATTGATGATTACCGTTGGAAGGCGGGCAGTAAGAATATCATGGGCAACCTTGTTATTGGGTACGCGCGCGATGATGCCGCTTCCTTTCCAGGTTTTTGTATCCGGTACTTTCAGATCATTCGATCCTCCGGCGGCGATGTTAATGCTCCATGGACCATATATACGCACATATTTGAGGATGCCCTGGAGCATGGCCCGGGA
>MHBM01000251.1 GCA_001804885.1 Lentisphaerae bacterium RIFOXYA12_FULL_48_11
GTCCTTTGTAAGACCACAGAGGATAGCGATTCCTGGCATGGAACGCTTCCGCGTATTCATGCGGCATTTTAACTTACACTTCTCACAGAAGAGGAAACAGCCGTTTTCTTCTGTGGACGCGGTCCGTGACCGCGGAAAATCAGACCATTTGTTATTTGGGCAACACACCCTTCACATTACATATTATTGGAGAGTAACTCCCGATGTTCAGCCGACGAATGAGCCGCGTTTCAGGTACGGCTTCAGCGCAGCGAAACGGCTCTCGATCTCATCGATATCCTCTTGGATGAGGATCTGTTCCGATACATTAGGCGATGCCGGAATGCTGTTTTTCGGCCCGTAGTTGCGCGAAAGCATGTTCTTGAAGACACCGCGCTTCTTCCAGACGTACAGGTGGTAACCCCGCAACTGGTTGCAGGGGATAGTCTCCCGGAGATTTAGAATCAGCAGGAGCTTGCTGAATGCGTCCGCCAGGCCGTCGGGATCGGAGCCGCTCTGCATCCGCTCCCAGATGGCGGTCAGGAGATCCGCATAGACCGCGCGCTCGGTGATCAGACCCTCCGTGCCCAGGCGCGCCTGATACAGCCAGCCGAACCCGCCCATCGCGCTGAATACCCGGCGGATTGTCGGCTTGGCCGCAACCAGCTCTTTCATGCGCGGGACGATGGGTGCCGACTCCTCTTTGACGTAACCGAAATGCGGTGACTCCTTTGCCAGCTCAAGCAGCAGTTTGATCGAGGGTGCCGGTCCCTTGTACGCAACACCACCGGAGGTTTGGATGATCACCGGCCGCTTTGCCACGGACGAGAGCGCGCGCCAGTACTGGCGTAGATCGTCCTCAGTCTTGCCCGTATCAGGCGGGCGCGAGATGATCGCGGCGGGTGCCAGCTTCTCGGCATGTTTCGCGAAGAGGAGCATCTCTTCCGTGTCCTTTCCCTGTACGCCGAGGCACAGTGCCGAATGGCGACCGCGGGTTGCCTCGGCCAGCACCTCCATGCCACGGAGCTTCTCGTTGGTCGTCAGCAGGTCGACGCTGTCACCCGACTGCGGCCAGATCATGCCCGGGCTGCCGCACCAGTCGACGAACCGCGCCTGTTTGGCCAGCACATCGAAGTCGACGGCTCCCGAAGCCGTGAATGGCGTTGACAGGATAGGGAATGGCCCCTGGACTCTCGGGTCTCCGATCACGTTGCGTGAGTTCCTGCCGGCCGTGCTTTTGCACCCCTGCAGAGCCGTTCCAGTTATGATTCCCGATGCTCCGGCCATCATGGTCCCGAGCATGTGCCGCCGCGTTATCTGTGTCTCTTTTGACATATCTCTGTTTCCTCCATACGTGTTTAGTGTTGCGTCAGATTCAGATCCGCCAGCCTTCCCGGTATGCCGGTTTAATAAATCGGTTGAGTTCCGGTAGATTGGTACAGCGCATCGCGGGTCCATCCCATTTGATGAGGCGTCCCGCGCCTGCACGCATCGCCAGGTCGCCGAGTAAAACAATCTCGGCCAGTGGCTCCGAATAGTCGAAATTGGCGCAAGCCGGCGCGCCGCCACGGCACGCCCGGAAGAAATCGGACTGGTGTGTGCCCTTGATTCGCGGCAGCGTGGCCGCAGGCATAGGGAAGGCACGGTGTGCCTCCTCCGGCACCATGCGGCATCCGTCGCCGTGCTGGCCGATGGTCATGATGCCCTTGTCGCCGACGAGAATCGAACCATTGCTGCCGAAGTCCCGGTTGTACTTTTTTTCCAGTTCGACGACGAAGGGCGGACGGTTTGTGGCTTCGCGCACGACGCAGTCGATCGCCCCGACAGTCTGTTTGTTGTAAGGCTGATCCTTGGCGAGGCCGTCGTACCAGTAAAGCTTGACGGGCTCCATGCCCTCGCGGGCGGGGAAGTCCCAGCGGATGCGGGTGCCGATAGGGTATCGCTCGTCGCTTCCGCCTATCATTTGTTCAGCTTCAACCGTGGTTGGGTATCCGAGTTTCAGTGCCCAGAAGGTTCCGTCCATTATATGACAGCCCATATTTCCGAGAGAACCGTTCCCGAAATCATGCCAGCCGTGCCATTCATGCGGATGGAGATCCTTGTGATAGTCACGGAATGGGCTTGGCCCTATCCATTCATCCCAGTGCATTCCCTCTGGTACGGGAAGAACGGGTGGCCTTGGCCCATTTCCGCCGTTTGCACGGTTGCTCCAACAGAAAACTTCTTTGACCGGTCCTATGGCGCCGGACCAGATATACTCACATAATCGGCGGTAGCCCTCACCTGAATGGCCCTGATTGCCCATCTGGGTTGCAACTTTGTACTGCCGGGCGTAGTCGGCCATCAGACGTGCTTCGGCAATGGTATGGGTGAGCGGCTTTTCGACATAGACATGTTTGCCCAGTTTCATTGCCATGAGGGCCGGCAGGGCATGATGATGATTCGGTGAGGCGATGAAAACAACGTCTATTTCCTTGGCCATCTTATCGAAAAGCTTGCGATAATCGTTGAAAGTCTTGATGCTCATCTTGACTTTTGGATTTGTCTGTTTGGCTTTTTCCATTGCCTTTGCGAGTCTTTTGTCGTCCGGATCAACCAGTGCGACCAGTTGTTCTCGTGCTGCAACGGGTGTATGATTTCCAGTTCCCTGACCGCCGCATCCGATTACCACTGTTCTCAACTTAGCGCGGGTTTCCTTGTCGGCAAGGATGTATGGCGCGCCAATAATCTTTGAGCCGGCAATCGTACCGACACATACTGTTGCTGTTTTAAGGAAATTTCTACGTGTTTGTTTTGTGGTCATAGCGGCTTCTCCGTTTCTAGAATTGGGACAAACTGTTGGATGTACATATGACACCAATTTAAATTAAAATCGAACTTTTTTTAAGCACATCTCAAAATTGAACAGCTCAATCCCATTCTGAGGTGGGTTTGAGAAAAAGCTATTGTTGTGAGTTTTTGGGGTCAAAGGATTACGACTGGTCAAAAAGTATAAAAAATGGGTCAGATCACACATGGTCATAATAGGGACCGTCGCCTACAATCTAAAGAATCTGAGTTCGTCAGGAGCGAAACAGTTAACTTGGAGATCCAACAATGAAGAATAGTCTGTTCAATAACCATGTTTTGAAAATCTGTACAGCTGTTGTCATGTTATCGTTCCTGTTGATTGGATGTTTTACTCCAATTGATCAATTGTACGGATCAGTCGGGATAAACAAGGGTGAATGGCTGGTAAAATTTAATCCGGGTAACTCATCGTTATTACTTGAACATTCTTTGTCCGGCGCCAGGCTGACAGGAGAACTGTCCTTTCAAGTCGAAACAAGGAATAAGCCTAAGAAGTGGTTAATAGTGGCATCGAGGGATTCCATCACAGAAAGGCCGGCTTTACTCGATGCCGATGGCAATGTGCAGGGGTACTTATCGTTCACGGGTTCAGGTGATACTGTGCACATTTCTGTTATCCATCGTGCTGCCCAGTCTTATAAAGGAACCTTGTTGTTCAAGGGTACAGCGCAACTTGGCAGGCAGACTTTTGCCTGTCGTACGCGGCCGAATGGTGCTTCGCGGGTGGTCCAGATGGCTTCAGGTCCGGCCGACAGCCGGTTAAATGATTCTCTGTTTGATGTTACGACAGATACAGCGTTGCGGCTGACTGGCCAGATGGTATCACTGCTGTCCGGGCGTGATGGTGTCGACTCCCCGGTTTTTGATTTAGAGATGGCTGCAGTGCCTCAAGATACGCTGTATTCCCAGCTGACATTTCAGGCGAAACGCAACTACTACCGTTCTCAATATGTGCCTTACTACAAACCTATTGATAAAAAGAGATGTCCGTCGCCGCCCACCGGCTGGATGTCCTGGAATGCATATTTTGATACCGCTGGAGAAAAGGAGAATCTTGATGAGGCACATATCGGCGTAAAACAGTTGAAACCGTTTGGTATGGAAATCTGGCACATTGAATCGTGGCAGGATAATTCTGACAAGTTGCCTGTTGCAAAGTTTCACAACCTGACGCTCAGACCGGATCCGAAGAAATTTCCAAGCGGAATGAAGTGGCTGGCTGACCGTATTACTGAACTTGGCTTCGTGCCGGGCATCTGGACCGTACCGTTTGGTACCGGAGATGATGTGTTTTATGCGGCACATAAGGAGTGGTTCCTGCACGGTCCGGATGGCAAGCCGATGCGAAACTGGAATGGGTATTATGTAATTGATCCATCCCAGAAAGCAGTTCGCGAACACATGGAAGAGACTCATCGCGTGATGTCGCATGACTGGGGATACAAGTACTTTAAGATTGATGGCATGTCGGGGCGTGGTCCAGGCTATTCTGCCCATTTCTTCGAACGGACAAATGTTTGTGCCGCGTTCAAGGAGAAATGCGAAGATCCCTTCCGTATGTGTATTGAAGCCCTGAGGCGTGGCATTGGGCCGGACAGGATATGGCTGGCATGTCAGGGACATTACACCGGGCCTGAGATCGGCCAGGCGGATGCTGGTAGAATAGGGGCAGATATTGTTCATCCCGGTAAGGATCCGCACTGGGAGAATTATTCGAATCAGGCCTGGACTACCATCAACCAGCTGTTTGTTAATAATATAGTCTGGTACAATGATCCTGACACACTGATGGTTGGGGTAGCTCCTTTGAATGTGGCTCGGCTTGCCACTGCTGTTGTAGGTTTGCCTGGACAAATGATGTTTGCCGGCGACAAGCTGGCAGGGCTTTCAGCTGAGCGGATGAGGCTTCTTCAGCAGTGTCTGCCTGTGTGTGACGTACGACCACTTGATCTGTTCCCGATTTTCCAGATGCTGCCGGTGTGGGATCTGAAGATTCGGCGTTCGTTTGGCAGTTGGGATGTGGTTTCCCTATTCAACTGGAACGAGGTGCCGGCGGATGTTGGTTTCAGTTTTGACGAGCTTGGATTACCCGCAAACGGTGAATACCTGGTGTATGATTTCTGGAACCACAAGTTGCTTGGTGTTGTGCGAGGTCAGCTTGTCAGATCGATTGAAGGCCGGGCAAATATGTTGCTGGCAATTCATCCCGCGCTTAACCGCCCGCAGCTTCTGTCGACCGATAGGCATATAACTCAGGGAGCAGTGGAATTGGAAAATGTTGCCTGGGATGAAGCTGGAAAAGTGCTGTCTGGAGTTGTTCGTCTTGTCGGTGGATATCCGACCGAACTGGTGTTTAATGTTCCGAAAGGTTTTGAGCTGGTCAAAGCGGCGGCCGATGGTGTGGAGCAGGTGAAGTCAGATGTGAAGACCGCTGATGGAACATTGTGCCTGACACTGAAACAGCCAGCCTCAGGTCCGGCAAAATGGCGCCTGGAGTTCAAACGCTGAAGAAAATGCTCTTAAGTCGACGGTTCTTTTACTCTGGCTGGTGTTGCCAGCCAGAGGCTGGTGAGACCCAGCACAAGTCCGACTGCAAACAGTATCCATGAGTAATGGACTCCAGTGTACCCGTGTTTGACGATGTGGTTGGTGTCTTTCACGAAGGACCAGTACCAGACCACAATTGACATAACCTGCAAAACAACAACGGATAAAGTGATTTGTAAAGGTGTGGAGCGTTTTTCGTATAGCAGCACCAGGCAACATCCCAACATGAAATAGAGACTGATCAGCACGGGTGCCAGTACCGGTCCGTACCACGGTTCAGGGATCAGGAACAGGCAGTCCCATTCCAGCCATGAAGACGGCCAGTTACCGAGCCACTTCAAGCCGACATAATACAGGATGTCCCAGACGCCGAACATGTAAAAGAAATAAGCGGTACGTGTTTTCCAGTTATATCCGGCCATCCATGCAACAGCCACAAGCATCATCACAGTACAGGCTTCGCGGATAAGTTCGATTGGGAAGCGCACGATTGGAGACCCGAGCTGATGGGCGTCAATTCCTTCCGGTATTACCAAACGTCGCAGGTATAACACGCAAATGGCTTCAAGAAGCCCCATTGCTATGGCATACACAGTTATCCAGCCCAGTTGTTTCCATACGGATGATGTGTTTTTACTTTCCGTGTCCATTGAGACGTGGATTTTTGCATCACAGCGCAAAGGGAGTCAATGTCAAACAGGAAAATGATTCAGGTGGGTAGATTGTAAAGTTAAATGCCGCATATAGTGGTCTTG
>MHBM01000252.1:0-30354 GCA_001804885.1 Lentisphaerae bacterium RIFOXYA12_FULL_48_11
AGAGAATTGTCGAAGCCATAAAGAAAAAGCACCCAAAAGAAGCCCAGGCAGCCCTTGATCAACTGAAGATGAAAGGAAAGTAATATTGTCATGAAACGACCTTTTTCCTCGATAATCGTCTACCTCGCCTTGTCGGCTGCAACATTATACGCGCAGGATCAGGCGGCAAAAGCCACGCTGATCCTCAAAACTGAATCATTCAAACACTACATCGATTCATTCAACCAGAATGACAGGGAATTGTATTCACAATGTATCCCAAATTCAAAGGCATGGAGTTTCCTTAAAGATAATATGCCCATGCTCGACTGTCCGGACAGGGAAATTGAGGAGATATACTATTTCCGCTGGTGGACATACAGGAAGCACATCAAGGAAACACCTGACGGCTTTGTGATCAGCGAATTTCTCCCGAAGGTCGGCTGGGCCGGCAGGCACAACACGATAAACTGTGCCGCCGGTCATCATATCCGCGAAGGACGCTGGCTGGTTGACCAGAAATTCATGAATGACTATACCACTTTCTGGCTGCGGAAAGGTGGCGCGGTTCGCAGTTACTCATTCTGGATCGCTGACTCAGTCTGGCAGCGCTACTGTGTCACCGGCGACAACAAGGAGGCTTTGGACCTTCTCCCCGACCTGGTCAGAAATTACGAGGCATGGGAGAAGGAGCGCCTTGACCCTAACGGTCTTTACTGGCAGGTCGATGGCAAGGATGGAATGGAATGTTCAATAAGCGGCAGCGGCTACCGCGCAACAATTAACACCTACATGCATGGTGATGCCATCGCCATATCAAGAATTGCAGAGATGGCAGGCAAGCAGAACCTGGCAAAAGAATACAAAGATAAAGCCGCCAAAATAAAGTTGCTTGTGCAGGAAAAACTCTGGGACAACAGTGCACACTTCTTCAAAGTTCTACCGAAAGGTGAGAACAAAAAACTTTCAGACGCAAGGGAACTGCATGGCCTCACGCCATGGTACTGCAACCTGCCGGATGCGGATAAGTCAGTTGCATGGAAACAGTTGATGGATCCGCAGGGATTCTATGCGCCGTTCGGCCCGACAACAGCAGAACAACGTCATCCGAAGTTCGAGCTTTCATATAAAGGTCATGAATGCCAGTGGAATGGACCAAGCTGGCCGTACTCGACAGCCATAACCCTGACCGGCCTGGCAAATCTCTTGAATAATTACAGCCAGGAGTTCGTCGGAAAGAAAGATTACATGGATATTCTAAAGCTCTACACAAAGTCACACAGGTTCAAACTTGATGATGGCCGAGTTGTCCCATGGATTGACGAGAACCTCAATCCCATCAACGGCGACTGGATTTCCAGAACCAGGCTGAAAAACTGGAAGAATGGCACATGGGATGCAGGTAAAGGCGGTGAAGAACGCGGCAAGGATTACAACCATTCCACGTACTGTGATCTGATCATCAACGGCCTGATTGGATTGCGCCCGCGGGCAGACGAAACAGTAGAAGTAAATCCTCTTGTACCAGACGGCACATGGGATTATTTCTGCCTGGATCGCATTCCATATCATGGACACATATTGACAATCCTTTATGACCGTAATGGTGAGCGATATGGCAAAGGCAAAGGTCTGAAGATTTTCGCAGATGGAAAAGAAATTGCCGGTTCCGCTAACCTCGCCCGCCTTACCGGCTCACTTCCCGGTTCACAACATTCTATCCAGCCCTGCGCAGCCGAAACGTCAGCCGGCTGGAAGAAGCATGAAGGCAACCCGGTAATGGGCGGCAAATACGGGACCTGTTTCGATATTTCCGTTCTCAGGGATAACGGCAAGTACCGGATGTGGCTTTCATGGCGACCGAAGAAGAGTATTGCAATTGTAGAAAGCGAAGACGGCATTAAGTGGAGTGAACCTCCACAGATTGTTCTTGGACCAAGAGCTGAAACCGGCTGGGAAGATGACATGAATCGACCCGTCGTACTCAAGAGAACTGATGGTTACCACATGTGGTATACCGGCCAGGCAAAAGGTCAATCCCGGATCGGCTACGCCACCAGCCCTGATGGAGTAAATTGGCAACGCATGAGTGACAAGCCAGTTCTGTCTCCTGAAAAATCCTGGGAAAAGGTTGCCGTCATGTGCCCGCATGTAATTTGGGATGATGAAGCCATGATTTTCAAAATGTGGTATTCCGGAGGAGAACAATACGAACCAAATGCCATCGGTTATGCAACGAGCAAGGATGGCCTGACATGGGTAAAATACGAAAATAATCCTGTGTTCTCCGGCAACAAGAGCCTGGAATGGGAACAGGAACGCGCAACAGCCTGCCAGGTCGAGAAATGCGGTGGTTGGTATCTCATGTTTTACATAGGCTTTAAGGGCATCCACAAAGCCCAAATCGGCGTAGCCCGCTCAAAGGACGGCATCACCAACTGGGAACGCCATCCCTCCAACCCGATCATAAAACCAGGAAAAGACAAGTGGGATCATGATGCCTGTTATAAACCTTATGCAATATTCGATGGAAAAAAGTGGCTTCTGTGGTACAACGGCCGCAACAAGACACTGGAACAGATCGGTGTCGTTTTCCACGACGGCGAAGATCTTGGATTTTGAAACAAGAACAACAGACATGGCAGGAGAGAAGAAAGCATGACTCAATCATCCACGTTTACCCGTATTCATCTGCGGTCAGTTGCTCTTTCCCTGGTTTTTCTTCTGAGCGCTGTTATAACCATCACCGCAACTGGTAATGAAGGATGGACTCAGCTCCGCGGACCGAACGGACAGGGAATCGCCTCGAACGTAAAGCCGCCCCTGACCTGGAGCGATACAAACAACATAACCTGGAAAGTGCCAACCGAACAGCACGGGCGATCTTCACCCGTCGTTCTCGGCAATAGAATATGGATCACCACTTCAATAGAAAAGAATGTCGAACGGAAACGTATCGGATCTGACGATATGCAAACCGCTTCCAACGCTACCATAGGCGCCTCGTGTTTCAACAGGGCAGACGGGAAGCGACTGTGGCATGTAACGTTGTTCGACATTGAAAAGCCCCAGCCAGTCCATTTCCTGAACAGCTGGTCAACTCCCACACCCGTGATAGAAAACAGAAGGCTTTATTGCGACTACGGAACTTTTGGCACAGCCTGCCTGGATGCCGATAACGGAAAAGAAATCTGGAAGAAACAGATTCCCATGTATCACCAGGTCGGCCCCGGAAGTTCGCCAATTGTTTATGATAACCTGCTCATCCTTATCCGGGACGGACATGATGCACAGTTCGTGATCGCTCTCGACAAGAAGACCGGCGAAACCGCGTGGAAAACAAACCGACCTCCCCTCGCAGGTAGTGGTGGGAACGTCAAGAAAGCCTTTGGAACGCCAATGATAACCAGGATTGCAGAAAAGGTCCAGATGGTCACGGTCGGCGCGCAATGGCTCGTCTCCTATGATCCTTCGTCCGGCAAGGAGATCTGGCGGGTAAATCACGGCAAAGGATTTTCACTCAGCTCAATCCCTATGATCAGGGATAACATCGTCTATTTCGGCACCGGCTGCTTTGTGCCGGAATTGCTGGCCGTCAATGCTGGCGGACAGGGCGATCTGGCCGCCAGCAATGTTATCTGGCGCATCAAGGGCCAGATTCCAATAATGTCAATACCCCTTCTCGTTGATGACCTTATTTATTGTGTCGCCGATAATGGAACTGCCTCATGTATCGACACAAAGGACGGAAGTGTCGTCTGGCGAAAGCAAATAACAGGCACGTACCTGGCCTCACCGATATACGCAATGGGCCGAATATACTTCTTCAACCAGAAGGGAAAGACAACGGTGTTGAAAGCCGGACGGGAGTTCGAGGTTCTTGCCGAGAACCGGCTTGAGATCGAAGGAGATCTCGTGGCCACACCCGCATTTTTCGACAAGGCAATATATCTACGGACAGACAGCCACCTTTACCGAATTGAGGAAAAGTGAAGATCCCTGAAGTTTGGCAGATCACATGAGTTATGTCAGTCATGATTATGAGATAATGTTCAAGCTGCTATGGTTTTCGAGTTGAGTTGGCCGAGTTTTCGGGGGCTGATCTTAGGGTAAGCAAAGGATGCGAGCGGCGAGAAATTACTGGCTGCCCCGAATAAGAGATCCTGTTGAAGTTGTTTTATGAGGTCGGAACATGTTGGACGCAGTTTATTTTTCCGCAGGTACCACTTTGGAGGGCAGACTGATGGCGGTCTGGAGTGGAATCCGTATGCTTGTATACCGGCCAGGAGTAATGCAGCGTAGGTGGCAATGCATATGGCAGGTGCGGATGAAACGCTGGTGGCGTTTCTGACTTGAGTTTGGCCGACTCCAAAGAGCTGCTTTTCTTCCTTGAAGTTCACCTCGATGCCCCATCGCCAGAAGTATGTCTGGATCAGCTTGATTACGGGAATACGGGCATCTGTACAGATTAGATATGCAGGTTGTGTGTAGGACCAGTCGCCGTTTTTCTTTCTTCTATAGCGCATGGGGGCAATGACCACAACATGAACGACGGCTCTCTCGCCGGCGACGTGCCATTTGGCACGTGAAATATGTTTATACCGGACTGTTGAGGTTCCGGGGCCATTACAGATCTCAGCCGACAGCTAGGGTGTTGTCTTGTCCTTGCGCAATTGTTCAGGTGTGGAAAGTTTCCTGCCGTAGGCGAGTGGACGGCCGACACACACATGTTTTTTACGTTTTGGTACACTACGCAGGCATATATCTGTCCGTGTTCTACCGATGTAAACAGTGTTTGCGGGCAGCTTTGGCAGCAAAGTTGAGTTGGAGAAGTCTCCATCTCCGCAGACCCAAATGCTCCTGTCTCGCTGGTCGGCATGAGCATTGAGATGGTCTCGTACCTGGCGGAGTAGTCGTCTTGCGTAAACGCCAGGGCTATTCATGGCCCTGAGTTGCTCGTACCTGATCCAATCCTCCTTGGATGCGCCTTTTGCCGGCTTCGGCAACTTCGGAATCAGATTGATGGCGATAGGCACCATCCGAGAGCGCTTCGGGTTGGTCGGATCTGGAATCGCCGCAGATAACTGTATGAATCGCTGAGCATAAAACAGGTTAGTGTGGAACTGGGGCCCAAGAGGATCCCTGTACCATCCGGCTTTTGCTACATGCTTTCCGGTCTTCTTGAGATATGAGTCGTCTATGGCGACAACCATAGGCATATCTTGCGGCAGCAACTGTAACACACCATCGAGAATCGGAAGGAACACCGCCTTTTCATCCACATGCTGGCGATATAACCGATATGCTTTGGTCCAGTCTTGCTGCTGTCTGCCCAGTGCAGTAAGCAAGCCAGTCACAGTACGGCGTTGATTACAGATCAAATGCGCTAACATATGCTGAGCCAGTTCGCCTTGTTGTTCTTCGTCGGCACCCAGTTCGGCTTGTTCGGCAATGAGTGCTAACACATAATCGGCTAATGTTTCGTTTTTTTTAGAGGTGATGACGGCGCATCGGGACGCTGAAGAACCAGCGTTGCGCGATCATGGATCGACCACTGGACCACCTCGCCTTTTGAAAAATCCATCGACTGAGCCACCGCCGACGGAAAGTTGATGTACCACTGTTCGCTGTTCTGACGTTTGATCAGCTGGACTTTTGTTGGAAACGGCATGTTAAACCCTCCTTTTATATATCTATGTATATAACTAGATATTTTAAAACAAAACAACAAGAAAAAAATAACCCGAAATCAGAAAATGTTGTCAATAACTAGTCAAGATGCCAAACTTCAGGGCATCCCGCCAAGAAAGGCGGGATCAGCGGAACTCCGCCGTAGCCTTGCCTTTTCTTCACCCATGCTATACCGTGTTTACCGTGCCATCTTAGTCCGCCGAAGTGCCAACCCTCCAAAAGGTCGTCACGAAGGAGGCTCCTCCCGCGTGCCAAGGCACGGGGCATCTTGGCGAAGGCGAGTAAATTTCCGTGTAGCATTCCGGCTATTGCGCCGGTTTAAAGAACCGGAAAAAGACCTGGTACTTAAGGTAATGGAATTCACCATCAAGGCGTAATCCGGCGTCAGTACACATTCTTATCAGTTCATCCCGCGGAATGAGCTTCTCATAAGGATCGAACTTAACATCCCTGCTTTTCCTGTAATCAATCAGGTAAAGAAAACCACCAGGCTTGATAGCACGGACAGCGCTCTTCATCAAGGGTAGACGCTGCGCCTCAGGAACCTCGTGCAGAACATCGCATACAAAAAGAACGTCCAGGCATTCCAACTTAAGCTTGGTATCTATCGGTTCCGAGACCACAGTGACAACATTGGTCAGGTTTCCTTTCTCGGCCCTTTTCTTCAATGAGTCCAGCGAGCGGGCATTTAGGTCTACAGCAAAAACCCTGCCCTGTCCGCCAACGGCCTTGGCCAGCCGCAAAGTGAAATATCCGTCACCGCAACCTACATCGGCTATACTGGTCCCCGGCTTGAGAATGAGATCGTCCATAACTCTGTCCGGCTGTTGCCACTCATTCCTGTCCTCAGCCACGACAGAAGAAGCCAGAATTACACTAATAAATATAAAGACGTTTTGCATGATTCTAATACGTCCACGCATAATTACCATCTCCTTACTATTTCTGACTTTTTCCAGGAACCCTCGCAATACCGGAAGAATCCGGCACACGACGCCATAACATCAGGGCAAGCCAGATGAGAGGCAAACTCACGCATGCAACCTGCAATACCCACGGAGCTTGCCACCAGTTCACACCATCAACACCCCATCTGCTGAACGGATAAAACAACAGTGTCTGGAACTTGCCCGTACCATGCGAAACCGCATCCATCACCACGTGCACTGTCCAGGCAAGAGAAGGCACAAAAAGCAAACTACGACACAAAAACAACACAGAGGAAACCACCGCAGCCATAATCAGGCTGTGGGACAATCGATACACCACCAGCCAGTTACCGTCAAACAGGTAGAAAAAATTCTCTTCATTCCCCGAGAGAGTGTGCATGGCCAGGGGAATCCACATCGAAACGATATCAGGCCCCAGCCCAAACAAAACCGCCCACCAGACAGTCGAGTCTTTAAACCAATGCCGCTTGCCAGAACCTTTGCGACCGCCCGCCAATCCCGCCCGGCTGCAGACAGTTGCTCCATACATGGCATGTGTAAGCAAATCCATACACCTTTCCTTTTATGAGGGTAATCCAGGTTTTGCAATCACTGAATTAAACATGTATGGAGACCATGTCATATGTGTCATCAACATTAAACTTGCCCCCAGTTTCCAACGAATATAATATTAAGTCATTAACGGGAGATGTGTTGTTCATTATTTATAAAACGAAGCGTTATTGACATATGGCAATAAAAACACAACGCAGGCCCTACACTGTCCATGCTCCTTATATTTGCCGCGACTGCAAGACAAAGGTACAAAAACGGGACATTATTGCCGGACGCGCCAAGGAAATCGACGACACAACATGTATCTGTCCTGATTGCCTTACAAAACCAAAAAAGCCTGATCCGAAATCCCAAGATCAGATTCCTACCGTAAGAAGACCCATGAGACAAAAGCCTCAAGCCAAACTTGTGGCAGAGAATGAGACATTTATCGTCATGGTAGCTGCAGCACAAGATGACCCGAAGATGCGCGCCCAACTTATTGGCATCGCACAGCTTGATAATCTTCACCGTGAAGCGCTAATTAATTCCCTGGTTTCAGATATGTTGCGTAAAGGCAAAAAGATGGCCCCCATTGCCTCGGCACTCGAGCTCCTCAAGGACGACAATGTGGCACGGCGCACAATTGAAGTATTAACGAAAAGATAAGTATCGGGCGGTTAAGCAATTACCAGGACGGACCGGAATGGTATTCCTTTCGGTTTTTATCAGGATTCACCTGCGGTTACATTTTTCTCGTATCGTACATACTGACTTAGCGGAAGCATCAAGGCAAAAGCTATTTCCCCCGGAGCCAAGAGTCTCTGTTTTATACAAAGGAGGATAAACCCAAAACTGTTACTTGTTAGGCCTATGGGTATTCTGGTAATACTCACGGACTCTATATGACCGTTATAAGAAATACATTGAGACGTTTGAAACTGCTGCAGGGAACACCGCGCAGGTTCTTTCTGAATGTATTCCTTCCACATCGTGTCCGGAAAAGTCTTGAACAGCGGCGCGGGGAATGTCTCCGCTGTGGTGTCTGCTGCCAGCTGGTCTGGAAATGCAAGTTCTTCCATCATGAGAATGGACTTCCCGCCTGTAAGCTCTACAACGTATACCGGCCTGCAAACTGCACCAATTTCCCGTTAAATAAGGCCGACATCAAGGACCGCAACATGGCATCTCCAAATACTAAGTGCGGTTTCTGGTGGACGGATGGACAAAAACAACAAAGATAGCCCTGAGAAGATATAAGATAAAACTTCACATCTTAGCGGCAGGCCATCATTCCCAATGTAAGAAGAAGCTTACATCCAGACGAGCAAACAGACAGCCGAAACAATCGCACAACAGTTGAAAGAAGAACCTTAAACAAGTATAATAAAAAACAGTCAAGATATAGTCAGTATTCGATGGAGGTTGAGCATGGAAACCGTAAAATTGCAGAGAAAACTCGCAGCCATCATGTTCACCGACATCTACCAGTATTCAAGATTGATGAGCCTGAACGAAGAAAAGGCCATGGCAATGCTGGTCGAGCACAATCGTATCCTTGATGGCATAATCGGGGTATTCCATGGATCTATTCTCAAGAGGATGGGTGATGCAATATTTGCCCAGTTCGATTCCTCCGTGGATGCCCTCAAGTGCGCCATTCAAATCCAGAACGATCTCAAGAAATACAATACCGACCGAAATGTGGATGATAAAATAATTGTCAGGATAGGCATTCACGTGGGTGATGTCATAGTCCACGGAGAAGATCTCTTCGGCGAGGGGGTAAATGTTGCCGCCAGACTTGAACCACTGGCAGACCCCGGCGGGATTTGCATATCCCAAAGCCTTTATGAATCCGCCAAGAATCACGCGACGTTTGACGCCATCAAGGTTGGTGACGTCGAGCTGAAAAACATCCTTGAGCGCTACACGATTTACAAAATCCCGTCTTCTTACGAAATCAAACGCACCGTTCCTGAGAACCAGCAGGCGAAGAATGCGCAGAAATACCGTTTCAAGGTAAGAAAAATAGCATCACTTCCGGTCAAAAACATGTCGGCCATTGAAATAACAGTCCTTTCCATGCTCATAGCCGGATTGTGTATAGTCGCTTTAAGCGTGTGGATTACCGAATCCCTGGACGTGAAGACAATCGTATCTTTTCTGCTGGATAACATGGTAAGCGTGGCAGGTCTTCTTGTACTGCTGGGCCTCGTTACGGTATATTTCTATTCCACGCTATCCATCCGCGTAGTTTTTGATGACGTCAGAAACATCGACCAGCTGCTTGAATTCCTGGTTGCACAGATGGGATACAAGCCCCCGGTAAAAGACGACGATCACATTGTTTTCATGCCATCAGCCTACCATTTCATTATGTACAGCGCCCGGCCCATCAGAACACAGATTGATGGAAACTCGGTCGTGATTTCAGGAAATTACATGTTTGTCAGAAAACTGATAAGAATCATCAAGTCATTTGAAGCTCCATGACCACCATGATGCGTCGGAAGAACAACGGAGATAACTGCCCAAAGCAATCAGGCCATGCACATCCGGAAGTTCTGATATCATTGGCCCTGACAGGTATCTCTATTTCCCTGGCCACACCATTCTTCAATAAATATGGCTGTATTGGCTGGATCATTGGATCGATACTGATATTCATCGGTATCGTGGTAATGCTCTTCGCGATCGCCGGAGCTTTCTGGGCAGCGAGCAGGATCAACCTGGCGCTGAAAGGAAACAACTGGTACCTCATTTCCATAAAAACGATACACGTTGGTATTTTCATTACTGGCTTCTCGTTTTTTGGAATGATTATTTTGACCCCACAGGTCTTTTTCCTAGACCTGTCCCCCCGAGGGCAGACACTTCTGTTGTCAATCGGCCCGATTATCACAGGTATCCTGATGACAGTCTTCCGGTTCCGCGAAGAAGAACGATTCTGGGACGAGTTCGGAAGATTTTGCCTCGCCCTGATTCTTGCCTTTATTTGCGAACTGGTCATGACACCCATAGGCTTGTCCGTATTCGCCGACTCACCCGGCAGGAGCGTTTACTTCTCGATTGCCAGCATCTTTATTCCGCTGGGTATATATTTCTTCAAACTACGCAACCGGCTTAAACAACCAGTTGAACCGGAATAATAGCAAACGCCAACCTGAAGAGCAGAAAACCCCGCTTTTATCACCAATCAAATCCATATTTCATCTTGAAGCACCCTGCAAGTATTGGTAAAGAAACACTCATTGCAGGCCCAGACCTTCAGTAAATCATATCAGGGGGATCCGCCATGTCAGTAATATCGCGAAGGCAGTTTCTCAAACACGCAGGCAACGCCGCAACAGCCTTGGCGTTTGCCGTCGGAGCACCGCAAATAACCTCCGCATCGGTACTGCACGGAACAACGGCACCCAGCAACCGGATAAACATAGGATGTATCGGTACAGGTAACCAGGGTGTCCAGGATATGCGTGCATTCCTCACTGAAAAGGATGTTCAGGTTGTTGCTGTCTGCGATGTAAACAAGGCAAGTAACGGTTACAAAACTGCAGACCAGTTTTACGGGCGGGAACCCGCCCGCGACATAGTCAACAATTCCTATGCCGAGCAGATACGTTCCGGCATATTCCGCGCTTGTGACATGTATTCTGATTTCCGCGAAGTGCTAGCCAGGGCCGATATCGATGCAGTGGCAATTGTTGTTCCAGACCACTGGCACGCCATTATGACCATCATGGCCGCGCAGGCAGGAAAAGATATCTATTGTGAAAAACCGCTCAGCCTTACCGTTGAGGACGGCAGAAACATGGTAAATGCAGTGCGCAAATCAGGCGTTATCCTGCAGACCGGGAGTCATGAGCGGTCTAACGGCAGAACAAGGTTCGCATGTGAACTTGTACGTAACGGCCGGATCGGCAAATTAAAGAAAATAACCACCGTGGTTGGATTCTGGAACAAAACAGCACCAATGGGTGCGTGGACACCAATGCCAGTGCCTGAAGGCTTTGACTACGATATGTGGCTCGGTCCGGCCCCTCTGGTTCCTTACCACAAGGATCGCTGTCTTTATAACTTCAGGTTCATACTAGATTACTCTGATGGCCAGATAGCAAACTACGGCGCCCATTCGCTTGATATAGCCCAGTGGGGCAACAACACTGAACTGACAGGCCCAATTGAATTCGAAGACAATGGGAGCGAATGGCCGGAGGATGGCCTTTTTGATGTGGCAAAAGTTGTAAAATTCCGGGCCAAGTATGCGAATGGAGTGAAACTTGAATGCATCACCCGAGAGGATAATGTCTCGTGCCGTTTCGAAGGTACCGAAGGTTCGGTCGAAGTAGGATACGGAGGGTTCTTCACAGAACCGGCTTCCCTGAAAACATCAATTATCGGTCCGGACGAAATCCATCTCGGTTCAAGCCTCAACCATATTCGGAATTTTATTGATTGCATAAAGACAAGGCAGCAACCGGCCGCACCAGTAGAGGTAGGCCATCGATCCGCAACCGTCACGCATGTTGCAAATATCGCAATGCAGCTGAAACGAAAGTTACGATGGGACCCTGAATCTGAAAGATTTATCGGTGATGATGAAGCAAACCGGATGTTGAGCCGTCCAGTCCGTACATCCTGGCAGGGATAAATAAAATCCCTATACTACGAGAAGATTTGCGCAGACATGCGCAACCAATAATAAACACGGAGATTAATTATGAAACAGGATCTAACACGAAGACAATTCCTCGGAACAGCAGGCGCTACAATTCTTTGCAGCAGTCTCAGCCCGAAATTACATGCCGAACCCATGACTAATCCCATCGCAGTATTCAGCAAGGTGTACCAGGAATTAAAATTGAACTTCGAACAGTCAGCCGAAGTGACGGCCGAAGCAGGACTGGACGGTATAGACTGCAGCGTACGACCCGGCGGCGAAATCCTTCCCGAACGCGCCGCAGACGACATGCCCCTGTATGCAGAAGCACTGGCCAAACACAAAGTCCGCATGCTTTTACTGACAACCGGCATACTTGAAGTCAAATCGCCAAATGCAGAAAAGATTCTGCGTACTGCAAAGAAACTCGGGATTAAGTACTACCGTATCGGATACTGGCAGCATAAGCCCGAAACACCGAAGAATGTATTGGTCGACAATGTCAAGGCACAGCTGAAGGATCTGTCAGCCATGAACAGGGAAATCGGAGTGTGCGCATTATTCCAGAACCATGCCGCAGGCAAGAACAAGGCCAAACCCTACGCGGGCGGCGATCTGAACGAAATGTACGACATAATGAAGGATCTTGACCCGCAGAATATGGGTGTTGCATTTGACCTCGGTCATGCAATAAGAACACACGGTGATGAGTGGCCTTCCCACTTTGAGAAACTGAAATCGCACATCAAAATAGCCTACATCAAGGATGTAAAACGCGACGAAGGCTTTGTGCCATTCGGCCAGGGTGAATTCGGCGGAACAGACTTCTTCTCACGTCTCAAGAAAATGAATTATAACGAGCCATTCTCGATGCATATCGAATTTGAATGGGCTGAAAAGGGCAAGCCCAAGACGCGTGAAGCGCTTGTTAATACGCTGTCAGAAAGCCGCCAGATGCTGAGAAAATGGATGACAGCATAGACATCTCCTTCATCCCAATAATAATTCCAAGTCTTCACGGGACAGGGTTTTGATGAGACTGTTGTCGGCGTTGATTATCGAATCGGCCAGGTCTTTCTTGGTCTTCTGCAACTCCAGTACCTTCTCCTCAACGGTGTCTTTCGCAATCAGACGGTATGCAAACACCTTTCGCGTTTGACCAATGCGGTGAGCCCTGTCAATAGCCTGGGCTTCAATGTACGGATTCCACCATGGATCGAGAAGAAACACATATTCAGCAGCCGTGAGGTTCAGCCCCAGGCCTCCGGCCTTAAGGCTGATAAGAAACAAACGGCAGTCAGAGTCATTCTGGAATGTATTGACCTTGCTTTCTCTATCTCGCGTCTGACCATCCAGATATTCATACCGTATGCCCATTGAATCCAGTTTCCGACGGACAATGGAAAGAAAACTTGTGAATTGAGAAAACACCAGAACCTTGTGATCTTCTTCGATGACTTCCGATATTTGAGGCACTAATGCCTCAAGTTTAGCGCTGGATTCGTGCACACGATCCCCGTCCAACAGACCTGGGTGGCATGCGGCCTGACGGAGACGGAGAAGCGCCTCCAAAACCATGATCTTTGAGTTGTTTATTCCTTCTTCGTCAATCTTAGTCTTCAGGGATGCACGGTAGTGATCGCGTAATTCATTATAAAGTTTGCGCTGGTTTCTATCGAGTTCGCAATACAGCGTTTCCTCTGTGCGTTCCGGCAGGTCTTTCGCAACCTGTTTTTTTGTGCGGCGCAGGATAAATGGCCTTAGCGCGCGAGCCAGCAGGTCACGTGTTTCCTGTGGCGGGTTACGGCCACCTGCCTCAGTCAGGCTGAATACCGTGGCTGTGCCGAGCATGCCGGGATTGAGAAACTCGAAAAGGCTCCACAATTCGCCGAGATGATTCTGGATCGGAGTACCGCTCATGGCAAGACGATGGCGGGATTTCAGCAGACGCGCAGCCTTGGCTGTATGGGCCTGGGCATTCTTGATAAACTGAGCCTCATCCAGTATCACGTAATCAAAAACGATATCCTTGAGATATTCGATATCTCTTTTCAATGTTCCGTATGTCGTCAGGATCATGTCGCAGTTCTGGAAATCCGGAACCTGACGTTTCCGCAATATTCCAGTATGATCAAGAATTCTCATTTTCGGCGTGAATCTCCCGGCTTCCTGTTTCCAGTTGAATATCAACGATCGCGGAACCACTACAAGGGAAGGATTTATGCAGTCCTTGTCACCATTCTTCTGCCCGGCACGGAGCTTTCGGCGCACTTCCAGCATGGCCAGAACCTGGACGGTTTTGCCCAGGCCCATATCGTCTGCAAGGCAGCCTCCGAAACCGAACTTCTGAAGAAAACCAAGCCATCCGAGTCCATCCTTCTGATAGGCTCGCAAAGTCCCCTTGAAACCCGCGGCTGGATTCTCCGGTTTGATGGAGTCAAAAGAATTCAGTTCTTTGCGAAACTTCTGGAACAATTCGTCGCATGTGGCTTCCGGCTGGGCGGCAAGCAGGGCATCCAGCAGGCCTGCCTGGTTCTTCTGAAACCGTACATGATTACCCTCCACGGTTCCCAACGCCGCAAGCGCGCCATATTTCCTGAGCCAGTCTTCAGGAAGAATTCCCAGGCTGCCGTCAGTGAGCAACACTGTGTTTTCCCTGTTCTTAAGGGCTTTCAGAAGAACGGGCAAATCAGCCGTTACACCTTCAAAGTCAATGCCGGCATGCAGTTCAAACCAGTCTACATCGGAAGTGATGTTGATGTTGAATGAACCGGCGTTCTTGTAGAGACGGCCTTCCGCCTCAACCAGCCAGCCTTGCGCCATTAAGGCGGATACAATCTCCGGAAGCCGACGCGGAGAGAATTCCCATTGTGAACTCCCTGCAGGATATGGCAGGTGTTTGATGCCCAAGTCTGTAAGCGCCAGGCGCGCCTTGTTTTCTGTATCCATATCTCTGACGATAACGTTGCGTTGTTCTTTCAGGCAGACAAAACGTCGCTTTTCTGTCTCCGGTATAGACGTTTCTCCATAGTCGAAGCGCAGTGTGGCCAGCAGGGAATGAATCTGGGAGGGATGGCGAGGTTTTGTTACTGTAAATCGCGGTTTAGGCGAGACGCGAACTTCCGTGTATTGCAAATCTTCGGGAAGCGTAATGGGCGGCAGGGCCGACATGTTATAAAGAACTTCAGGAATGCTGTCCGCATCCTTGACCGGAACGGCTATTTCGCCGTGCTGTCTCAGAAGCCCTATCCAGTTGAATGCGCCCGAATCATTCAACCTGGACACGCTGTCGTGCCAGAAAACCCATCCTCCTGCCAGCAGTAGCAGAGGAGTTTTCAGATCACGCTTTTCATCTTCGCGTTTCAAGAATCCGCGGACCAGGTATTGTGATGCCGACCCGTCGCCGACAACTTCGATACCGAACAACCAAGGATCTCCCGGATCCATGCGGACGGTAAATTGTTCGTTGGCAGATTGCCGGTTCAGGAAACAGCGGCCTGTCGCGCAAAGAATCGGGAGAAGCATATCCCTGAGCCCATCGGGGAGAAAATAGTCGCTTGAAAGTAATTGCTGTTGTTGATACCATCCATAATCATAATAAGAGTTCTCAGTTCCGCTTAGAATGGTAAGAATATGCCTGTCGGATGGATCCGGCAATCCTTTCAATTCTTCTCTGGTAAGGCGGAGAACTTTTATCTTCCCCCATTCGCCGTTGTTTTTCATTTGGCGGAACAACACATTTAATGCAAGGCTGCCGTGAGATATGGTTGAATCAATATCTATATGGTACTGAATTTCCCGGTTGGCAGGCCAATTTGCCGCACCGTGGCGAATAGAGGAAGCGACTTCGGAAATTATCTGTTTCCAGCCGGGCTTTCCTGGCGGGGTTGGAATCCCGGGACGAGAAGAAATCTGCCAGGGACCGATATGATGTGTGTGCCGGGTAACGGGCAACTCATCCAGATCTTCATCAAAATCAGGCTCGAATTCATTTTCCAGATCTGTCACCAAGTGGATGGACTTCTCTTCCGGCGCTGGCTGGATGATATGATGGGCATCGGCTGTCAGAATAACGGCCCATACATGCTTGCAAGTTGCGCCACTTTCAAAATACGGGCAGTCGCAGTTAACCAGCAACCTCCCTGGCTCGCGGTCGACTGTCACGTTATAACGGGTTGTTCCTTTGATCAAGGCATGCAGGAAATCCTCACCATAGTCTTGCAGTCTAACCTTTTTTTCCAGGAAATAACTATGACCCCGGCGTCTTACACCGGCGTCAACTTGCGTTGATAATTTCTCTGCAAGAGACATCGAATATTTTCCTTCATCAGGTTTGTGGAGAAAACGTGTACAATAGCGGGATACGAAACCTTGTTTCAACTGAAATTGAGAGTTAGAATACTTGCGCCACACGCACAATAAACAACACCGTAGGCGTGTTCATGAAACACGGGGAAAGACATTTACCAGGGGAGCGTTTCCTGAACTGCCAATATGGATTCTCAGAAAGACGGCATTGCCTGCGACATATCAGGCTGCCCGTCAAAGCTGGTGAAGATTGTGGCGGATGACCGGGAAAAATCATCTGGCGTGATTGAGCATCTTTTAATGTCAGACACCGTTTCTGTTGCAGTACAACGTCTGGAGCTGAGAGATTACCTAATCAATGACCGGGTTCTTGTTGAACGCAAGACTGTACAGGATTTATCCGCGTCTATCGTTGACGGGCGCTTATTCTCCCAGGCGTGCATGATGGCTGAAAGCGCTTACCGCCCTGTCCTGCTCATTGAGGGGCGCGCAAACGACGGCAACGGAACCGGCGTGGCCATTCGCGCCCTTATTGGCCCGGACACGTGAAAGCGTGCCATAGTCACGCTGCTACAACTGGAATAATACTTTTCTGCAGCCGTCTGACAGAGACAAACGGTTTAATGCGCAGCTTTACACCCGGCCTGTAACAACACTTGACAACCCTTTTTTCCAAAGATATGATTCATTCAGAAAATATGATTTTTACCAAGGAGCACTATGACAACAATGACAGCTTCAGATTTTGCCCGTAATATAAGCCGGGTACTGGACCGAATGGAACACGGAGGCGATGAGATTGTCGTCCTTCGTAATCGTCATCCGGTCGCGAAGCTTGTCCCCGGAACGACAGAAATGCGTGCTCTCGAAGCTTTCTCTGATATTTACGGTATATTACCGGAAGAAGAAGGCGCCAAATGGCTGAAGGACGCCAAATCTGTCGATAAACCGTTGTCAAAGGAGTTGAAAGATCCGTGGGAGTAATTATAGATACAAGCATATGGATCGACATTGAACGCGGTACTCTTAAGCCTGTTGATGTTGCTGAACGTATCCACAACGATGCCGTTTTCCTGACTCCCACTATCCTGGCTGAACTCCAATATGGCGTTGAACGGGCATCTACTCCAGCCAAGCGAAACTTGCGGCTGAGCGCCATTACACGCCTGCAACGAAAGCCTTGCCTGATGATTAACAACGATACAGGCATTATTTTTGGACGTATAGCAGCAGGACTTGACAACAAGGGAAAACCTTCAAATTGTCGCATTCATGACCTCTGGATAGCGGCATCGACCATTCAACATGGATTTCAACTGCTAACCCAGAACACTTCTGATTTCGAAGATATCGCCGGCCTCAAGCTGATTGCCATGTAATTCTTCACGGCTTCCAGATTGAACGGTCATATTTCGAAAAATACACCTCATCCATGGGGGCATTGTCGCCAGTAGTACAGCGTTTAACCATCTCCAGGAACGGGCGAATGATGTTAAATTTCTCCTGCAGTTTAGGATTCTCTTTCATGGCCGCGAAAAGAGTGACAGGCTGAAGATAAAGATTATCACAGAATTCTGCAAAATCCTCCGCAACACTGCACATCGCATAATTACTCGTAAAACCCAGCTTCCAGAGATCTTTGTAATTCAAGTTTCGTTTTTCCTCAAAACCAACATATCCGCCCGATACGGCCGCTAATTCCATTGCAGGAAAAACATCATGAAACAAAAACTGTAATTCGTGCGCAAGCTCATGATGCAACATGTATGTATGCTCAAGAACAATACCTTCAGTATAAAACGCAAGAGCAGCCGGATTCATTCGCGCGGCTTCCCCTCGGATATCCCTGATCATGTAAATACAGCGCAGAGTCTGCTCGAGCATCTCGGCCGGATATTTCTTCAACTCATAAGGCAGGGTCTGAAAAGTAGTTGTTCTCTGTCCAGTCTCAACCGGTATTTCAACAGATATGGCATAAGCCTGTCGCATCGCGGGCGGCCATTTCGAAAGCTCAAAGACGATTGGAATATTGTTGTAATACAGGACATTATCATATGATGGTCGGATAAACGGCCTGACAAAACGTTGCGACATTGTCACCAGCGCAGCCACACCCGACAGGCCGGACTGCTGACCAGCTTGCATCCTCCTCACATGCCAATTAGTCATTGCAGCGGCATCGGCCAGACGTTTAGCCTCGGTTAACTTGGCGCGCCTGGCCTGTTCTTTGACATATTCACCATCAGACAGGAAGCTGCTGCGCACAACTTTACCGTTCTCGAATTCAACCGTTCCTTTCTGATACAGCCAGATGATTTTGTTTCCACTGCCCATTTTTCCAAGTGGCGGACCGATATTCTCCTCGACCTCAGCCTGCGCCTGGCCTGAAACAACATTGATCGCACTGCTCTCGGCAAAGACGTTGCCCGCAATCAGGAGACTGACAACAAGAAAACAAAAGAAATGGTAGCCGCCGATTAACGCAGATAGGCTGGGATAAACCAAGGTACCTCCTTCGCTCCTGCGATATCTGCGTCTATCTGTGTTGGTCATCTACGGTTAGCTCCTTTTCCTGGCGGGAAATATTTCTTAGCCGCATCATCCAGCACCAGAATCCAGTCAAGCATCTCACCCTTGTCAGGTGATACAAATTCCTTTTCACCGGTACTTGGAAATTCTCCAATTTTGATCGCTTCCCCATTGCGCGGATTGAACCACCATGCAATCACATTAGATCCCCTAATAACACTCATTCGAACCTTGAAAGACCTACCGACAGGCGTATAGACCATTGCATAACTGCCTTCAGAATCCCGTGTTGCAACCATCCGCTTCAGCCCGGCGCCAGGAACCGAGGTCTGTGCCGTGGCAGGAACAATAACACTGTCGTCCGGAATTCGGGTAAGGTACGGACGGGATTCGATGAGCCGCCTGCTATATTGCATCTGGCATGCACCGGGCTGATTTATTGCTTCTGTCCACGGCAAAAGCGGATTGTTTACCGGCTCACGCCCAGGCCCCCACATCTGCCATACCGAATGATGTCCATAGGTATGTCCACATGCACCGCCAAAAAGATCCCAGTAGAGAGGACGCCTCACATCCGCAGCAACGGAATGACCGTTTTCCTTGGCCTTGAACGAAAGAGGATGATCTTCATAAACAGGCTCCCCATCCAGCACCGGCTTGACAGGTATCCGGTTATAGTCGGCAAATGTCATGGCATAACGGGGCTGGTAATTCTGTTCATGACCGTTCTGCCTCATGTTGAAATCCAGCCATGCAGCTCCATGAAAATCTTCTGCCGAACCACGGCCGCCCGTCGGATGGAAAGTCATAAGATGCTGTCCTCCATCGCCTTTACGCAACCCCTTTGCCATGGCCTCGATAATTGCCCTGTGCTTATCGTTCTCTACCGGACGATCGCCGCCCAGTATCCATATAATCGTCTTGTCCCTGTATCGTTTTCCCAGCCACTCACCATAAATTTCAGCATTTTGAGGACTGAAGATTTCCGGCCCCTTACCCCATTTCTTATTCCACTTGTCACCCCATGTCGGCAGAAAGCCGACAAACAATCCCAGCGACTGGGCCTTGTTCACGATGTAATCAACATGGTCCCAGTAATCGTCATCCGGGCCGTCTTTAACATCAGGCCGGGCAGGATCCTGTTCGACAAGGGGCAGAAAGCCATAGGCGTTTTTTGCGGTTATCCCCTCGAATTCTCCCAACGCAACAGCCTGTATAACGGTGAAGCCCTTTTTAGCCCTGTTACTCAGATACAGGTCAGCTTCCTCTCTGGTAGCTCGATGAAACAGCTCCCAGGCGGTATCTCCCAGGTAAAAGAAAGGGCGGCCATCTTCGTAAACAAGAAACCGATGGTTCTCGCTTACCTTCAAGCACGGCGCAACCTGACCATCCGAAGCAATTCCAGGATGACAAATGCACAAGCCTGTAAGAAAAAACGCTACAAGCAAGCTTAACGTCGTTTTCATTAATCTCCTGTACTTTGAAATATAACATTATCTCTCTTCACAGGCAAGAAAGCCATTCCATGCTACCGGAACATGGATCATTATTCTATATATGATAATAGATTTATCATTCAGAATGTAAATCTCGTTGCTCGCTCACTATGGGAATGTTAAATCCACAATAGCGTGATTGATCTAAAGAACCGTCAAAAGGAGGTCCAATGAAGAAGATCGCATTATTCTTTTTTTCTGCAGTTTTATTTACACTGAACATATCGCTGGCTCAGCAGGCTGGTAAACAGCTGCGTCCACCGTCAGCACCCCTGGTGGCATGCGATCCCTACTTCAGCATATGGTCACCAGGCAACAATCTGAACGACGTAGACACAACTCACTGGACCGGCAAGCCGCACAGGCTGTCCAGCTCTGCAATTATTGACGGAAAGCCGTATCGAATCATGGGCGGCAACCGCAGCCTGGGCCCGGCATTTTCACAAAAAAGCCTCTCCGTGCTTCCAACGCGTACAATCTATACTTTTGAAGACGCAGGTGTAGCCCTGACACTCACCTTTCTAACCCCGGCCCTCCCGGATGACATCGAAATACTCTCCCGCCCTGTCACTTACCTCACTTATGAATTCCGCTCAGCGGACGGTAAAGCTCATGAAGTACAATTCACATTTGAGGCTTCGGCAGAACTGACGGTCAACACGCCCAAGGAACTGGTGACATGGTCCAAAGAAACATTCGAGAACCTCACTGCCCTGAAAATCGGATCAAAAGAACAGAACATCCTTGGCAAGAAAGGTGACGATATCCGCATTGACTGGGGATATCTTTACGTAGCGGCACAGTCCGCTGAACTGGCCTCAGCTAAATTTACAGAAACCAGCTCACCTGCCCCAGCCGATACTGTAACAGCTGCCTTAAACTTCGATCTCGGGAAAGTAAGCGGGGCCCCTGCCTCCCGCCGTCTGATTCTTGCCTATGACGACATTTATTCAATCCAATACATGAAACAAAACCTGCGCCCTTACTGGCGTCGCAATGGCTGGGAAGCAGTTGACCTGTTGAAAGCATCGACAAAGGAGTATGAAACCCTGGCAAAGCGCTGCGTGGCATTCGATGACGAACTGATGGCCGATCTCACAAAAGCCGGCGGCAGAAAATTCGCCGAAATATGCGCCCTGTCCTACCGCCAGTGTTTCGCAGCAGGTAAATTTGTTGCCGATGCGAAAGGCAGACCTATCTCATTCTGTAAAGAAAATCACTCCAACGGCTGCATAGCCACGTCCGACGTTTTCTATCCAATGGCGCCGCAGTTTCTGTTCTTCGGTCCGACGCTTGCAAAATCGTTCATTGTCCCGTTCATGAACTATGCCGCGTCCGACCGCTGGAAGTTCCCCTTCGCTCCTCACGATCTAGGCCAATATCCAAAGGCCAACGGACAAGTATACGGCGGAGGAGAACGCACAGAGGACAACCAGATGCCTGTCGAAGAGAGCGGCAATCTCCTCATTCTATTCGCCGCAGTTGCACAAATGGAAGGTAATGCCGATTTCGCCGGCCTCTACTGGCCCCAGCTCGAACGCTGGGCCGATTACCTTAAAGCAAAGGGATTTGATCCTGAAAACCAGCTATGCACTGACGATTTTGCCGGTCACCTGGCCCACAATGTAAACCTGAGCGCCAAGGCCATCTGCGGACTGGGCTCCTTCGCCAAGCTGTGCGAAATGCGAGGCGATAAAGAAAAAGCAAAGGAATATTCGAAACTGGCAAAGGAATGTGCTGCAAAATGGATCAAGGAGTCTGACGATGGTGACCATTCACGACTCGCGTATGACAGGCCGAACACCTGGAGCCAGAAGTATAACCTGGTCTGGGATAAAATTCTTGACCTGAGCCTCTTCCCCTCCGAGGTTCTGCGTAAAGAAATGGCTTATTACAGGAAGATTCAGAACATCTACGGCCTGCCCCTCGATAACAGGAAAGAATATACCAAACTTGACTGGACCCTGTGGACAGCAACGTTGACACAAAACCAAGACGATTTTGAAGCTCTGGTTACACCTGTGTATCTGTTTATCAATGAAACACCTGATCGTTCACCTTTGACCGACTGGTACCAGACAAAG
Source organism: Lentisphaerae bacterium RIFOXYA12_FULL_48_11 (assembly GCA_001804885.1). Classification (GTDB taxonomy): domain Bacteria; phylum Verrucomicrobiota; class Kiritimatiellia; order UBA8416; family YA12-FULL-48-11; genus YA12-FULL-48-11. The sequence continues at coordinate 22,235 of MHBM01000252.1, forward strand.
ACCGCAAAGAAAGTTGGATTCACAGCCCGCCCGGTAATCGGCGGTGTCTTCATGCAGATGCTCTACGAAAAAGAACTCTGGAAGAAATATGCCTGTCGCGACACATCAAAAACGGAGGGCTGGGCACCAATGCCCGTTCCACCCGTGACAAAAACCATTGTCACGACGGCAAAGGAAAACGAGAATATTTCCTGGCGTTACACCACAGAAAAACCGGCGGACAGCTGGTTCAAGCCTGACTTTGATGCAAGCGCGTGGAAAGAAGGGAAAGCCGGCTTCGGTACAAGCGGCACACCCGGTTCAGCCGTCCGAACAGAATGGAAATCTGACAACATCTGGCTGCGCCGCGAAGTTGAATTACCTGTAGAGGCAATAAAGGATATTCATTTAATCATACACCATGATGAAGATGCCGAGATTTTTATCAATGGCATCCCAGCTGCATCGGCAAGCGGATATACCAGCGATTACGAAATAGTATCCGTCAGTAATGAGGCAAAAAAAGCTCTCAAGCCAAGTAAAAATATCATCGCCGTCCACTGTACGCAAACGAAGGGCGGCCAGTATATCGACCTTGGCCTTGCCGACATTGTTCCGGCAAAATAGCCTGAGGCAACCCGGCGCGTCCAAATCATCCAGCTCAACAGCAATACAGATGTAAATATGGCATCTGTACCGCTGTTGTTTCTTTCAATACACCCCCTTCTTTTTCCCTGAATATGCTGGGGTTTTAAATTTTACATTCTAGTGACAATCAGCACCGCCCATTGTCATAAAGTATCGCCAGAAGAAAGGAGAAACAGAGAATGAAAAATGACAACACAATGCTGAAAGGAGAAGGAAACATGAAAAAACTGGCGACAATTGCGGTGATAGTTTTAACATCCATTCTTATGAGCGGATGCGCGGCTTTCCGTTATTCGGTCGGCGAGAAAGACCCTGGACAGGCAGGCACACTTACGGACACTTACGACCAGAAAGATCTGCTTAACTGGGGGAACCAGATGGCCAACGCTCTATCGACCAGTCAGCTGCCCGTCCAAACCGCCGGAAAACCAATTCTTGTGGCACTGGGTATTGAAAACAGGACTATGAGCCATATTGATACCAGGGCCATATCCGATACGATCACATCGGCACTACTGAACAACGGCAAAGTCCAGCTGGTCAATGCCGACGTTCGCGACAGACTCCTGAAAGAACAGGGCTACCAGATGCAAAACTGTACCGCCGAAACAAGGGTTAACATAGGTAGGCAGCTCGGAGCCCGCTACATGTTGACAGGCTCGCTCGTCGAAATAACGAGCGAATCAGGAAAAGAGGTCCGCGTCTCAAAGAAACGCGATGTTTACTACCAGCTGTCGGTAAATATCACCGATCTCGAAACAGGCCTGGTGAGCGTAAATAAACAAATTGACCGGCTCAGAAGGTCAAGCAGCCCCATTATCGGATGGTAGACGAACCGTATGTGGTTCCGGAAAATACGGAGGCCGCATGAAGTTGAGAAACATAGAAAGCCGGCAGATGGCACAAATTGGCATAATAAGCATCGCGTTACTTTCCGCCGGATGCACAAGTATGCGGCTCGAGACAGCTCGCAATCAATATACATCCGGCGAGTATGACAAAGCCATCGAGGAGCTTACCCCAATACCCAAAGACAATACGGACAGAGTACTGTTTTTAATGGAACGCGGAATGGTAAAGCAAATGGCATCCGATTACAGGGGTTCCATCCAGGACTGGCTTGATGCGGCAAAAGCCGCAGAAGCGCTTGACCTTTACAGCCTCACAGGCGACACGCCCAGCCTCCTGATAAATGACCGCGTCATGCCATTTCGCGGAGCGCCATACGAGCGCATACTGATGCGGACATATACAGCACAGAGTTACATGGCTCTCAAAGAGTGGGAAGATGCCGCAGTGGAGGCCAGGAATATAGTTTACATGCTGGAAAATCGCGATGGGTTCCCCGACGATCCTTACAGTCGTTACCTGGCCGGACTTTCGTTTGAAATAAACGGCGATTCTGAAAGTGCGACATTCCAATACCGCCAGATCTCCAACACAGTATATGGCGCCGTAATCCAAGATACCGGAACCATTCTTCCGCTTACATCACGCATCACATGCAACAAAACTTCCGGCCGGCAAAATGAACTGGTGTGCCTGATTGGCCTGGCTATATTGCAAAACGCAGGGGACGCTGAACCTTCTCACGTGGAAATTTACGACGGAAATAGAATCCTCGGGCAAAGCCACATGTTTACTGATATCGGACTTCTAGCGGAGGCAACCCGTGCAAAACTCGAATTACGGCGTGGAGCAAAAAGTTTACTGCGTATCGCCCTCAAGGAATGGCTCATCCATGAGATGGTCAAGAAGGACAAGGAAGCTGCAGCAGTATTATCCGTGCTTTTGTACGGGTTGGAAATGGAAGATATCAGGCGCTGGGAAACCCTGCCCCGCTGGCTGCATATCGCACGAATCCAGATTCCAGCCGGCCTGAAAAGATTCAGACTGGTGGCGCGTGACAACAACGGACAGATAATCGACGAACAACTTATCGATTCTATCGCCATAAAGGACGACAACATAAGATTGGCTATCTGCCGAATGCAGGGCCCTGGATTTAAAGAAAGAAATGGGAAGATGAAATTCTAACAAAGGAAGGGCTTAACCGCCCGGCCATAACAGGAGGTACAGAATGAAACGTCTAATGTTGGTAATCACAATAATGGTCCAAACCATGAGTCTGCCGGCTGCCCAGCTGAGGGTTGCTCTACTCGATACAGAAGACCTGGCCAGTCAGAAAACCGACCCGGTTACCGGCTCATTACAGGCCGAAACAATAGCCAGGAAAGGTGCCCCGCTCATCGGAAAACTCATACTGAAAAACGGGATATTCAACATGATTGACAGGCGCGATTTTACGACTCGCATCAATCACTACAAGCGCCCCGAATCAACAGACAGGCCTGACAATTCCCAGGCACTGCAGGCTGCAAGGGCATTGAGGGCAGATGCCATTTTAAAAAGTGCGGTATTGAGCATGTCGGCAGAAAATCATAACATTAACCAGGGTGGCTACAACGTGGAGTTTAAGAACCTGACCATCAGGGTCATGGTTGAAGTTCTGGACAGCACCGACGGCGCAATAATAGCCATGGCAGACGGAACGGCATCCCGGGAGTTCAGGATAACTGCAAGCGATTCCACCACTATCGGGGAGGAAGAAATCCTGCAATTGTTTGAGGCAGCCGCAGCAAAGGCAATACCTGAAATTGAGGGGGCAATCCTTAAGCGAATGGAACGAAATGCAGAAAAGAGCCGGGTAACAGTATCCATAAAAACCCTCGCAGACCCCGCAATGGTTGAAATAGACGGCATGCTTGTCGGCACAACGCCGATGGAGAAAATGGAAGTCTATGCAGGCGACCATGTGATATGCATCAGCAAACCAGGCTACCAGGAAATCAGCAAGCGCGTACTTATCCAGAAGGACACTACACTCACTGTTCCGATGCTCAGGAACGAACTGACCATGGAAGAGCTGAAAGAAATTTCCAAGGATATGAGTCTGAACAGGATTGCAGTTATGCAGCCGGCGTGGATAATGGAAACAAAATAACACAGGAAACCATCGGGACGCCTCACAGGGTGTCCCGGACAAGAGGCAGTGGCAGACAAACAAGGGAAAATATGAAGCACTGGTTCATGATAACGCTCTCAGCCGGCCTGCTCATCCTGCTATCAGTCTTATTCATTCTATCATGTAATCTTAACCACAGACAGTACCTGGCAAATATGCAAGCCATAAAAGGCGATCTCCTCGCAATCCTTAACAACGAGACCTCCGCATTACGGAACAGAATAATGACCCGCGAAAAAGAAATCTTCGCCCTGTTTGATCAACCAAGCTATCCGTTTGATCTTTATGCTGCAAACCACCTCTTTAAGATCAGCGAAGGACGCGCTTCCCCGGCAGGATTTTCCGACATCACTCCACAAAATTCGCTCGATACCGAAACCGCACGCAGAGCCCTGGGCCTGGGATACGAACTGCAGAAATCAAATCGAGGCGAAAAGGCCAGGGAATATTTCGAAACAGCGACCCGGATCGCCATCAGAAATCCTGACGATCTCGACACAAGAATTTCTGCACATATCGAACTGCTCAAGGCATCCGATTATCGCAGCACCAGGATTGTATTTGGCATTTTATACGCACTTTTCGACTATCCAGGCACCAGGCTGGACGAAGAAAGGGCAAAGAAATACGAAGAAATGCTCCGCAAGAACATCCCGCATTTCGACAAATTTAAAAAACAAAGCATGGAAATGTGGAAAACCGCCAACGGAATAACCAGAGCTATCAGCGACAGGCCGGCACCTTTCAAAACAATCTACGAACAGTCAATCCTGTCCGTAAACGTCAAGGGCCAGGCTCTCCTTCTGCCACTTGAAGCAGTCACGCAGGGTTCTTCAAATAATATCATGCAAGTCAGTACGGCTGATCCCGGACCTGCAGCCGCCTTATTGCACCAGATGCGATCAATCCCTATTTACACATGGATCCCGGCGAAAGAATTCGAGGCACGGACACAGTCGGCAGAACGCGCCTACCGGCTGACAAACATAATGCTTGGAGTACTCCTTGTGGTAATGACGGGAATGGGCATCAGCATCGGCATTATCCTCAAACGTCAGCACGAAATGACCAGACAGAAGAGTTCGTTTGTATCTGCCGTTTCTCATGAATTACGAACCCCTATGGCACTTATCAGGCTTTACGCCGAATCTCTTGCATCTGAGGACCAGTCATCCTCCACTCGCGAGCGTTACACCAAAGCCATCATGGCAGAAACCGACCGGCTGTCTGCACTCGTAAACAACGTACTCGACTTCGCACGCATGGAAAAAGAGAATATGACCCTTAATATCCGTGACACCAACCTGTCAAAACTGTGTAACGAGGCCTTGGACTCCTTCCATTTCAGGATAGAAAAGGAAAAAATAAAACTGAAAAGCAGGATTCAACCCGGCCTGTCGGCAGCTGTTGATCCGCTTGCAATGACCCAGGTGTTATTCAATTTAATGGATAATGCCATCAAGTATTCGGGAGAAAACCACCATATCGAAGTAGAGCTTTTTACAGATGGCGGAAAGAAATACCTCAGGGTTAAAGATGACGGGATAGGTATACCGGAATCGCTTAAACCAAGGATATTCACTCCGTTTGTGCGGGGCGAGGATGACCGGGTAACCGCACAACGTGGAAGCGGCATAGGCCTGAGCATCACCCGCCAGCTTCTTGAAAAGATGCAGTGTTCCATCCGGGTTTTTGATAACATTCCTGCAGGAACGGTTTTCGAGGTCATACTGCCATCATAAGGGATCAGACAAAATGAAAATACTGGTTGTTGACGACGAGAAAGGTTTCACAGAAGTAATAAGCGACAGCCTCAAAACAGAGCACTTTGAAGTGGACTGCGCTTCCAGCGGAACAGAAGCACTGGACCTGCTTAAAGGCGAAAAATACCACCTTGTGATACTGGATATCATGATGCCAAAGGTAGACGGCATACAGGTACTTAAAACAATGCGAAAGAATAATGACACCACACCTGTCATCTTTCTTACCGCAAAAGCAGAGGAAGAGGACAAAATCAAGGGACTCGGCATTGGAGCCGACGACTACGTTACAAAGCCTTTCAGCATGAAGGAACTTACTGCACGAATCCGCACCATTCTGCGCAGGGCCTCACCGGGAAGCGAACTTACATCCATAAAGGTCGGCAAAAGCTTGATTGATTTCGAAAAATTCACCATCACACAGGGGCATCGCACGGAACCCATTGGAAGATACGAAACAGATATCCTTCGGATGCTGGCATCTGATCCGGGCAAAATTTTTTCACGCGACGAAATCCTCAACCGGGTCTGGGGCATTGAAGCCTTTCCAACCAATCGAACCGTGGACAACTATATCGTTAAGCTTCGCCAGAAACTCGAACCAGACCTGAAAGAACCACGCTACATTATCTCCGTTTACGGAAGCGGATACAAGTTGTGCCCGGACTGAACTTTAAATTCCCAATTCGCCACTCTGTTCCCATTCTGCTTCCATTTTACCTTGCCTGTTTTAATGATTTCCTTCACCCTGTCAAAAAATGAGAAGGTTAGTGCAACAACTCCAGGGATTTTTCAAGTTTTACAAGCAGTCACTGGTTTCTAAATCAGAAACTGAACATGGATTACCAGCGAGCCTGAAAAGAAAACTCACCGAAGATGAAATAAACCGCCTTGAACTGGGTGTATACCAAGGAGAAATCAATGTTATCCACTCACACGAACATATGCTTGCAGCAGTCAAAAAGCTTCGACGCGAAAAACTGCTGGGATTCGACACCGAGACACGTCCTTCTTTCAAGAAAGGGGTTTCCTACCCTCCAGCCCTTATTCAGCTGGCAGGAAAAGACTCGGCTTATATCTTCCAGTTGCAAAGCATCAAACTTCCGCGGGAATTGGCCGATATTCTGGCGAACCCAAAAATTGTCAAGGCAGGCGTGGCAATCAGTCGCGACCTGAAGGAACTCAGAACACTGACCGACTTTGAACCAAGAGGGTTCGTGGATCTTGGTGTTGAAGCCAAGAACCTGGGCATGCAACATCACGGTTTGCGGGGATTGGCCGCAATCCTTTTGGGTTGCCGAATATCAAAAAGTGCAAAATTAACCCGCTGGGACAATCCGAGATTGCCGCAACAGGCCTTGATATATGCCGCCACCGATGCCTGGATTGGACGCCGGATTTATGAGGCAATGCAGAAAGAGTCAGGACATCGACTGCTTTGATTGTAACCGGATTTACTCGCCTTCGCCAAAATGCCCCGTGCCTTGGCACGCGGGATGAACCGCGGCTTACCGCGGGGAACTTCACTGCTGTTTCTTTTCCCGCTTGATACCAACCATGGCTCGAAGAACATCAGTAATGCCATGCATGGATACCCTTATGCGCCTGATAGCAGGAAGCAGACTGCTGTAGTCATCCGTCCATATTTCAACAGGAGGAACGCGCGAAGTATTCAATCCCGCAGCAGCCATTGAAGGCATTAGAAATATCGAGCTGTCGCGCGAGAGCAATACCCACGTTGATGCATCCGTACATCTTCTGTAGTCTTTCTTGGCCCTTATAACCGAGCCATCCAGGTCAAAATACTTCCTCTGAGCCCATATCTGCGGAACAAGGTCAATATAAGTATTGGACACATTAACGACAATAATGCCGCTGGGGGCTAAGTGGGATAGGTAAAGTTTAAACGCTTCCTTGGTCAGCAGATGCGTCGGAACGGAATCCGCACTGAAAGCATCAATCAGCAATACATCAAAATTCTGACGTTTATTTTCGTTCAATTCCCGTTCCAGAAGAATCCTGGCGTCACCGAGGACAATATTCACATCGGCCGGGCACTGGGCAATATACGTGAAATACGCCGGATTGGTTGCGATATTCACTACTTCAGGGTTTATCTCGTAAAATTTCACATAATCACCGGCCTGCGCATAAGTACAGATCATACCTGCCCCCAGCCCGATTACTCCTATACGCATTGGCTTCAATGAAAAACGCTGCATCGCGTAACCAATCCCGCCTTCCCTCGCATAGTATGATACAGGCTTGTTCTCTATCGGGCTGTTCAGAATCTGTATGCCATGTGCAATATTACCATGCACAAGACTATGCCTTACCCAGCCGTGCGGACCATCAATGGACCGGACCATGACTAGTCCGTAAAAATTACGAACCCTGTGAATTGTATGAGATGGCACATGCGTGGCTGCAATGAAAAGAATCAGCACAACGACCGCCGACACAAAGATGAGAGGAAACCGTACAAACCTCATCCAGCCTGTCCTTCCACGCCACAGAATGAACATACCGATAATACAGCAGAACATTAGTCCGACCCGGAATTCGTAGTAAGCATCGAAGAGCAAAGGAGCAACAATTCCAACAAATATCCCGCCCAGCGCACCGCCAAGCGCGATGAATGCATAATATCTCGTGAGATGTAAGGGCTTTGGACGCAAGGAATACAGAAGCGTATTGCACAACAC
>MHBM01000252.1:30383-30704 GCA_001804885.1 Lentisphaerae bacterium RIFOXYA12_FULL_48_11
GCAGAGCCAGAAACGATGAAACAAGAAGCACCGGAATATACAACCCGTAAGCAAGCCGGCTGAACGGGCTGAATGCAATGACGAATGAAAGCAGATAAAGAGCGAGTGGAAGAATCCAGAGAAGCGGAATGGGCGCCACATTCTGGGTCATCTCTGTTGAAGTTGCCAGTAGGAGCACACAGGGCAGGAAGCTCAGGAGCAGCCATGCCAGCTGTATTCTGGCAGGCGGCAATTTATCGTCGACGTTATCAGGCTTTCCAACATCAATCTGGAAATCCGTGGTTGATCGCATTTTTCTCTTCACAATAATCATGCAGAAAA
>MHBM01000253.1 GCA_001804885.1 Lentisphaerae bacterium RIFOXYA12_FULL_48_11
GCACAGCTTTACCGGAAGTTGAGGTAATAGTGATGACTGATGTGTTCGGGTCCAAGCAGTCCAACGACGCCTATGATCCGAAAGCCGCAGCCGACCCTGATCCCAAAGGTGAGAGCTATCGTGACAAGTTGTTGAAAATGGCTCAGGAGGAGAAAGTCGAGTATATCAACGTGACACAGCCCTGGGCGCGTCACCTTGTGGCATCAAAACAGCCGCTGGGTGCTTTCATGTCTGATTCAGTCCATGCCAACGCACGCGGATGCCAGCTGATCGGACGTTTCCTGGAATTGTATTTCGCACCAGACGGCTGGGATGCACGCAAAACTGCCGAGGCGGCAATGGCGGCAGGCAAGCAGTAATAGATGGGCTGACTAGCCCGCTTATTGCATGAGCAAGAGATTGGCTCATGCATAAGCGCTTTTGCGGTAAGCACTTTGCCGCAAAAGTTTCGACTGCGTGCTATTGCACTTTGCTCAAGATGCCCCTTCGTCGCATCGAAAGGTAAATCCTGAGCAAGCCCCAGAATTCCGGGGCGCGCCGAAGCCCTTCGGGCGGATATTGCAAAATTTTGATGCAATATCCGGGCTAGAATACGCCCAATAAATATGCCCCTGCTCTGGTTCTGCCTTTGATGCTCAAAGCCATTGGCGGGGAAATATCGTCCGGATCCACAATTTGCAGGTACAGCTTCCCGGATGTGGGAACGTTCGGGAAACTGTCAGTATGCCTTTTCGCCTTGTCCGCCTTTACAACGCCCGGCGCAGTATTCTCGTCAGGGACAACCGTTCGCAGGTCCAGTGCTGATGAACCGCTCCAGATTTCCTTTCCGGTTTCATCCGTAATAAAGTACCTGATGTTCCATTTGTCATATGTCGGCGTTAAACCAATGTTGAGCCAGTCAACCGAGATTCTCATATTATCATTTTTCATAATCGTCTTTGCCGAAGTAAACAGGTACCGGAAGCCGATGATGGAATACATCTGGTGGAACTGATCCAGCGCCGGCGGGTCATCGAAAATACTGTAATTGTCGGGATTGAATTTGTTCGCCCCGGTTCCGTCTGAAACATTGCAGTTACGAACAACTGCCGGATGAAGGTACTTCACCTGTTCGAGCAGGCATGAGTACGGTCGGAAATCTCCCTTCGGGCTGGTTCGGCCTGGTTCTCCAACCAGCGGCGCAAGCTTCCATCGGTCACGCAGGAGTTCATACAACTTTACGCCGTCCTGTTCATATCTGTTGGCCGAATAATAAATCTTCTGGTAATAGCTTGATCGTTCATCCCAACCCCAGTTATCACGGAAGATACCCAACAAGCCCGCCTTGTTTTTTGCGGTCAGGAGATAGAAATGATACTCCTTAACCGCGTCGTATGTCGGGCTGTACACCATTCCGTTGGTGGGAACCACAATCCGGATATCCGGAAAGTGCCTGATGAATGAGTCAGCGAACCGGATCAGGTATTTGGAATCAGAAGGCACAAGATGTTTTGGATAAGCTCCCTCCCCCCAGAAACCGAAGTGCCGCATTTCAATACAGCGCACAAGTTTCTTACGCTGAATCGTCTTTCCGCCGAACGTTGCCGGCTGTTCAAGGTATGCGGCAAATGCCTTCAGCAGGGCATCATACCGTTCAAAATAATACTGATTCTCAAAGTTAGGTTCCCACCTGTTCTTTTTGTCAAAGAAGGAAAGCGATATGACGTCTTTCTGCACGCTCTTCTGCATCGCTTCGTGGACATAGAGCGGATACGAACACAATGCACCGTCTATGGTGATTGCCTTACCAACGGCACTGGTGACAAAACACCCTATGTTGAGTTTCTGCCCATACTGAATACAGTATTCAAAATGTTTGTCCAGCTTGGCAAAGTTATACTCGCCCTTGCCAGTCTCGTGATCAACCCAGCCAGGACGGATCATGGAATTAACTGCATAATCGCTGACACGGACAGCGTATTTGACCAGGTTTGTGACACCATTGCCTGAACCACCATTCCAGATTTCCGTACCGCTGCCAGCGTTCTGAATGGCACCCTCACCGGCTGGGATAATCTCAGGATAGAAACTTATGCCCGTTCTTGTTTTGTCAGTTAATGTTGTGCAGGAAGACAACATCAGGCATAACAAAAAGCAGTGATTAATCTTCATAGTTAAAATTTCTTGCCAGAAACACTTTGGAATGTCAAAGGATAAGGAAACTGATAATAAAGGAAGACTTACCAATGAGTACTTTTACCAGGCGTGATTTTCTGAAACTTGCCGGCGCAGCTGTACTGATGACTCCGGCAGTCTTATCTGCGGCAGGAGAAACAAAACTTAATATTATCGTTTTCCTTGTTGATGATATGGGCTGGCAGGATACTTCCGTTCCTTTTTACTCGGAAATCACCCCTTTCAATAGAAGATATAAGACACCCAACATGGAGCGACTGGCTTCCTCCGGGATGAAATTCACGCAGGCATATGCCAGTTGTGTGTGTTCTCCGACAAGGGTAAGCTTGCTGACCGGCATGAATGCCGCGCGCCACCGCGTAACCAACTGGACCTTGAAGAAAGGCCAGACCACGGATGCCAAACATCCCAGCCTCACTTTCCCTGCCTGGAACGTAAATGGCCTGAGTCCGGTTGCCGGTATAGAACAATCTGTTCATGTCGATCCACTCCCCGCCATCTTGCAGAAAGCCGGCTATCGTACCATTCATGTCGGGAAGGCGCATTTTGGAGCTGTGGAAACCCCGGGCGAGAAACCTGAGAATCTCGGTTTTGATGTAAATATTGGCGGGCACGCACCCGGTGGACCGGGTAGTTATCTAGGAACTCAGAACTTCAGTGCCGCCTGGCGAAAGGGTGACAAGATATGGGATGTGCCGGGCCTGGAGAAATACCATGGAAAAGACATATTCCTGACGGAAGCGCTGACTATCGAAGGTTTGAAAGCCGTTGACCAGGCAGTTCAGGATAAAAAACCTTTCTTCTTATATATGGCTCATTACGCCGTGCATGTGCCGTTTGCCAAAGATTCCCGGTTCTATGACAAATATAAGGAAGCGGGCCTTGATGATACCGAAGCCATGTACTCGGCTCTGGTTGAGGGCATGGACAAGAGTCTTGGAGATATCGTCGACCTTCTTGAAAAGCGGGGTATAACTGGAAATACAATCATCCTGTTCATGTCGGATAATGGTGGATTAAGCGTACACGGGCGTGGCGGTCAACCCAACACTCATAATCGTCCTCTTGACAGTGGAAAAGGATCAGCACACGAAGGCGGCATACGCGTACCAATGATTGTCAAGTGGCCTGGAGTTGTAAAACCGGAGTCAACATGCAGTGAGCCTGTTATCATAGAAGATTATTTTCCGTCTATACTTGAAATGGCCGGTATTAACGGAACAAAGACCATACAGACAACTGACGGGATCAGTTTTGTGCCGCTTTTGAAACAGATTTCCGGATACCCTGCTGACCGCGCTCTTTACTGGCACTTTCCCAACAATTGGGGCCAGTCCGGCCCGGGCATCGGGCCCCACAGTGCGGTACGCAAGGGGGACTGGAAACTTATCTATTACCACGCCGATCAGCACTACGAACTATTTAACATCAAAGAAGATATCGGCGAGACAAAGAACCTTGCGGATACGCAACCGAAACGACTCCGGGAATATGCCTCGATGCTGGGTGCGTTTCTGGCAAAGGTTGATGCACAAATGCCAACGGATAAGAAGACCGGCAAACTTGTACCCCTACCCGGTCAATAAGATTGATAGAGACGCTCTGAATCTTATTCGGTTGCAGCGCCTCTTTTATCTTTTTTAATGTTTGCCTTGCTTTCAGGCTGTTCCGGAGGTGCTGCCGGGACGGGCCAGCCGGACTCGCGGATACGGCGGCCGACTTCCCTGAGCGTTTTGTTGTCAGCAGGATAGATTGAGCCGTCCGGCAACGGTCCGGTATTCATCAGGAGATTGCACTTCTGCCAGGATGCATAACCCAGACGTCGCAGAACTTCGTCTGCATCGAGGTGCGCGCTGTCGTCGCTTTTGACATAACCCCACATGTGCGGCTGGAGTGTGTCGCAGATTTCGTTATACTTGTTCTTATTCGATTCCCAGGCTGTTTCTGCAACTTTCGCATTCTTCTCGCCGAATTGTTTTTTTACGCGATCGGCAAGCGATTGACCTCGCCGTTCCGGCGCTGCAAAGTCCTCGGTACCTGTGGCACCCTGCTTGAAGCAAACCAGAGTCTGGGGTTGCAGCTTCCGCATCATCGAATAGGTTTCATGTATCGGGAACAGATCCGGCCTGGCGTAGTAGGTCATTATCGGATCGAACCAGATACCCGCAAGCGGACCGTAATTCGAAAGCAATTCCTTCAGTTGTCCATGAACAAACGCTATGTAGTGATGGAAATCTTCATCCTTCTCCCACTTGTAACTCGGTTCCGGCGTTTTATAATCCGGCCTGGCCATTGGCGCAAACTTGCGCGGATAAAAATATGGGTGCCGCCAGTCCAGCCCGTACGAGTAATAAAGAAAGAGTCCGAGACCTTTCTTCCGGCACTGTTCGGCCAGCTCTCCTACCAGGTCACGCTTTGCCGGGCTGTTCACACTTGTATAATCGGAGTGTTTTGATCCGAACAGGCAGAAGCTGTCATGATGCCGCGAGGTGATATTGACATACTGCATGTTTGCCGCACATGCCATGTCGGTGATGAAATCAGCATCAAACTTTTCCGCTGTGAATTTCTCTTTTAGCTTTTCGTATTCGGCCACTGGAATCGCTTCGCGGTACATGACCCATTCCCCGCGCCCCAGCAGCGCATAGAGTCCGTAGTGCATGAAAAGACCAAATTTTGCATCCTTGAACCAGGCCAGCGCCGCCGCCTTGGGATCCCTGAGATATAACTCGGAATATTTCTTGAGATAAGACGGGACATTGGTAGTGTCCGCGGCTTTTAAACTGACTGACAGATCGCCGGCAACAGCGGCAGCACCGGCAACCTTGATAAAAGTTCTGCGGTTCATGTTTACAATGCCTTTCAGAATTCAAGCTGTTCAAGATATCGCAGGCTTTGGGGAATCTGGTCAACTACTGTGGGTGATTCATCCTCGATAAAGTAGTACTTAACACCAACCTTCTGTGCTGCTTTGAGAAGGGCTGACCAGTTTACCTGTCCAGAACCGATGGGCACGTCGTTGGATTTGTCGGTCTTGCCGGACAGGCTCCCGGTTGGAACACCTTTCTTGAGATCTTTCAGATGAAACATAAACCAGCGGTCCGGATATTTCTCCAGCAGTTTCACAGGATCCTGGCCCGGGAATATCGTCCACATCACATCCATCTGGAAAGAGACATACTTGGGGTCGGTTTCCTTGACCAGCAGGTCGAACAGCGTACCGTCCCCGTGTGGTACAAATTCAAAACCGTGATTGTGGAAATAAAACTTCATCCCCTGCTCGGCAAGAGCCTTGCCGGCCTTATTGAAAACTTCCGCACCGGCACGGCACTGTGCCTCATCAAACGGCGGTTTATGTCCCAGCCAGGCACAACCAACGCTGGTCAATCCCAGTGCTTTGGCTTCCTTAATCACACCATCAATATCCTTCTGGAGACGGTCATATGGAAAATGTTTGCCGATCGGGACCAGGCTGCGCTTGTCCAGCTCAGCCTTGAATTCTGCCGGCGTCATTCCATATGTATCTGACACCTCTACATACTTGAATCCCCACTTCTGTACCAGGTCGAGTACGGGGACTACACCCTGTGCCTTGAACTGGTCACGGAGACTGTAGAGCTGAAGTCCGGTTGGTCCATGGTAGCTCTTGCTTGTGCCGACACCCCCGGTCGAGGCGCAACCGCATGTTACGAAAAATGATGTGAGAACAATCAGACCGACAAGTTTTTTCATAAGACCTCCATATTGAATATTCGCTTACAATAGTTCACCTTATCCAAATCTAGCAAGCAATTACATTCTGGTGGTGCTGTCAGGGGGTAATTCAGAAATGTGGGATCAATTCTCCATTTTTCCGCGTCCGCGCGGAATGGAAACCGCCGGTGGCATTTCGCAGGCCTACATTCACGGATACTTCAGTATACCTCTGGCGTCGTCGCCACTTT
>MHBM01000254.1 GCA_001804885.1 Lentisphaerae bacterium RIFOXYA12_FULL_48_11
CATCGGAAGGCATGAATGGAGCGACTATTCGCATTCCGTCCGAAGGATTGACGATCCTGGACCCCTCAGGTCGCGCATATGCTTTCAATATTCTTAACAGCAGTATACTTGCCGACAACTGGCCAACCGGGATGGACGAGTCAGATTTAAATAAATACCGCCTGGCCTTGGGTCGTTTCAAACCTCAGAAGATGGGATATTTGAAATAAGAAAACAGAAGAATAGTAAGTCTAAAAATTAACAAAGGAGAACGTTCATGATCGTCAAGATTCCTGACAGGGAGTATCAGCAGAGAATTCAGAAGTTTCAGAAAAACATCCGGGCCGCAGGTCTTGATGCAGCTCTTGTTCATGCCAACGAAAGCGACTTTGCCCACGTTCGCTATTTGTCGGAATACTGGCCGACTTTTGAAGCCGGCGGTATTTTTGTTCCGGCAACAGGCAAGCCGGTTCTGATCATCGGGCCGGAGAGCGAAACCTATGCGCGCGGACGGAGCAAGATTCCTACAATCATGAAGATGGTCGAGTATCGTGAGTCTGCCGAGCCACAGTATCCAGGCATTGCCGTGGCTAATTTCAAAGATGTAGCCAAAGTGGCCATGGGTGGTCGTAAGCTCAAGAGTCTGGGACTGGTTGGATATTCTGTAATGACCCTGCCTGTCTACATGAGCCTGAAGAAGGATTTACCCGGTACAAAACTGGTAAAGGCCGATGAGACGATCTTTGACCTGCGCTTTATCAAGAGTGCGAACGAGATTAGCTGCATGAAGCGGGCATTCCAGATTTCAGAGAAAGCCGTGGCGGCGATCCTGGATGAGATCAAGCCTGGTATGACCGAGTTACAGGTTGTTGGTATTGCCCAGCGTGAGATTTACAAGCATGGTGGAGAGTATGAAGGGCACGCGCTTTACTGTTTCTGCGGCAAAGCCACTAATAATGCAATCTCGCGCCCTACGCACAATAAAATCGTCAGGAATGAGGTCATCCAGCTTAACATTGGTGCACGCGTGGGCGGTTATTCTTCAAGTGTGGGTCTGCCGATATCCATCGGCAAGCTGCCTGAGCGCAAACAGCGCCTGGTTGAGTTTGGGCTGGAGGCTCACATTCAAACCATGAAGCTCATGAAGGCTGGTAAACCTGCCTCGGCAGTGGTGAAGGAGTACGAGGAATTTGTGAAGCAGCGCGGTTTCCAGAAGTACATGCTTTATGGACCGTGCCATGGAATCGGAATGATGGAAGTCGAACGGCCATGGGTGGAGTCCACCTCAACCTATAACCTGCAGGAGAACATGACGTTCCAGGTCGACACATTCTTTTACGACCGTGATTTCGGCCTGCGCTGGGAAAACGGCGTACGAGTGACCAAGACCGGGGTGGAAAAACTGTCAAGCAAGTTCATGAAACTGGTTGTGCTCTAAACAAAGCAACGGATGATTTATGAACAGGGCCGTGGATTTTCAACAGGAGGTAGATCATGAGTGATCTCGGCGGGGTAACTGTTATCCTGGGGATTGACATGGAAACGGATGTCGGAAGTTTTACACCTTTTTATGAAGGATTTACGAAAGGCACACCCCTGCTTCTGGAAGTCTTTGAACGTCATGGCGTGACGGGCACGTTCTTCTTTGTCGGTGATGCGGTGCGCCAACATCCGGAAGTGGTTCGCGTTGTACAGAACCACGGGCACGAAATAGGGGCTCATTCGCTTTATCACGAAACAGTCGGCACACCGCTGTTTCCAATACCGGGCATTCAGCCTTTACTGCCGCATGAAGTCCGTCCACGGTTGGAGCTCACAAATAAAATTATCAAGGAGGCTGCCGGAGGTGTGGAAATAGTTTCGTTTCGCGCTCCGCGCCTCTTCGGCGGCAACCAGTTGGTCCAGGCGCTGGAGGAAATGGGTTTTATAGCCGACTCTTCGCTCCCAATGTACTATTACACGGAGCGAATCTCGCCATATCATCCGGACCGTGACCACTGGGCGCAGCCCGGAAACATGCGGCTCCTGGAGATTCCCTGTTTTGCCGACCTGTCGATTGAAAGCCACGATGAGTTCGGGCGTGACCGCGACCAGTGGCCGCTTTTCCGAACTCACTCGGCCGGAGATCTCCTGGGTCATGTTGATGGTTTTACCCGGCATGTTCGCGAGCGTGGCCGGCCGGTAGTTCTGACATTCTATTTCCATCCATGGGAATTCTGGCCTATGCCTCAAGGGCCGATTCATTACGGCGAAGGAGCCGTGATACCTGACCCGTTTATCGTCAAGAATTGCGGCGATTACGCCCTTGAACAGTTTGATAAACTGCTTGAAGGCCTTCGTGCCCGCGGCGCGCGCTTCATGACGTGTCGCGCTTATGCAGAAGAATTCGACAGTAAATAAATTTTTGAAGGTTTGCCGACCATGAAAAGAATGGGCGGCGAATCAGTGAAAGGGAAAGTTCATGTCTTCCAATAAGGTCATTGGTATTGCTGTCATAATACTGATTGGATCGCTGGTGATATGGCAGAAGGGGAATGATACATCAGGACCTGCCGGTAATGGGAAAAGGGTGTTGATCGGTGCCACCGTCTATACCACGCAGTCCGAGTTCCATGTCGATGTCATCAAGGGAATGAAAAAGGTGGCGGATGCCGCCGGTGCAAAACTTGTCATCAGCGATGCGAATGGCGAAGCTACCAAGCAAAATAACGACATAGAAGATTTTGTGGAACAGAAAGTCGACGGAGTAATCATTTATGGCGTGGACCCGGTGGCGGTTGTGCAAAGCGCTGAATATGCGGTGACGAGGGGGATTCCGGTTATCACGTGTGACATGGAGCTGAAGACTGACAAAGTCTCAACCTTTATCGGGTCAGACAACACGGAAGCGGGCCGGGTTGCCGGCGAATATGCGAAAAAATACATAGAGACCAATCTTGGCGGAAAGGCAAGGATCGGCGTAGTAACCTGGCTGGCTTCAGTGGCGCAGCAGCAGAGATTGGCCGGGTTTAAAAAAGGGATTGGCCAGACCGAAGGAATAAAGATTGTTGCCACGCAGGACGGCGACGGCAGGGAAAAGGCGATGGCTTCGGCGGAAAACATCATGCAGGCCAATCCCGACCTGGATATGTTTTTCGGCACCAATGAGGGCAGCACCATAGGATGTTTCTCCGCCGTTCAGTCCGCCGGAAAGAGGAAAATCAAAATTATCGGCATTGATATCAGCAACGATGCCATAAGGGGTCTTGAAGAAGGATCCATTTTCGGGCTGGTTGCACAGCAGCCTGTCCTCCTTGGTGAACTTTCCGTCAAGGCGCTGTTTGATTTGCTGGAAGGCAAGACGCTGGCCAAAAATATTGAGTGTCCGATTAAATTAGTTACAAAAGAAAATGCCAGTGAATTCAGGAAATAGCTGAAAAAGAAAAGGACAGTAAATGTCTGAATATATTCTGGAATTCAAAAATATCAGCAAGTCTTTCCCCGGAGTAAAAGCGCTTGATGGCATCAGCTTTGGTGTCAAGAAGGGGGAAACACACGCAATAGTGGGTGAGAACGGTGCGGGTAAATCTACTCTCATGAAAGTCCTTACCGGCGCTTATCAGCCGGATAAAGGAGAGATAATAATCAAGGGCAACAAGGTGAGTATCTCCGGCTCGGTCAGGGCTATTGAATTGGGGATAGCCATTGTCTATCAGGAGTTGAATCTGATTCCGGAACTTTCAGTGGCGGACAATATCTTTCTCGGCAGGGAAGGAAGTTTTATCCTCGATGATGATAAAGCGAGGGATGAATCGCAAAAGCTACTCAAGGAATTGAAGCTGGATATAGACCCTGGTGAAAAGATAAAAAATCTGAGCATTGGTAACCGCCAGTTGGTGGAAATAGTAAAGGCCATTCATTCGAATCCTGAAATCCTGATTATGGATGAGCCGACATCGTCGTTGTCCCAGGCTGAAATCGACATATTGTTCACGTTGTTGAGAAAACTGAAAAGCGCCGGCTGTACCATTCTGTATATTTCCCACAAACTTGAAGAAATATTTGCAATATGCGAGTCACTGACTGTGTTAAGAAACGGTCAGCATATCTCGACCATGAAGGCGCAGGTGGATAAGGACATTCTTATAGCTCTTATGGTCAATAAAAAGGCCGGCGAGATGTTTCCACAAAGAGAATATCTCGTACCCGAAGAAGGCAAGGAAGAAATCCTGAGAGTGGAGGACATTACCCGTAACAATATCGTGGAAGGTTGCTCTTTTTCCCTGCGAAAGGGCGAGATCCTGGGCTTTTCAGGGTTGATGGGTGCAGGGAGAACTGAATTGTTTAGAATTCTTTTTGGATTGGACAGCAAAGACGGGGGGCGGATTTTTATAGAAGGTAAGGAAGTGAAGATCACAAAGCCGGCTGAAGCGATTAAAGCAGGGATAGCTTTTATTACCGAGGACAGGCGAAAGGATGGCTTGGTTCTTTCCATGAGCGTGAAGGACAACATGACCCTGCCCAATATGAATATCGTTACGGAATATGTGGGTGTGGTCAACGCCAGGAAA
The DNA here is from genome assembly GCA_001804885.1 of Lentisphaerae bacterium RIFOXYA12_FULL_48_11. GTDB lineage: Bacteria > Verrucomicrobiota > Kiritimatiellia > UBA8416 > YA12-FULL-48-11 > YA12-FULL-48-11. The sequence continues at coordinate 4,530 of MHBM01000254.1, forward strand.
GAAGCAGAGATTGTCGAGAGCTATAAAACAAAATTGAACATAAAAACAACCGGTATCCTGAAATTAATCAATTACTTAAGTGGTGGAAATCAGCAAAAGGTCATTATTGCAAGGTGGCTCATGTCCAATCCAAAAATTCTGATTATGGACGAGCCGACAAGGGGAATAGATATCGGCGCCAAATCGGAAATTTATCAGTTGATTAATGAGTTAAGCCGCGCAGGAATGGGAATCATTCTGTGCTCGTCGGAAATGGAAGAAATCATGGTTCTTTGCGACAGGATAATGGTCATGCATGACGGCAGGATAATGGGTGAGATGGCACGAAAGGATGCGACTGCTGAAAAGATTTTAAAATTAGCATTTGGGGGGCGAAAACAACATGTCGGAAACTAATGCTCAGGTTGGTCAATCATCAGGAACTGGTGGTGATAAAAAAGAAAAAGGCCATGGAATAAACTTTGCCGAGTTGATGCAGCAGCACGGAGTTTTCTTTGGACTGATAGGCATCTGCATTTTCTTTGCGTTGAATTCGGAACATTTTTTCACCATGGACAATTTTCTGAACATCATGCGGCAGACATCAATTAATGCGATAATTGCGGTAGGTATGACCTATGTTATCATCAGCAAGGGTATCGATCTTAGTGTCGGCTCCATTGTTGCCCTGGCAGCGGTTGTTGTATCTGCATTAATAACCAACTTTGGCGTGCATCCTGTTCTGGCAATTCTGGGAGCACTATTGGCGGGGATGGTGGTAGGTTTTGTTAACGGACATACCGTCGCCTACGGGGGAATTCCTGCCTTTATATCAACCCTGGCTACAATGACCATTATACGAGGCATAGCCTTCTTGCTGACCAACGGTTACCCGATATATATAAAATCAGATCTCATGCATCTCCTTGGACGGGGTTTTATCCTTGGCATACCGACGCCGGTAATTTTCATGGTATTGGTGCTTGTCCTGGGCGGGTTTCTGCTGGGGAAAACAAAAATCGGGAGATACTTATACGCCATTGGCGGGAATAGCGAGACTGCAAAGCTATCAGGTATTAATGTGGAAGCTGTTACCATTTTTGCTTATGTGTTTACCGGATTATTGGCTGCACTTAGCGGTGTTCTGGTGGCCGCAAGACTGTCGTCCGGACCACCGAATGTAGGAACCGGTTTTGAACTTGATGCCATTGCCGCGTGCGTTCTTGGCGGAACGAGCCTGTCCGGTGGCATCGGTACAATCAAGGGGACATTGATAGGAGCGCTGTTGATAGGGATATTAAATAATGGATTGAACCTGTTGAATGTTAATCCTTATGTTCAGATGATTATCAAGGGTGCCGTTATCTTCAGCGCTGTGTACTTAAGTGCAGTAAAGGGGAAAGACAGTAAATAATCCATCATGCCGGTGGATATGGCAGGGATGACAG
>MHBM01000255.1 GCA_001804885.1 Lentisphaerae bacterium RIFOXYA12_FULL_48_11
CGAGGCGGCCGGCGCGCGCGTCCTCGGCCGGTATGTGAACTGGAAGGGCGAAGCCGTCGGCGATGCAACGCTTCTCGTGCCGACGGCGCAGGGCGGCCGCGCCGTGGTGTTCGGCTGCAACGGCTTCGACGCCAAGGCGATCAGCTCGAACCGTATCCGGCAGATCCACCGGGCGGCGGATTGGGCCTCCGGCGGCAAAATGCCCATCGTCCTAGAAGACGCCGCCCAGTGCGTCCTCGTGCCGCGCGTCACGAAGGACGGCGCGCTCCGGAGCGTCATGGCGCTCAACACCACCATCGACCGCCAGCAGCCGGTCCGTCTGCGCCTTCGCGGCGTCGACCCCGCCCGCAAGTTTGCCGAATGGCATGCCCTCGGCGAAAAGCGCGTTTCACTGCCTGTCGTCCGTGACGGCGCCGACGCGTTCGTCACGCTGCCGGTTCTCGCCCCCTGGAACGCGGGCTGGCTGTCAATGTAACCTGATGACGAACCATTTCCATTTGCTGCTTGAGACGCCGGAGGCTTATTGAATACCTGAATTTTGGGTAGTGTCTACTCTTCTTCGGAACTGTGCGTACGGGAGGAAAAGTAATTGATAAAAAGGATTATGAACAACACACATACCACCAGTTGAGTTGAAACTATAGCCATTCCCAATGAATTCTTTGCGCTGATATCGCCAAACCCTACCGTTGTCGTTGCCACGATACTGAAATAAATCGCCGTAATTGCCGTCATGGGCCTGGTTAAAAGGTCAAAAGCCATGTAAACAACAGCAAAATCAAATGCCACCTCCGCATAGTGCAGAAAAAGCAGTAACAACGATCTACGATAGGAAACCATGGCAGAGTGTACATCGTCCAGAAAGATAAGATGCAGGATATGTACAATTGTCTCGCTTAACAGATATATCGTAAGAAAAATGATCCAGCCGTGTTGATACCAGCCCCAAAAAAGTACCAGTAATGGAAAGACGAATTTAAACAGGGTGTAACACTCAACCGCAAGCTTACGGCCCAATATACCCCATCTGCCGAATATATGCCGGATGAGCAATAATGGATACAAGAACTGTACCAGGCATAGTAAAAGCCTTACCAGCCGCTCCAATCCGTATGTGTCCTCATTCCAGACATGTTTGAGATAATGTACCTGTTCTAGATAAGCACTCGATTGTTCTTTGCGTGGAATATTTATGGGATTAATGAACAGTTTAAGCAAATTTCCCATGATGACTCTATTTCTCTTTATTATTTAAACCGATGATACAAAAAAAACATCATCATCGGCAATGTATAACACAAACCTGGCCGGAATAAGATTAAGGCATGACTGATCTTATCATTTCTTTAACAAACGTAAATTCGTGTATAAAATCACGGTTTCGAACCATCTCTATATCAATTTACTGCTTGAGTGTAAGCTTGCGACGATTGGCGATGTTAATATCAATGTTCGGCATTTTGTTCGCCGATCGACCCAGGGCCCAGAAGATTGTATCCATAAGAGTTTCGTCATTGCTTGTCAGCCTTTTGGCCAGAACTTCGGCGATGCCGCGGTAAACCTTTGCGCCAATCATGGGGTAGGCGTCGACAACCTTCTGAAATGCTTCACGGGAGAATTCAAGTAATTCGGAATCCGTAACCGCAACAACGCTGGCGGTGCGTGATTCTGCACCCAGGAACCCCAGCTCCCCGACCAGATCGCAAGGACCCAGTTCAATAAGTGATTTATGCTGCCCAACGGCAAGTCGTTTGCGAACTTCTACCCGGCCCATTAAAATGAGACTGAATGACGTGCCGTTGTCACCTTCCTCGATGATTGACTCCCCGGCTTTGAATATCTTGTGAATGCCCGACGATTCAACTTTATTCATTTCTTTTTGTGTCAGCGCGTCCAGAAACATAATTGATGTCCTCCTGCCTGTTCGAAAATTAACACAAACCGTGGATGCAAATCAAGATAGGCGTAGGATTGGAATATCTGCGCGTTTCTGCTTGCGGGGCTGTTGGCGGAACTGGTTGGGAGTCTGGCCTGTGTAGCGCTTGAAAACAGTGGCGAAATACTGGCTCGTGATGAATCCGAGATCAATGCCGATTTCAGTGAGTGATTTCTTTGAGCTGGTTATCGCAGCTTTTGCCATCTCGATCTTTTGCAGCATCATGTAGTTGTGTGGGGTGAATCCAGTTTCCTGCTTGAATCGCGCTTTGAACCGCGGCAGCGATAGTTTTGCAATGGCAGCAAGTTTTTTAAGTGGCACAAAATCCGTACTTACGTGCTGCTGAATATGATCGAGGACCTGCCTTATCTGGTAGCTGGTACGTGATTCCGCGAATTGCCTGGCATCGGCAAGAACATCCAGCAGGAATCGCAGGGTCCAGTTCTTTATCTCCGCATGCCGCATGGGGGTATCCCCTGAATCGTGTGCCTCGAATATGCGTTCGAGGTAGTACTTGAGCATGCGGCGCCCCTTGAAGTGGCGGGGCTTGATGGATAGCAGTCCGTTGACCAGCATCCGACTTTCTGCCGGTGGCAGATTCAGAAATCGTTCATTTTTTCCCGGAATCCGGATAAGTATCCAATAAAGCCGCCCGCGGTTCTGGGGTGTCTCGCCGGATCCGTGGATCTCGTTCGGGAAAGTCAACAGTATGTCTCCGCCCTTGAGACAGTAATCGCGGCCGCCGATGTGGTATGACTGGATCCCTTCGTCCTGCAGGCATATTTCTATCATTCTGCCGTGGGTGTGCTTCTCCAGCGGTTTGTGTGCATATGAGTAATTGTAGCGGCCGAGTATATAGAGGTCGCGGAACTTCAGCTTTCGCAGATCTATGATCTTCCGTTCGCTGGAAGGATCGACAAGCACATTGAACATGTTTGAAATAATATTACGATACATAATGGAACGCAATACTAATACGGTGGTGGTAATTTACGTTCCAGTCAAGGCCGTTCAGGTCGGAACAATACAATATGAAAGAAAATTAACCACGAAGGTCACGGAGAGCACGAAGGAAGACGCCAAGGGGAAAGCCGTTAGATAGGATTATCTTGGTGTCTTGGTGGTTAACAATCTTTCTGGAGTATTTATGAATACGGGTGAAAATTTAAGGAGGGCGGTTCGGTTCGAAAAGCCGGACTGGATCCCCATGATATTCCATATCAACGCATCGTGCTGGCAGCATTACCCGCAAGGAGCGCTACAGGAACTTATGGTAGATCATCCGATGCTGTTTCCGGGTTATAAACCGATTGAGATCGTTAAGCCTGTTTTCTCGCCGGTCCAGAAAAAAGATCATCCCTACAAAGACCCGTGGGGTTGCATATGGGAAACCAGTACCGATGGTATAACCGGATCGGTGACAAAACATCCGCTGGCTGACTGGTCGGCGTTTGACACATACACTCCACCTGACCCGGAAAAGACGGACGGACTGGTCGGAATTGAGTGGAAGCAGGTGAGCAATGAGATGAGTGCGGTGAAGAAAAGAAATGACCTGGCAATCGCGGGCTTGCGGCATGGTCACACTTTTCTCCAGCTTTGTGACATTCGCGGTTATGAAAACCTCATGTTTGACATGGCTGACGAAGAGCCAAATCTGGTGAGGCTGATAAAGATGGTTGAGGAATTCAATCTCGCCCTGATCAGACGTTATATTGCGGCCGGGGCCGAATGGATTTCGTATCCCGAGGATCTCGGCATGCAGAATGGGCCGATGATTTCCCCGGATTTTTTCCGCCGTTATATAAAACCCAGTTACCAGCGTATAATCGCCCCGGCACGCGAGGCTGGATGCATTGTGCATATGCATTCCGACGGGGATATCCGATTGCTGGTTGACGATATTATAGACGGCGGTGTAGAGGTGGTTAATTTGCAGGATCTCGTCAACGGTATTGACTGGATTGCGGGAAAACTTGCGGGCAAAGTCTGTATAGATCTGGATATTGACCGGCAGAAGATCACGCGCTACGGGACGCCATCTCAAATTGATGCATTGATTCGGGAGGAAGTGGAAAAACTTGGGACACCGGAAGGCGGACTGACCATGATTTACGGGCTGTATCCCGGTGTGCCGCTCGAGAATGCAAAAGCACTTATGGAGGCAATGGAACGTTATGCAACATATTACAACTAAAACCCCGCACTGGTCTCTCGCTGTAATTCTCCTGTTACTTGAAGGAATGGCATTTGGCGGAGATCTTCAGATTGCCGAAGATTCAGCAGCTGGTCGGTATACCATCACAGATGGAAACAAGCCGGTTTTGACTTATAATTTCAACATCGTGCCTGTCCCTGCAGGAGTTACGGGCAAGTATGCCGTGGCGCGGTGCGATTATATTCATCCGCTTTACGGATCGGATGGTGAGGAGCTCACCAGGGATTATTCGCCGGATCATCCGCACCACCGCGGTATTTACTGGGCCTGGCCCGAGGTGACGTGGAAAGGGGAGAAGCGTGACCTACATGCACTGCAGGGAGTGTTCGCACGACCGGTCAAAATTATTCGCAAGGAAGTTGAAAAAGGATATGCCGTGCTCGAAAGCGAGAACGTATGGAAATGGAGTGATGCCGAACCGATTGTCAAGGAACTGGCAAAGATTACGGTCTCCCCGGCCAAGGAAGGGCAGAGGAGCATTGATTTTGAATTCAAATTTGAAGGACTGGTTGACGGCGTGACCATAGCTCGGCGCGGGCAGGCGAATTACGGCGGGTTCAGTATCCGTCAGTCGGTCCGTGAGAATCAGAAGATAGTATTTCACAACGATGATCCAGGCAAAGATCCTCGCAAGGCGTGGGGATGTCTGTCGGGTACGCCTCCAAACGGTAAGCAGCCTGTCAGCGTTGTTATCCTTCAACATATGATGAATCCTGAATATCCCGGTGACTGGTATCAGGCTCCAAATCTGAGCTGGCTGCAGCCGACATTTCCAGCGAAGGGGCAGGCTTATGAACTTAAACGGGGTGTTACATTGACATTGAAATACCGGCTGGTGATAAGTGCCGGAGAGGTTGATGAGGTCACCATGCGAAAACTCTGGTCGGAATACCAGGAAAGCAAATGAAACATTTGGAACAGAAATCATATTCCCGGCGTTCGTTCCTGCGTACGGCGATTGGCACAGCTGCAGCTTTGCCGGTGATTGTTTCTTCCAGGGCAGGGACCGTCTCTCCTTCTAATCGAATTGCAATCGGGTTGATCGGCACGGGCAATATCAATACACGACATTGCGAGGCCTTCCTCCGTGAAAGCGATGCCCGCATCGTTGCGGTCTGTGATCCGGTAAAGGAGAGGAGGGAGGCTTTTCAAAAAAGAATTAACCAGGCATATGGCGACAACGCCTGCGCTGATTTCCGGGACTTCCGCGATATGCTGGCCCGTCCGGATATCGATGCCGTTTGCATTGGCACGCCGGATCACTGGCATGCCGTGCAGGCAATCATGGCCATGCGGGCAGGCAAAGATGTCTATGTGGAGAAACCCCTGACATTGACAGTGGAAGAAGGACGGCGTGTAGTCAAGGCAGCGGCTGCATACGGGCGGGTTCTGCAGACTGGTTTACAGAGGCGGTCAATCGGCACCTTCCGTTATGCCTGTGAGCTGGTTCGTAACGGCCGGATCGGAAAGTTGAGACGGACAGAGGTTGGTATAATAGGGGTAAATGCTGGTGTCAAGGTAGGGCAGAATTTCCCATCTTCTTCTGTACCGCCTGATTTTGATTATGAACTCTGGCTTGGACCGGCACCGGAAGCACCCTTCTGCCCAGAGCGCGTGGCGCGTGGCAATGAAACATGTTACTGGTATTACATTGCTGATTACACGACCGGTTTTATCAGTGGTAACGGCATACACTTTGTGGACATTGCACAATGGGGGATTGGCGATCATGTAAAACCGGTGGAAGTACATGCTGTTTCAGCCAATATTCCCGGCGATGGTCTTGTTGATGATGCTGTGGAATGGCAGGCAAATATTCTTTATGAGAATGGTGTAGAGATGAGTTACAGCAACCAGGATAATCCCCATCCGGATGGCATCCGGTTCATTGGCAGCGACGGTTGGATACACGTAAACGGCGGTGGTGTCCTTGCTGCGAGTTCATTGGATGTCCTCAAATCCATAATCAAGCCTGATGAACTTCATTTATATGCAAGTGTCGGTCCGCACCGTAATTTCCTGGATTGCATTAAAACACGCAAACCCACGGCAGCTTGCCCCGAGATCGGGCATCATGCCACGACGACCTGCAACCTGGTGGACATTTCCGCCCGTCTTGGCAGAAAAGTTCGATGGAATCCGAAGACTGAACGTTTTGTTAATGACAAAAGTGCGGATCGATACCTGTCACGCGTCAATAGAGTGCCGTGGCAAGTTTGAATACAAGGAGAGGGAAATGAGCAGAAAACAAGGAGTCTTGATTATTGGCGGAGGGTGGGTTTCCACCCAGCATATAAATGCATTCAAGAACAATCCGAATGCGGAAGTCCTGGCAATATGCAGTCGCACGAAAGAGGGCGCCCGTAAATGTGCGACAGAAGCCGGGTTAGCTGCGGAGTGTTTTGATGATTACAACAAGGCATTGAAAATGTCGGGAGTGGATATTGTGGCGATCGGTTCGCCTCAGCATGTCCATGCCGAGCAGACGATTGCGGCGGCGAGGGCCGGAAAACATCTGCTGATTGAGAAGCCCGTTGCGCAGAGCCTTTCGGAAATGTATGCCATGCGGGAAGCCGTGCGGACTGCAGGCGTCAAGACCGTGGTCAGTTTCGTGCTGCGATGGAACCCGCTGTTTCAGAGATTGAAGAAAATGTCGGCCGAGGGCGCTTTCGGTGAAATATATGCGGTTGAAACTGACTACCAGAGCTATTGCGGGGACTGGTGGGGCGGCTATTCCATCGGGCGTACGAAAGCCATGGGTGTGAGCGCATTTCTTCTGGCCGGTTGCCATGCCATTGATGCACTGCGCTGGTTTGCGGGTGCAGGTGAGTTCGAGGCTGCGACACCGGTTGAAGTATTTGCATACAGTGGTGGCAAGCGTGGAAACTCAACGCACCAGTATAATCCTGTAACGAACAGCTGGCATGACAATGCGCTGCCGCTCGAATATGCAGGACTTGAAATGGCCATGGTTCGATTCTCCAACGGTGTGCTTGGCAAGGTTTCGGTGAATTTTGAGTGTATCCAGCCTTATGCTTTCCCGGTCGAGATCTTCGGGGACAAGGGATCGGTCAAGGACCACAGGATATGGTCGCATAAGTTCCCGGAGCAGAAGACATGGATTGAGCTTTCTGAGACCCGGCCGGAAAGTTCTGATGTGAAACATCACCCGTTCCAGGCAGAGATCGATCACCTGGTGGAGTGTGTTGTCAACAACCATGAATCTCACTGCAATCTTGAAGATACGATCAAGACCCATGAAATAGTTTTTGCAGCACAGGAGTGCTACAGGACAAAGGTGCCGGTTTCCTTGCCGCTGAAGGTTTGAAAGGACGACGGTCTGGAAACAGTTGAACTGTAGCGCCGCACTGTGTGCGGCGATTGCGGCACACAGTGCCGCACTACAGCGTGTTATGTTCCCGGTCCCGAAAGATCAGGAAGTAATGATAGATCAGTGTCCATCCAGCCTTCGCTCAGAAGCTACGGCGGACAAGTCTGTGGTTACGTTTTATTTGAATTGTTCAGGCTTAAATAAATTATCGGGAGAGAATCATGAAAAATAATATGAAACGAAGAACATTTTTGAAAACAGCGGGCGCATCCGTTGCGGCTGTTGCGCTTGCGCAGGTATCTGCCAGTGGTGCAGAAGAGGGGAAAGTCTGGCGGGCTGAAGGCGCGGATTATCATTTTCAGACGGATATTGTGTCAGGGCGCTACCTGACTGCCGGGAAATACCAGGGCATGCGCTCGCTGGTTCACCGTCCGACCGGCGTGGAAATCGCCTCCGGCGAAAAGTTGCCAGGGCTCGTTGCTCCCTACCGTGTGTTCGGCAATGGAAAGAGATATGGCGATGTGCGCGATCGCGCGACGCAGGTCGAGTTGACGTCCGATGGTTTGCGTATCACGCATCCTGCCGATGTCGAGAATCCTTTTGATATTACATCGTGCTACACATGGAACGCGGACACACTCGACGTTCGATACACGATCAAGCTGAATGCTGATATGCGCGGGTTCGAGATGGGGGTGGCCTCGTACCTCAGCCCTGGATTCCGCGCATTTGTTGCACGCCAGTCAAATAACTGGGGTGAGACGGCTTCACGAATCGTGCCTGTTGACGTCAATCCTATGACTGATGTTTATGCGTTGTTCCCACGCAATGAAGCCGCGATGAAAACAATTTTCGATGGCCGTTGGGATCATCCGCCGTATCCGGTGCGCTATGCTGTTCCGGCATATTTCGCACAGGCTTTGGCTTACCGGCGTCATGTTCAGTCGGGTGTGATGGCTGTCGGCATGGGTGATCCGAAAGAATGTTATGCCATCTGTATTCCGGTGAATAATCCTGCGGAGAATCCTGATCCGGCCAACGGTTACCAGGGTATTTATTTTTATTTATTCGGCAAAGATATGAACAAGGGCGAAACCGCCAGCGCGCGCATCCGCTGGGTTGTGGGCAAGGACATCTCTGAACAGGAAATCCTTAAACGTTGGGAATCCTTTGCCGGATAATACCGATAGGCTGCTGCTTTCGGTTTTTGTGCCTGCAATTTCCATTCCGCGTAGACGCGGAAAAAGGAATGGGAAATTTACCCGTATTTTTTAAATTACATCCGTGCCTGTTCTTTCCCCTTTGACATTCCAGATATATCGTCCTATGTTTTGATCATGGTCGCAGCTTTATCAGGTTGTCAGGCTTGCTTTCGTCCGTAGGTTGACGGATTACGGAGTGGCATTCTGGAGGATTGATTAATGGAAGCGGGTTCAACTCGGTTCTTTCTATCAGGTTTCTTCAAGTGGAGTCGATATATTCTATTTCCCTGTTTTTTATTGGGGCTTCTTGTCATGGCCGGCGGGTGTACACCTGATATTATCTCGCGGGTTGTGACTGCCAAAAGGGCAGAGGCGGCGTTCAAGCAGGAAATCAGGGCCGTGTCTTCCCTACAGCGCCTTCTCATGCTGGCCAAGTTCTATCATGAACGGACAGGACGATATCCGGTAAGCATTCAGGAACTGGCCGCTGCATTTCCCGACCAGATAAATCTTGGCAGCGATTCACTGGCGCGGGGTATAAGTCCGGGTTATACCATAAGCATTCTGAATGCCGGTTCGCCGGAAAAATTTCTTGCGGCAGCCATACCCAAGAAAAGCTTAATAGTGTCGGTACGGTCGGCTTTCTTTACGGGTGACGATAACTGGTTTCGGTTTGTCAAGCCGCCATGCAAGGAGATGCCGTCACGCCAAACCTATGCTGCATTGGAACCTGTTCCTGATGTGTATTTCAAACCTTCAGACATATTCAATAAACGGGGAGTTGGTCACTTTAATCAGCGGGAATACAAAGAAGCATTGAAAGCGTATGAACAGGCTCTGATTTTTAATCCGTTCAATCCGGCTGTTTACATTAACCGTGCAAACATCTACGAAGTGCAGGGGGACAAAAAACATGCTCTTGAAAACATGGAGATAGGGTGTGCGCTTAATCCAAAGAATCCCAATGGACATTATGGGCTCGGCCGGTATCATTTCCTTACCCGGCGTTATGACAAAGCCATTCAGTGTTACAGTAATACAATCGAACTTTGCCCGGACGTTGCCATGTATAATCATGCTATCGCTCGGGCCTATCAGGAGCATGGTGACCGGCAGAACGCCATCAAGTATTTCCAGAAATACCTGCAATACGCGCCGCACGGTGAATTTGTACCTCTCGTGAAAGGCTGGCTGAGTTCAGTTGGAGCGTCTGTTGCGGACGATCCTTCGGACACTGGCTCCCTGCTGGAAAAGCGCTGTTTCAAGGATATTGATGAACGGTTGATGTTGATGCTGAAGGAGAACAAAAAAGACAGGAATGGATACGGCCTTCTCAATAAGGAATGTAACTATCTGGTATCGGGTGCCAATGTGGAAAAATTAATTACTGATTGGGTGTCCAGGTTTCCAGAATCTCATTTTGCAAACCTCTGTGCAGGATCATTCTATATTGATCATGCGTGGAGGGCGCGTGGGGAAGGGGTGATATCAGCGGTAACTTCCACGGGACTGCGTTTATTCCATGAACGTCTTGAAATAGCTGCGCAATACCTGGAGAAGGCTTTTTCCCTGGATCCTTCAGATCCGCTGCCGCCGGCATACCTGATCCATGTTGCGACTGGTCTGGGCTGGAATCGTTCTGCCATGGAAAAGCAGTTCCGGAGGTCTGTAGCTGCGGACAAGACGGAGTATGAAGCCTATCACGCCAAGTTGAACTATCTGAAGCCAGAGTGGCATGGTTCGGAGCAGGATCTGTTATCGTTCGGAAGGGAATGTTTCAGGGAAGCGCCCACGAATTCAGCGGTTGGCCGTATCCTTGCAGTTGCGTATTGGGCGATGGATAATATAGATGACAATTTTAAAAAGCCATTTGCCTGGTCAGAGATCAAGGCGTCCTACGAGAAAGTGCTCACACAGTTTCCCGATTCTGATGTTGCGCATAATTGGCTGGCCAGGTCGGCCCAGATAGCTGGTGACTATGCAACCGCGGCGCGAGAGTTTGAAGTGATCAAGGATGACTGGCTGAAAGACTGCTGGCACAAGAAGGAATACTTCCAGCAGGCCAAAAATGAAGTATTTGCCAGGAAAAAAGATCCAAAGATTGCTCCTTGAAATTAAGTGTGCCATCTCGGTGTTGTTCTTCGATAGCAGTTATTAATCGGCAAGAAGGAGAAAATGGTTATGTCTTTTAGAAGCCGGTTCGCTTCAGTTCTTGCTATTAAATCTTTTCGTTATCAGCCAGGTTTTCCATTTGTCGCTTGTTGGTGTGTGGCGCTGGCCGTTGGCGGGATCCTGGTTTTCGCCTCTATGGTACAGGCTGCGGAAGTACGAAAGAGCGACAGTACAAAAACGGCGCTGAATATTACAAAACGGGCTGGCAGTATTCGCAATGCTTCGAAACTGGAACCGCAGGATTTTGCCGGGATTAAATTCAAACGGATGGAGTCAGATCATTTTGTCCTGCTTTCTGATGGCGGACAAGACCCGGCAACTTACCTGGCTAATGCGGAAGAATCGTATGCCTATTTGTGCCGGTTGATCCCGGATCTGGATGATGTACTGTCAAAATTGGACAAGGCAAATGGCGGTGAGGCAAAGCAGGGTGAACCGGTGAACCATCTGAATACAACACCGGAAGAATTGAGCAGCGCCATGAATACGACAGGAAAGAATGTGGAGAAGAAGGAAAAGAAAGGTAAGGAAAAAACAGAACATGTAAATCTTCGGATTACAAACGGGAAAATGTTACTGGTGGCTGTCAATGATGAGCACAGATATAAGCAGGTCGGAGAATGGTATCGTGATAATATTATAAAAGGTGATGAAGGCTCTCTGGCGCATTACAATACATTTTTCTCGTCGTCGAAGTGGTATTGCCTGTATCTTTTAAATGACAGCGGGAATACAGAGGGGGCGGGCTATATTTACGGTTTTATCCTGTCCATGCCATTGGCAAGGGGTGAAGTGTCTTCACTGTTGATTCATAATGTGGCAACACTGGCGTTCTCGTTTTATTCATATCTACGGCATGTGCCATACTTGTTCTCGTTTTATGCGGGAATGGGATACAGGACTGAACTTGCATTGACAGGCGAGAGCCAGACGTTTTACATGGATGCGTATAGTTATTCAGAAACGCAGGGTCGGGGCCTTGGCAAGGGAAGCATCCAGGTGAGTAAGACATTTGACGCCAAAAAAGCCTGGGCGAAGACGGTCAAACAGATTATCGCAAGGGGGAATGCGAAAATTCCGGATGTTGGTACACTGATTAAACTGGAGATAGGAAATGCAACGCCGGAAATGAATGGCTATTTGTTCGCATTAATGTCTTTCCTTACAAAAGATGTCGAGTCCTGTAAGAAATTTACAGCTTTCCTGGGTGAGGCCAAAGAGGGTGAAACTTTATTGCCGACTTTAATCAAGGCCTATGGTTTCTCCGGTACAGATGAAATGAAGAAACGTTATGTTGAATACATGAAGAGTAAAGATTTCCAATGAGAAGGCTGAGAAGGCCTGGAGTTAGAAGCCAGGGTTACTGCATTTGCATAAACGAATTCCAGCCGGTATAATGCTTTGGTCGGGTGGGAAGGAATACCGCCTCCAAACAACGGAGGAGAGATTGCTAACATACCTCAAAGAACTAAAAGAACTGATCGAGGAACAATCTGGCCACAAACCAGAATGAAAGTGCCAATCATTTATTGCATGTTACTTTTCATCCCGTGGACGGGTTAAAAAAACGGTTAAGGTGATCGTTCGCTTCTAAAAAAATGATAAGACTAAGCAAAACCGAAATTGCAGTGGCTACATCACTCATCTTGTTAATTGCATCATGCCTGGTTGCCGCCATAATGGCTAAAATTATGGAAAATGTGTTTTTCGCCATGTATAGCGATCGAAAACATCACCTGATCACAGAAATATTTCTCCACGCTAATCAATGGAGTTTTTTCGTTCCCCTTCTTCTTGGCATTCCAATGGTCATAAGTTGGCAGAAGAATAGAATGGAGAGAGATGGCTCATTCCTTATGATTACTGCACATTTATTATCAGTAATAGTATTGGTTGTGGTTGCTCTTGGAATTATGATGCCACTTCTGACAACAAATTTCGGAATGGGAAAATAAGAAAGAGAAATAAGCGAACCACGTGCAGCAGGATACTCGGTGAAACCTGCGGTTTCACCTCGATCCTGAGCACAGGCGGTCTGGATCAAATAGGATGAAGAACAGAACCAGAATCATTATGGCACTACTCGTAGGATTGCTGATCGGTGGATCACGCTTTCTTTATGAGTCATCCATGCCATCACTGGTTCCGCATGATGCCCAAGGAGGAATCTGGGTCGTCTTCTCATCCGTTGTAAGCGGAGGTACGGTTCTACTTGTATCATTGTTCTGTTTTCTTGCTCTACGCTTCTTCGGCATGCAGATGCGCCTGTGGGGATCAGTGTGCCTCCTGCCGCTGATCTTCATCGTTGGTTGGACGGCAAATACCATGATTCACCTGACACAGATTCGACATGCCCTTGTCGATGCCGCAAACCCAACAACTGAACCAGATCGACTTCGCGGTCTCGTAGGATATGAAACGGGATTCGGGTACGAGATTGATAATCGCATTGCATCAAATCCTAACACCCCGGTTGACGTGCTACGCTCTCTTTACGGAAAGTCGGATCAGGTTGGCACAGTGATGTGCTTGGCGCGAAACCCCAAGACGCCTGACGACATCCTCCTCAAATTGGCGAGTCGAGATGATAATTGGAAAGAATGGATTCAAAAATCACTGGCCGCAAATCCGAGATATAAAGAGATAACAGGTCCAAAACCTTCCGCTGTACCGTCGGAAGCTGCCAGTCGATGAAGGTGGTCGGTACAGCATTCGTTCTTGGCGTAATGCTCATGCCTTTGATATCACTTGGAATGTAACGAAAGGATACGAGAATGAAAAGAATGCTGGTATATCTGTCAATCGCGGCGATTTTCAGTCTTTCAGGCTGTAGTTCTGCAACAAACCCGCAAGCGGAAACAGCAGCCGTTGCTGCTGCCACAAATTGGCTGTCGTTTGTTGATGGTGAGAAATATACAGAAAGTTGGGAACAGGCTGCACAATTCTTCAAAGGCGCTGTCCAGAAAGAACAATGGGTGCAGACAATGCAATCAGTGAGGAAGCCTTTCGGAAAAAATATTTCGCGAGAGCTCAAGTCAAAGAGTTATCGGACAACGCTGCCCGGAGCACCCGATGGGGAATATGTCATCATCCAGTTCACGGCGTCGTTCGAGAATAAGAAATCCGCCATTGAGACCATCACTCCCATGCTGGATAAAGACGGACAGTGGCGAGTATCCGGCTATTTCATGAAATAGATAGACCCAAGTTTTTTCACCCGCGCCGAACGCGGGTCTCGAACCACCTGAAAATGACGTTAGCCTGAGACAATAAACCATATTGACTCTGTACACACATTAGATGTACAGTATTCGCATGAGGTACGATTGGAATCCCGACAAAAATGAATGGTTGAAGGAAGAGAGACGCATGTCTTTCGAGCAGATTGTCTTCCATTTGTCTCAGGGCGATATCTGGAAGATCGCAGATCATCCAGACAAAAAGAAATACCCTGGACAGAAAATATATTTCGTAAATGTAGAAGGATATATCTACATGGTTCCTCATGTGATTACAGATGATTGTATTTTTCTGAAAACAATCATTCCGAGCAGAAAAGCAACAAAAGATTTCAAGAAGGGGGAAGAAAATGAAACTAGATAAAGAAGAACAAGAAATACTCGACGCCTACGATAAAGGCGCAATGAAACTTTCGTCGCCATCAAAGAGCGATAAAGAAAAAATAAAGTCTATTGCAGAGAAAACATTTCGCAAAGATAGAAGGGTGACAATTCGTCTGTATGATCATGACCTGAAAGGAATCCAGAAGAAAGCCTTAAAGAAAGGGATGCCTTACCAGACATTAATTTCAGGCATGATTCACCAATATATCGAAGGCGATCTCGTGGAAAGAAAAATAGGCTAACAAGGTAAGGATTAGTCGCCGACCCCTCGAAACTCGGAGTCGGAACTAATCCTTACCTTGTTGCCTTGAAGATTGCCTGTGGTTTTGGTGCAGGTATGGTAAGAAGACAGGAGATCTGCGGTGCCGTGGCAGGTCGAATTCTGGTACTTGGCCTGAAATACGGTAGAGGAGAAGGGCAGGATCGCGCCGCCACCGAAGAAACCTGTGCCAAGACGCAGGAACTGATGCGCTGTTTTGAGGTCAGGCACGGTACCTGCAATTGCTGTCAACTACTTGGCGAATGCGATTTCTCAACCGAGGAAGGGCGTAATCTCTTCAAAGAAAAAGATCTTCTGAACCGGATCTGCAAGTTGTGCGGAAAGAATTGCCAGACACTCGGCATAATGATATTTTGAACTCATTAGCTTAAGAGGTAATTATGCATGGAACAAAAGAAATTATAGAGGAAGCAACCGCACTTCCAATCGAAAGCCGCACAGCGGTGGTTGACTCTCTGCTCCGCAGTCTGAACATGCCTGATCCAGAAATTGATCGCGCATGGCTGGATGTCGCAAAACGACGACTGGCTGAAATCCGCTCCGGACATGTTGCGCCAGTCCCAGGAGATCAAGTCTTCGCAAAAGTCAGAGAGCGTTTTGCGCAATGAAGTTTGCGTTTCATCCAGAAGCTGACGAGGAATTTCATGCAGCAATTGATTATTACGAAGGCTGTGAATTTGGGCTCGGACAAGACTTCTCGCTGGAAATCTACGCCACTATACAGAACATAGTATCTTATCCAATGGCATGGCCCGTCTTGGGTGGCGATGTTCGACGGTGCATATGCCATCGGTTCCCATATGGAATTCTCTATAGTATTGAGACTGATGGGATATACATTCTGTCTGTTATGAATCTCCATCGTCGTCCCGATAGCTGGCAACACCGAATTTAGGAAGGTACAACCAACAAATCCACCGTATTCTTCACCCCGCGCGGCGCGGGGTTCGAAACGGTGATTTGGATCGGTATGTGTACAGACAGTCGTGACAATCTTGGAAGATATGATTACAAAAACGAAGAAATAAACCAGATTACCCGGAACAGGGGAGGCAACCCCTGAGAATTAAGAATCTATCGATATGTCAAGATAAGCCAGTGCGCGGTTACCTGGATGGTTTCGCGCCAGGAAATATTCTTGTGAGGGGAGTGAATTGCTATGACTTCAAAAGCATCAACGTTGAATGTTCTGATTATTCAGGCTCTTTTTCTCGGAATGGCGCCGACTTTTGTCATGCCGGCGGACTCTGCACGGCAATACATGGATATAAGCGTGAAGGAAACAGCCGGACTGGATTGTTTACGTCCGGTAAGCGGAGGTGTTCCGCTGGCTAAAGGCGTTGCACCCGTGGGCAGCCGGTTTATATTGAGGGACAAGAACAACAGTGCAGTGCCTTGCCAGAGCGAGATACTGGCCCGTTGGCAGGATGGGAGCATCCGCTGGGTTCTGATCGATTTCCAGGCCAGGCCGCAACCGAATGGAACTGACCGGTATCGGCTGGAATGGGCCGCCAAGGTAGAGGAACCACAACCATCGCAGCCGGTAAAAGTGGGACGGGGTGAGATGATTTCCATGGAGTCTGGCGCTGTTCAGCTCTCGACTGTCACTGGGGCGCTTCTACGAATTTCAAAACGCGCGGATGTTAAACTGGTATTGACTGATCGTGATGGAAAACGCTGTGAAGGAGTTGTGGAATCGGGGAAAATTGAAACGGAAGGAAAATTGCGATCAACCCTGGCGCTTGCCGGTTCATTCCGAACCCCGGCAGGACAGAGGGTGGTTGATTTCCGGCTTCGGGCTGTGGTTTATGCCGGATTGTCACAGGTTTACCTGGAACCTCAGATTCTTGTAAATGCCGATACGGGCGTGATCCAATATATCAGCGACTTGAGTCTTGAAGTGGTTCCCCTCGGCCAGATGAAGTCGGCAGTTATCGGCGGTGCGCCGGGCTGGAAAGGTGCTCCATCCGCCGGTTCTGCAGTAAGATTATTCCAGGTTGATGATGAGAAATATATAATGGATGGAGCCGTTGGAACGGGTGGTAAGGCCCCGGGCTGGATGGAGGTGGATGATGGCAGGGGTATAATGGCTTTCACGCTTCGTGATTTCTGGCAGCAATGGCCCAAAAGCCTTGAAGTTGAGGCAGGGGTGGTCAGCCTGGGGCTTTTCCCGCGGTTTGAGGCGGGCATGTTTGACCACATGAAACCGTGGTACAAGCATGACTATCTGTTTGAAGGTAATTTATATCGTTTGAGGGAAGGACAGTGTCGCCGGTGGCAGGTTTGGGTTGATCTCTCGGGTAATGGTGAGGCATTGACCAGATCCGTTAATGCATGTCTCGTTCCAGCTGTTGATCCTGCCCAGGCAATTGCAACTGGTGAGTGGGGATTCGTGGCACCTGCCGGCAGTGATGGAATGGCTGAATACGATACGTGGGCCGATAATTTGTTCGAAGGGTACTGTCGTTCAATCCGGGAACAGCGTGATTACGGGGCGATGAACTGGGGTGACTGGTGGGGTGAGCGTGGATGCAACTGGGGTAATCACGAATACGACACGCCGCTTCATATCCTTACCCAGTATGCCCGGACCGGCGACCCTAAATATTTCCATGTCGGGGAGCAGGCCGCGCGTCATTTCAGCGAGGTCGACGTGGTGCACTTCGTCAATGCAGATTTGAAAAAATATTTCTCAAAGTGGGAATCTGCGGCTTATCCATCGAGGCCCGGGATGGTTCATGAACACAGTGTCGGTCATGTTGGCGGGTTCCATCCGGTCGAAAAGATAAAAGAACTCTATATTCAACTGAATGTCGGTAATACGAAGAATCCTTATCTTTGCCTTGATCCCTTCAATCTGGGGCATATCTTTACCCTGGGTATGGCTCATTATTACCTGCTTACCGGCGACCCATGGATCAAGGAGACGGTTGAACGCGTTGGGGACAACCTCATTAAGCTTTCCGAGGATGGCAAGTTCCAGTTCAAGGGGCGCAGTCATGTTGGAAGGGAAAGCGGCTGGACCCTGCTGGCCCTTGCCGGCAATTATAAAATCAATCCATCGGAGCGCTGTCTGGGGGCCATGCGGCATATTGTCGATGAAGTTCTTTCAGAGCAGAATCCCAACTGCGGCGGCTGGCTTTATAAACTGGGGTGGGGCCACTGCAATTGTGTCACTATTAATCATGTTGGAGAAGCAGGATTCATCAATGCGGTAAGGCTCAACGGATTAAGTTATTATTACCGCCTGTCAGGTGACGAGCGCATACCTGATTCTGTCTGCCGTGGCGTCAACTTTCTGAACAACGATACATGGGTTGAACAGAAGAGTGGCTGGCGTTATACCTCCTGTCCTGCAACAATCAAATCCACAGGTCAGAATGGTGTAACGATCATGGCCCTGGTGAACAGTGTGAGTATTAATGGTGACAAGGAACAGTTGAGGATTCTGAGAAAGGCCTGGGATGCCAAGTTTGCCCAGCTTCTGGTGGTTCCGAAAACCGGACCGGGAGTTGGAAAATCCTATTCCCAGAACATGTATGGTTCGCCTGAAGCGATGAGCCTGTTCGTGAAAGGTGTGAAAGAGAAATGAAGCAGAGGACTTGGCCCCGATAGACGATGAATTGTTGAGAAGGATATGCCGGAGAAGCAGATAATCAAATTGGTTCCGTTTTGTTTGTATGAATAGTTACGGTAAAGGAGTTAGCCGTGAATAGAATTACCAGGCGTGATTTCATTGAGCTTGGCGCAAAAAGCATGGCGCTGGCAGCTTTTGCGCCGGCACTGTTGAATGCCGCTGATCAGAAATTTCCTTTCACTGAATTTGGAGAAGTTGTCAAAGCTGTCGGGTGGAACCCCAATGCTGATAACGCATTTTATATATTGCAGGTAACGGATCTGCACATCAACGATGTCGGCCCGACAAAGATGGAGAATAAATACAAGAACAAGAGTTTTGTTGATGACATAAACAAACTTTCGCCTTTGCCGGATCTCTTTGTTGAAACCGGAGATATGGTTTCGGATACCATGCGCAGCCAGAACAGCTGGCCGCGCGCCAGGGCAGGCTTTGCCGACATGAAAAGCGTTCTTGATAAAATAAATCCGAAGATCAAGCAGCAGCTTATCATCGGCAATAACGGCTGTTCGTGGGAAATGTTCAAAGAGGTGTGGCCGGACCGGCCGGACTACTGGTCCATGGATCACAAAGGCATCCATTTTGTCGGTATCAATGGTTACAAGACATGGAAGCCTGAAAACAGCAATCACGCCGGGATAGTTCTGGATGATGAACAGTACCAGTGGTTGAAAGAAGACCTCGCCGGCCACAAGAGCCAGACTCTGGTTTTGTATACACACGAACCGTTGCCGGGGGCGGACTGTCACCTTATCCAGTCGCAGATTCTGCCGCTTCTTAAAGACTGGACGGGCGAAGTGTGGAATATTGCCGGGCACAATCACCGTAATGCCTGCATGCTCTGGCAACTTCCGAAGACAACAATACGCGTGGTGGAAACAACTACACCAATCGGCTCCTGGGCCCCGACTTCCGGCGCATACCGTATTCTTTTTGCTGAGAACGGTAAAATCACATGTTCGGTACTGCGCTGGCTGACATGCCATGGTGAACCACTCGGGTTTGAAATCGAAAAGCCGCAGGAAAAGTGGGGCATGTTCAAGCCAATCCAGGAATCGTTCGGCGACAAACTGCTTTGGCTTCTCATGGTTGGCGCAGGTGACAGGGATATGCGTGTTGAGTCGCATAAAGTTGAAGACAGGATTTCGAACCTGCGTATCAGTAAGGGCGGGAGCGTGGTTTACAGGATCCCGGCCGGGAAAGTTCCTGCCGTAGCGATGCTTATATTGTTCCTTAATCCAGAATGTGATTTTGATGTTTCTGCTGATGGTAAAGAGTGGCGCAAGGCGGAGAAATGTGAATCTAAGAAAATGAATGGTACTGTTCTTTATGTGAGCGACAGTCTTGTGTCAGGAGCTGTAAAGGATTGTTATGTGAAGATCGCTCCACGGGATGGCAAAGAGTTTAAGCTCTTCGGTCTCGGTGCAGTAAAAATTTAGTCCATCAAGCTTTATGTTCCAGTGCCTTGTGTCCTTGGTAAGACCACTGAGGATAGCGATTCCTGGCATGGAACGCTTCCGCTTATTTATGCGGCATTTTAACTTACACTTCTCGGTAACTCTGATTTTACCTCAAGACCTTGACGGTACGTAACCATCCGTGTTATTACACAGCTGGTTTACAGTTTGAATCTTACATATCGGCCTTGGGCCAAACGGAAGGAAGAATACACAATATGAAAAGACGCGATTTTCTTATGGGTTCAGCGGTTGCAGGTGTTGCCTCTGTGTGTGGTTCCAGACATGTCGTGGCTGCAGATAAATGTTGCTGTGATGGAATGCCGAAACTGGCGCCGCCGGAAAAACCAGCCGAATTGAACCTTTGTCTTCAGTGGGGCGCGATTCCCGGCACTGAGATCAAGCAGAAACTGGATTTCCTGGAAGCCAACGGGTTTGCCGCAGTGGAAATACCCAGTGGCAAGTGGTTATCCGACAACGTGGAACCGATGAAAAAAGCGATGGAAGGACGCAAGCTATTTATTGCTACAGCCTGCGGACCGAGTGATTTCTCATATGTCGAGGCTGAAAAACGTGACGCCGAAGTGGCAAAATTCCTTCCGCAACTTGAGATACTGGGTACATTGAAGTCAGTGGGCCTGATCATTTGCCCGGCACGCAGCAAACCCGGACTTGGGTTCCCCGAGCTGCGCGAGGATTTTGTAACCAATACCGGTAAAAAACTGGCGGAACACGCTGCCAAGCATGGCACGAGCATAGTGCTCGAGCCATTACAACGTAAGGAAACAATGTTTCTTAGGCAGGTGGCGGACGGCGCGGCAATTTCCAGGGACATCGGGCCCGGCTGTACAGTGATGGGCGACTTCTGGCACATGAGTAAGGAAGAGACAAGCTTCATGGGCGCGTTCATCAGTGCGGGTAAGCTTCTCTCGCATGTGCATATCGCTTCTCTGAAAGACCGCAAGGTTCCGGGTGTGGATGGTGATGCCGATAACTACGTGGACGGATTCAAGGGTCTGAAGCTGATCGGTTACCGCGGGGCTGTGAGCCTTGAGGGCGGGTTCCCGAAGAATGCGGACAAGACACAACTGATCCTCAACATGGTCAAGCTGCTGCGTGAACAGTGGGCGATGGCGTAATCGAGAATTGGAAGATATTTAACCGCCAGTGTACAGGCGCACCAGGGTAAAAACAAGAAGAGGTATGTTATGAAACTTCTTCCAGATATGTCCGAAAGAGTTGTTCCCGATGGATCCACAACGACTGTTGGACGGCGGGATTTCTTGAAGCTGGTCAGTTGTGGGTTGGCAGGTCTGACAGCGACTTTTTCGGGGATTGTTGAAGCAGCAACCACTTCCAGTAATTTGAATAAAACTGGTTCTGTGAAACCAAACATTATCTTCATCCTGGCCGACGATCTTGGTTACAGTGATCTCGGTTGTTTCGGCCAACGGGAAATCAAGACACCAAATATTGACCGGTTGGCCGCTGAGGGGATAAAATTTACACAATTTTATGCCGGGGCGAGCGTCTGTGCTCCATCGCGATGCGTACTAATGACCGGCCGACACGGCGGACGTTGTCGTGTGCGCGGTAATGCGCCGCTGTCTGCACGGGCCAGGCAGACGCTTTTGTGCGAGGATGTCACCGTAGCCAAACTTCTCAAAGAGGCAGGTTATGCCACGGCGCTTGTTGGTAAGTGGGGGCTTGGCCTGGATGATATGCCAGGTCATCCGCTGTTACAGGGTTTTGACTTTTTCTTTGGTTACCTTGACCAGGTTCATGCACACAACTACTTCCCCGAGTATCTCTGGCGGAACCGTGAAAAAGTAACATTACACAACGAGGTCAAAACGATTCCTGTTGGCAAGAATGGTGACTGGGGGCTCGGTGGTATTGCTGTGAAGAAGAACATTTACAGTCCGACGTTGATGCTGGATGAAGCGCTACGGTTTATAGATGAAAATAAATCACGGCCTTTCTTTCTCTATTTTGCCACTACTATTCCGCATGCCAACAATGAAGCTGCTAAAGAACTTGGTAACGGTGCGGAAGCGCCCGACCTTGGTGTCTACAAAGAGAAACCATGGTCGGAGCCGGACAAGGGTTATGCTGCGATGATTACCTATCTCGATACTCAGGTAGGTCTGATTCTCCAACGGCTCAAGCAGCTTGGCCTTGACGAGAAGACGCTCGTGATTTTCACCTCTGATAATGGGCCTGAATTGAAACAATACACGGGCTACGATCCAATGTTTTTCAGATCGTCCGGCCCGTATCGCGGTTTCAAGCGCGATCAGACGGAAGGCGGTATTCGTGAGCCATTAATTGCGCGTTGGCCGGGTAAAATAGCCGTTGGCAGTGAGTCTGCCCATGTAGGTTATTTTGGTGATTTTATGGCTACGGCCGGAGAACTTGCCGGCGTGACGCCACCCAGTGGGCTCGACAGCATAAGTTTTGTACCAACACTGCTCGGTCATTCTGACAAACAGGAACGGCATGAATATCTCTACTGGGAATATCATGAAGCAAGTACATCACAGGCCGTACTGTTTGAAGGCCGCTGGAAGGGGCTTCGTAATAAAAGCCGTTCTGCCCCCCTCGAACTCTACGACCTTCAGTCCGATCCCGCAGAAACGAATAATGTTGCGGTTCAACATCCTGATATTGTTGAGAAGATCGAAAATTATCTGAAATCCACCCGGGAAGAAAATAAAAACTGGCCGCTGCGTGACGCATTACCCGGGAAAAGTATATCGCTGAAGAAAGAATAAAATAAGGGTTAAAGGTAGACATTCGACCACGAGATGGAAAGGGAAGGAGAGCCATGAAGTTTATTCTGAAGACTTTGTTTCTTTCTTGGATGTTCATCAATGCGGGAGTTCTGCTTCAAGCCGCAGAGATTGATACGAAACGTGGCGTGGCAGACCCGGATGGAAATACCATGTGGTATGACTGCCAATTGCTTGGTGTCGAGGGCAAGGGTTGGACTGACACGGAGTCTTATTACGACCGTCTTCCGGTAAAAGCCAAAAGCAATGTTCCGTCTTCGGTCTGGAACTTGGGACATGATTCAGCCGGACTATGTGTTTACTTTGCCACTGATTCCTCCTCCATGAAAGTACGCTGGACTCTCCGCAAGAATTCTCTTTCCATGCCCCACATGCCAGCCACGGGAGTCAGCGGAATAGACCTCTATGGCAGAAACGAAGCAGGAAAGTGGCGGTTTCTGGGAAATGGCCGTCCTGCTGGGGGAACGAATTGCGCATCATTCAGCCCGGCCGTTGGAAAAGATAATATTCTTTACCTGCCATTGTACAACGGCGTGAAATCCATCGAGATTGGTATTCCCAAGGGCAAGATTCTCTCAACTCCAGGACAAGCCTATGGTAAGCAACGCAAGCCGATTGTATTTTACGGCACATCTATCACTCAAGGGGGGTGCGTTTCCCGCCCCGGCCTGGCCGCTACTTCCATTGTTGGTCGGGAACTGGATATTCCTGTTATAAATCTGGGGTTCTCCGGAAGTGGCAAGATGGAGCCGGAAATGGCGAATCTATTAGCCGAACTCGATCCCTCCATCTTTGTCCTCGATTGTCTGTGGAACATGAATTCAGGCTTGGTTACGGAACGTGTTGATCCCTTTGTGAGGAAATTACGCACGATGCATCCATCTACTCCCATTTTACTTGTTGAAGACTCGAGCTTCAGAAATATTACTCCGACAGACAAAGGCCATCTCTTGCGTATTGTCCATGACAAGCTGACGAAAGACGGGATCAAGGGCCTCTTTTTCCTGTCGAATGAGGAGATGCTGGGAGATGATTTCGAAGGTACAGTGGATGGATGTCATCCTAACGATCTGGGAATGATGCGACAGGCGTCTGTTTTCATAAAGGCGTTGGCCCCCCTGTTGTCACAATCAAAATAGTAGTGGTCTAACAACGCTTCGAGTGGTATTGTCGCTGACCACGCCAAACCCTTAAAGTGAACGTTTTTGCAGGGAGATATAGATGATCTCGATCAAGCCGCATCATTTTGTTGACATATTGACTGCCTTCGGAGACGGCTGCACAGACCCTAAACCGCATCCTTACGGACACGCGGTACACAGCGTTACGAAGGAGATACTTGCGAACCACTATGTGAGTCTCCGCATGGAGTTTGGTGCCGATGACATTTGTCTCCCATGCTGTCACAATGTCAATGGCTTGTGCGATGACACGATAGATGTTTCCTTCAGGCCGAAGGCCCCTAAGTCCAAGAGGGAATACAACCTGCTGATGGACCAGCGGTGGGCTGAACGTCTGGGTATTCAGCAGGATGACATTCTTACAGCCCATGAATTCTGTTTGCGTGTCCGGGACCGTGCTGGTGATATCAGTGATATTTACCGGGAGACGCCAGTCGACAGAACTGCGGAGAGACAGAAAAAGCTGCAACTTGGGGTAACCAAGTTCTTGGGATAGCAAGATTCATCTGAAAAATGAAATGCAATGAAAACATCCAGGATACAGGTAAGCATATGTTTTACAGCTCTTGTTGCAATGTTGCTACGGCTGAGTTATGTAACCTACGCAGTCGAAGTTCCGAGTAGAACGTCTGCACTCGAAAAAGACTGGGCAATAATTGAGCATTGTCTGGGAATCATTCGTAACTGCCAGCTGGATGATGGCATGATCCGCATGAAGGGTAATGGCGATCCGGTCTGGACAGTTCCATATTTCAGCAATTTTGCGGCGATAGCTCTGCTCGCGGCTTACGAGGTTCGGCCGAATCCTAAGGATCTCGACAGGGTCGAACGCTGGCTGACATGGTATGCCCGCAATCAGGAGGCCGACGGAACGATCTACGATCGATCAGGCTCTGTCTCTGCCTATAAATCAAATGGCAAGCGGGATTCAACGGATTCGTATGCAGCTACCTTCCTTATGACAGCCTGGCGCTACAAGAAAGCATGTAATAAGCGGCCATCAGATGAGATTGTCAACGCTGCCAGGAGAGCCGTTACTGCGATTGATGCAGTGATGCAGGCGGATGGGCTCACCATCGCCAAGCCCGATTATCCCATCAAATACCTGATGGACAATATAGAGGTGTATCAAGGTTTGATTGAAGGGGCGTTGTTCTTCGATTCTGTCGATATGAAAGAAGAAGCGCAAAAGGCCCGCAGGATGGCTTCACGGACAGCGGAGAGCCTGGGCAAATTCTGGTCTGAGCAGGACCATCATTTCGCTAACGCAATCGACAGGAAAGGCAAATTGTTTATTGGGCTGTCAAAACCTTATCCTCACGGACTTGCCCAGCTGTTTGCGCTTGCGCACATCACGCCGAAACGGCCCGGTTTGTGGAAGGAAATTAATGAGAAATTCAAGCCGGATGACCAGGGCATGCCCGTGGAACGGTGGCTGATTGCTGCAAGCGGAATGGGTGATGGCGGACAAGAGGAAAAGCTGAGAAAGGCTACGCTGGAGGCCGCTCTACTTTTCACCAGTAAGAATGTGTATGTTCAACAACCGGCTATTACAGTCATTGCGCTGATAGATGGCAACGCGCGCTTTCCTGCTGTTCCTCTGGCTGATCAGTAAAGTATTTTGGAGTGCGCTTTTTTCCGATCTGTAGTGTACGCTGTCATCAGCGTATTCTTTCGCATACCATTTCGCCGACCCTTCGAGCCGAA
The DNA here is from genome assembly GCA_001804885.1 of Lentisphaerae bacterium RIFOXYA12_FULL_48_11. GTDB lineage: Bacteria > Verrucomicrobiota > Kiritimatiellia > UBA8416 > YA12-FULL-48-11 > YA12-FULL-48-11. The sequence continues at coordinate 25,537 of MHBM01000255.1, forward strand.
GCTTCGGCTACCTGTGCGTCCATTCCGCGCAGAAGTTAAGAATAGTCCACCACGAAGTGAAGAAAAAGGCTTTTCCCTTTGTGACCTTCGGGCACTTTAGGCCGGGTGGCCGGGTGGTTAAAATATTCTTTGGTTGTGGCCATCGCTGGCCACGCTGGGCAATATTCCGCTAAGACATCGAAATGTACAACGCTGTTCCCTTCAATCCTGCCGGGCAAAATAAGAATATATTTTCTTCCTCAGAACCTGCCGTGAAATGACATCCCTTTTCTCTCTTCAGGGTAATTCCCTGCATGTTTGTAGGTGTAATCCTTACACCGGGTATCAGGGAAAACCCTACATGAAAAATCAGGTGTCTACCCTGACAGACAGAAGTTGTCGTTATTGATATTCTTTCCAGCCTGGTCGAATCGAAAAAAAGAGGTTTGCTATCATGGTCACAAGAAAAATGCTGTCAGGTCTGGTCTTTATTCTGGTCAATATCGGGTCTATTGCGGTAATCGCCGGCCCAAAAGACAAAGATCATGATGGAATGCCAAATAACTGGGAACAGCAATACGGATTGAACATCAGTGATCCTGCTGATGCCCTGTCTGATCCTGACCATGACGGATTTCCAAATCTTACAGAATATCTCTTAGGTACAAATCCGCTGGATGAAGAATCGCATCCGACGCTTTCTGACAATCGAGAAGTATTTATCGCGTATTGGCCTCTGGCTACAAATGCAGTTGAAGTTTTCAGCACAAATCTGGTGGGGCAGCTGAAAAATGGTGCTTCTTTTAATAATTCCGCAGTGAAGCTGGATGGGCGAGATGACTATGTTAATTTTGGAAACGCGTCGGCTCTCAGCGTTACCGGCAGTATTTCGTTCTGCCTTTGGTTGAAACCTGAACAGAGTTACGGCAGGGCTATTGGGGTCAGCCCTTGAAATAAGTAATAAGGCATTGACTGTTGGAAGGAGGTTGGGGTAGATTGCGGGTATGGCAAGGCAGTTAAGAGTGGAATATCCGGGGGCTATCTATCATGTTTCATGCAGGATGATAGGGGATGCGCCTTCGCCGGGAGGCTACGGCGGCACAAGTTGGCCGACTGATAAAAGTCTGTTTCGCGACGACGCTGACCGGAAGCGTTTTATTGAGCGTCTTGCAGAGCGGGTTGAGCAGTATGATGTCAGGCTGTATCTGTATGTGCTGATGACGAATCATTTCCACCTGGTGTTTGAGACGCCGGAAGGAAACTGCTCGAAGTTCATGCAGGCTCTTTCAACGGCTTACACTGTTTACTATAATCTCCGACACAGCCGGCATGGGCATTTACTGGATGGTCGTTATAAGGCAAAGCTGGTTGAAGGTGATGCCTATCTTCTGGCGTTGTCGCGTTATGTGCATCAGAATCCGGTATATGCTGGTGCAGTTAAGAATAAGCCTGTCAAAGAGAAGATCCAGTATCTGCGTCAGTATCCATGGAGCAGCTACAGAAGCTATATAGGCGAGGATAAAGCGTTGGATTTTGTGGATTATGGTCCGATGCTTGCGGAGATGGGAGGGAAGCGTGGAATACGGCCTAAGCGCTACCGGGAGTTTGTTGAGAGTAGCCTAGTCAAAGAAGACGAAGAGTTTAAGGAATCATTGAAGGCATCGCCCCGGAGTATAGGAGGAGATTCGTTTCGGAGGTGGGTGGACGAGGTTTATCAGAAACTTGTTGAGAAGCGTGATGTGAGGGAAGATGTTTCTTTCAGACGTATTACCGAGCCGCTTGATCCCGGGCAGGTGCTTGAGGTTCTGGCAGAAGTCCTCAAGGTGGATGTCGGGGAGTTTAAGAAACGACGACGTGACTCTGTGTTACGCGGGTTTGCCGCTCGTTTATTGATCAGGTATGGCGGATTAACGCAACGAGAAGTCGCCGGTATTCTTGGAATGGCTACAGGATCGGCGGTTAGCGTGCAGATGAGGAATGCTGCCGCGGTTCTGGCTGAAGACAGCGTGCTTAGCCGGCAGGAGGAAAAGGCTGTCAGTCGGCTGGCTAAACTGCGTGAGACAGAAGGGGCAGGTAGTGCTAATACTTATTTCAAGGGCTGACCCCAGTAAACTCAGTAAACTCAAGGATGGCGGCTTGAAGCTGGATTTGGAATACAACGTGGCCTTCGGTCCCAGGAAGTGGCAGTTGGCAGGAAAATAGGGTTTGCCAAGTGAATGATTTGAAGTGAACCGAGGCTGTGCCGGCCAGAAATGAAGTTCCGCGCTGTGTACGGAGGATGCGGTGTCCATTCCGCGTGGACGCGGAAGAATGGAGAATCAACCCTCATTTCTGAATTACACCTTGGGATTGTTGTTGGATGATAACAATCTTGAAGTCTGGTTCATATTATGATTTTGTTCCTTAACGGTAAGAAGAGGACGAAAGTCAGGTGCCTTCCTATGTCAAAAAAGCAAATCTCTTTTAATCTCATGTTTATCCCCGCTTTATTCTTTGCTTCCATTCTCGGCGTAGATGCCGCTGAAATCGAGCTTCTGAAACAGGGCGGAATGGAAGGGCCATTTACTAAAGGCATTGCAAATGGATGGGTGAACAATTGTTACGGTTCCAATGATGTGGTGTTTTCCGAGGGGACCACTGATATCCACGGAAGCAAGTCGGCGCAGGTTGTGTCTTGCGCACGGTTTGTTTCGGGAGGCGTGCAGTTTCATTCGAGTGCCGTTGCGGTTGAAAAAGGCAAGCCTTATGCATTGCGCCTGTGGATGAAAGGGGATTTAAAAATACCTGTTTATGTGGGTATACGCAAGAATGGTGCACCATATACCAGTTATCTGAAGAGGAATGTGCGGGTGAAGAGTGAATGGACGCCCTGCCTGATAATGGGTGAAGCCAGTGACTCTGATCCTAATTGCAGTATCTACATCATGTTTGCCGGTACTGGCCGGTTGATGGTAGATGATGTCTCGCTGGTGCCGGGGCTTCATGAAGAAGCAATCGCCGATTCAGGTATACCTCCGAAAAAGGGCAATCGCATTTACAACAGTGGATTCGAAGCCGGACCTGAAGGCTGGACGCCAGTTGGCGGTTTCTCAATTGATGACACTCAGTCACATTCCGGCAAATTCAGCGCACGAATTGGCGAAACAAAGTTGGAAAGTGTCAGTGCACCGATAAACAGGCCGTTACCACCAAGTTATAAGCCGCGTGTTGTACCAACGGGCCTGGAATGCCGTCCGTTTCCTGTTCGCACGGGCCAGCGGTATACACTTAGCGCGTGGATCCGATCTGAGCAACCTAAGACCAGTGTTCAAATGAGTTTCTTCGAATGGGCTGATGATGGTGGTGATTCGCCGGATAACCGGCACAAGCGCGAAGCCAGGATTACTGCAACAAAAGAGTGGGTGCGTTACCATGTCAGCGGTGTCGTGCTGCCGAACCTCTGGGAAGACTATGTCGCCCGCATCGTACCGGCCGGAACCGTCTGGGTTGATGATGTGCAGATTGAAGAAGGCGATGCGACAGATTATGTTCCTGCACAGTCAATCGAAGTCGGCGCAGAAACGGAAACACGCTGGTGTGTTGTGGGTGACCAGGTGAATATCACTGCTCGTGTTTCATCTGTGACGCCTCCTTCCAAGTTGCCGCTGAAGTATACGCTTGAAGATCTCTGGGCGCGGCCTTTGAAAACGATAACACATACCTTGAAGAGCGAGATGTCCGATCACTGGTGCTTTGAGCCGGAACAGCCCGGTATGTATCGCGTTCGAGTACAGGCTGGTGAAGCGCCGTCTACAGGCGAAGTATGGTTTGGCGTGTTTCCGAAGCGTGATCGCAAAATTTATTCCGATTCGGCATTTGGTACGCATGTTACCGCCGTTGTGCCGAAACCTACAAATACAATGCTTGCTTCGGAAGCAATGGGAGCACGCTGGGTACGACTGCATGATTTCGGCGATTTTTGTCATTGGCGTGTGGTCGAGCCGGAGAAGGGTAAATATGTCTGGTGCGATGAGGAAATCAACGACTTGCGTCAACGAGGTTTCATGCTTCTTGCAAATCTCGGCCATCCGCCATTATGGGCAGGCCGTACACATCCGGATCGCAAGGATCATGGCAGTTGGACCGATGCGCCGCCGCGTGATATGGCAGAGTGGGAGAATTATGTTTTCAAAACTGTCGAGCACTTCAAAGACCGCATCCGGCATTGGGAAATATGGAATGAACCGTGCTGGCAGAGTTTTTTCAGCGGTACCCCGGAGGAATATGCTGAATTCCTGAAAGTTGCCTACAGTGCAGTAAAGCGCGCTGATCCGCAGGCTGTTGTGATAGGCGGTTGTTTTTCATCGCATGCCGAAGACTGGACCAAGCGAGTGCTGGTTA
>MHBM01000256.1 GCA_001804885.1 Lentisphaerae bacterium RIFOXYA12_FULL_48_11
AAGGGCTTCGGCGCGCCCCGGAAATCTGGGGCTTGCTCAGGATTTACCTTTCGATGCGACGAAGGGTCATCTTGAGCAAAGTGTAATAGCACACAGTCGAAACTTTTGCCCTGAGCCAAGTCGAATGGGCAAAAGCGCTTATGCATGAGCCAATCTCTTGCTCATGCAATAAGCGGGTTAGCCGGAAACACCCCTGATTCGTGCAGCAACCACACCAGATAGCGTGGCATCAGCCGTGCTAAATGAAGAGGCATGAATCCAATTTCATACACGACAACGTACAATGCCATGAAGAGAGAGATGAGTCGGCTTGAGATTATAACAGAAAACCTTGCCAACAACACTACTCCCGGTTTCCGCAGGGCCTACCCGGTAGGCGAATCGTTCGACAAATTACTTCAACAAGCCGGCAGAAACAATGATGCAGCAGCTGTTGACTTTTCCACAGGCGCATTAAGGGAAACCGGCAATCCGTTCGATTTTGCAATTAACGGGGAAGGTTTCTTTACCGTTGGCAAAGAAAACAGGGAGTTTTACACGCGTAACGGTCACTTCACACTCGGTCCTGACGGAAGTCTCATGACGGATTCAGGCCTGAATGTTCTCGATGCAAATTCCCGCCCAATGAAAATCCCCAATGACCTTAACACTGCAAATCTATCCATTGATTCCAAAGGCAATCTGAAGGTAGGAGAAAATATTGTTGGACAACTCAAATTGGTTGCTTTCCAGGACCCGAAAGCCCTGAACCGTGTTGGAACTGCCCTCTTCGAGAAACCGGCAGATACAAAGATGGAACCAGCCAAAATCGATGACTTTAAAGTAATGAACCGCTCCCTCGAAGGAAGCAACACTGTAGTGTTTGAGGAAATGGCCAATATGATCACCTGCATGAGAAATTATGAGACGTGCAGCAAAATTCTCAAGGCACAGGATGGCAAGGATGGCCAGATTATCCAGCAACTCTCTTAGTACGAGAATAATGAGGAGAAGATAACATGGAAAGAGCACTTTGGTCCGCTGTAACGGGAATGAAAGCCCAGGAAATGTCCCTGGATACAATCGCAAACAACCTCGCAAACATAAATACAACCTCGTTCAAGGGAAGCCGTGTGAGTTTCCAGGACATGCTCTATTCCGCACTCGCCACTCCGGGCGCCCAGAACAGTAACGGAGAGATTCCCGTGGGAATACAGATTGGACATGGTGTAAGGGTCTCCGGAATTTCAAAGAGCTTCCGCCAGGGTGCACTTCTTGAAACCAACAACCCGCTCGATCTTGCCATCGAAGGTGAAGGATTTTTCGAGATAACGATGCCTGACGGCACCCTCGGCTATACAAGGGATGGTTCTTTCAAAGTTAACAACGCAGGTGAAGTTGTTACATCCGACGGCTACAAAGTTTCAGGTATCGACACAATTGATCAGGGTACAACAGAAATGACCATTGCCCCTGATGGTTCATTCTCGGCAATCGTCAATGGCAGCCCCGTGTCAAAAACACGCCTGACACTCGTACGTTTCGTCAACCCCGAAGGACTGCGCTCCGTAGGCAAGAACCTATACAAGGAATCAGAGTCCAGCGGAACGCCCCAGACAGGACAAAACCCCGGGGAAACAGGTGTCGGCACAATTGCCCAGAGATACCTGGAAGCGTCCAATGTAAATGCGGCAAGCGAACTGGTGAGCATGATCTCTACCCAGCGCGCATACGAGGCTACATCCAAAGCCATCAAGGCCAGCGATGAAATGATGAACCAGGCCAATGATCTTAAACGCTAACATTAACAGCAGGAGTCAGTCATGAACGCAACCAGGATATTCGGAGCACTGGCGATCCTCTTCTGTGCCTCAATTTCAGAACCCTGCGGCGGTGGCTTAATCCTGGAATTAAGCCCTTTCCAGCAGGTGTCCGGATCAGAAGTAATGCTAAAAGATATTGTCAAAGACCCTTCCACCCTGCCGGACACATGGAGAGACCGTCCCGTCATGAAAGCTCCTGTTACAGATACGCCTTTTGAATACGGCATATCAGCGGTGGCGTCAGCCCTTCAGAAATATCCGGACATGCAGGAAGTAACCCTGCGAGGACAGGTAAAAATGTCCATAAGCCGTACCGGCCAGTCCATTCCGCTCGATCAGATTGAGAAAGCCATTCAGAAATATGTCTCGGAGAACGAAACATGGAAAAACCAAAAAGTGGAGATACGCTGTGATCCTGTAAATGAAAAGCTGTCCTTAGCAGGCAGTGAACCTGACTTCGAGGTAACAAGCTCAAAACCCCTCAAAAAAGCCAATAAATTCACATTTATGCTGACCGTTTCAGAAGATGGAATGGAAAATCAGAATTTATCCGTAACGGCTTCCGTCATACCCATGATTGAGGCGTGGGTGGCAAAAAAAATAATTACACGCGGACAAACACTCTTTGCAATGGACAATATTGAAACACAGTTCATGCCTGCCGACAGCAGTGAGTCCCTCGTCCCGGCAAGCGAGCCAATAGACGGCATGGAAATAAACAACACCATCAATGCAAACCAGCCCCTGCATCGCAACTACCTGGTACAGCCGATGTGCTCACAGAACGGTGAACAGATCAGCGTGAATGTCGAAAGCGGGAACCTCCGTGTCATTATGAGAGCCAAGGCTCTTTCCACGGGAAGAAAAGGCGAACGAATAATGTGCATGAACGAACAGTCAAAACGCCGGGTACTCGTAAGACTCACCGGACCAAGAGAAGCAACAGTGGACTTCTAAATCAGGCGGAGATACATGATGAAAAAAACACACTTCAGGATAATCGCACTGGCGATTTTCTCTCTGGCTATTGATACCAGCCCAGCCAACGAAAGTACGGGCCAGAACGAATGGGGCATGGCCGCCAAGATTTACGGCGACAAAAAGGCCAAGCGGGTCGGCGATCTTGTGACTATTGTTATCGTTGAGGAAAATGAAGCGACAAAGGACGCAAAGAACAAATCCGATAATAAATCCGCCTTCTCCGGGACAGTCAGCATGGGACACCCGGTGGTCGACACACAGCCAACCGCCTGGACAAATGCATCTATACCGAAATGGAGCCTGGACACTGCCCGTACATTCGAAGGTGGCGGATCACTCGCCAACAAGGACAAATTCTCATCAAAACTGACAGCGAGAGTAACGGAAGTGCTTCCAAACGGTAATATGCTGATTGAAGGAAAACGCACAGTCATCCTGCAGGACGAAAGTGTTGAAGTCATATTGACCGGCATCATAAGACCCACCGACATCGCCAAGGATAACACAATCATGTCCGGCTCAGTCGCAGATGCGGCCATCAGGTATGTAAGCGGCGGACCAATCGCAAAGAATCAGCAGCGAGGACTTCTTACAAAGGTTTGGGAGTGGGTTAATCCATTCTAATTAGGATACAAATCATGAGAACATACAAAGATTATTGCGGACAGCATGCCATCAGGATTTCGATCTGCATGGCTTTTCTGGCACTGTTAATCACCCCTATCAGTTCCCAGGGAATAGAGGCTCGAATCAAGGATATCTCGCGCGTGGCAGGCCTTGAAGAAGTTGAACTAATAGGTTACGGAATCGTATCAGGCCTTGGCGGAACCGGCGACAAAGATCTTATGCTGACAAAGCAGACCGTTGCCAATCTCATGGAAAATTTCCAGATCCAGCTGTCATCCGGCGACATCAAGAGCAAGAACGTTGCCGCTGTTGCTGTAATTGCGAGGGTTCCTCCATTCCACAAGGCAAATGACAGGGTGGATATAAAGGTCTCATCCATGGGGGATGCATCCTCGCTGGAAGGTGGAGTTCTGATGATGACTCCCATGCTTGATCCAAACGGGGAGTTCTACGCACTTGCCCAGGGTAGTCTGACGGTGGGCGGATTCAGCGCCGGCCAGGGCGGTGCAGGCGGTGCCACAGTACAAAAGAATCATGTCACCACGGCCCTTGTGCCCGGAGGCGCGGTTCTTAAGATGAGTCAATCCACAAAATTCTATGAAAACGGCATTTTGCGACTGGTGCTGAGAAATCCCGACTTTACAACAGCAGATAGAATGGCATCCGCCATCAACAAGGAGCTTGGTGGAATTGCCGTGGCCAAGGATGCCGGCACGGTGTCAGTCAACATACCACAGGAGAAACTGGATATCGGACAGGCTTCCGCCTTCATTGCAAAGCTGGAAAGAATCTCCCTGTCGCCGGACGTCAGAGCCAAGGTGATAGTAAACGAGAGGACCGGCACCATCGTAATGGGAGGCGATGTCCATATAAGTGAAGCAGTGGTAGCCCACGGGAACCTGACGGTTACCGTCAAGGAAACCCTGCGCGTTTCCCAACCGACAGACCTGACACTGGTCGGCGCCAACGTTGTGACCGGATCGAATGTCCTGGCAAATGTAAGAATGCCGCCAATCGGAACGGCCGTAGTACCTGACGTCGAGACAAAGGCAGAAGAAGAGAAGGCAAGAGTCATGCTGGTCCCCAACCTGACCACGGTAAGAGAACTGGCCGATATGCTGAACTTTATGGGAGCCACGCCGAGGGATCTGATTTCCATTCTTGAAGCTCTGAGGGAACTAGGCGCCCTGCAGATGGAATTGGTTTCAATGTAGAGAGCGTGAGTACGGAGGAAATGAACGTGGATATTTCAATAGGCAAAGCGACAAACACACCAAATCTCACCGCCACTTCCAGGGACGAGTCAAATCAACGCATTCTCAAGGAGGCGTGCAAAGAATTCGAAGGCGTCCTTACCGGCATCATACTAAAGGACGCTTTGAAAACAGAATCGATGGATGAGGACTCAGCGACCGGAGAAGAAATCTTCAGGGAATATGCTGCAGAACAAACCGCGAGAGACCTTGGGCAAAAGGAGTCTCTCGGAATCGCAAGGATGTTATACGAACAACTTTCGGGAGGCCATAATGTCCATTGAATCTTCAGAAATACTCGCCGTGCTTAACGAACTGCTTGAGCATTCCAGCAACCTGAGAAATGCCCTGATAAAACGTGACGTCGCGGCCATCCAGACATTGTCAGGCACTGTCGAGGAAACACTCAACAAACTGCAGCACATGGAGAAACGTTCATCCCCTGCCACTCCGGCAGGCAATGCAAACAGAAATAATCACCAGGAACTGCGCAAGAACATCGGAGCACTGGTTTCCAGGATACAGACGATCCAGAGGACAAATAAGGCAATGGCATCAGCATTCCTTACAATAATTAACAAGACTTTTGCGGCACTTTGTTCCGGAGGAAACGGTACAGCGGGCACCTACGGTGCAACAGGAAACAGGGATTTGCATATTTCATCAATTCTAGTTCAACAACAGGGATAGGAAACAAGCCATGGCATCTATTCAAGATTCAATCGTTGTGGCCAGGAGCGCCATCCTTGCCCATCAACAACGTCTGAACGTTACCAGCAACAATATTGCCAATGTTAACACGCCCGGTTATCACAGGCAAACCGTCGCGCTCGGCACAAACCCCGCCATCGATCCGACAATGCTTGAAACCAGGGACTATCCCATTTCAACGGGTGTGCGCGTCATTGATGTGGTCAGGGAATATAATGCGATGAAAGAACATATGCTGCTCCAGCAGCAGTCTGATGTCGATTATTACACCCAACGTGCTGATGCACTAGGCGATCTTGAAGGACTTGTAAATGGCGATGGCAGTGCAGCGCTGGAAACCCACTTTCAGAACTTCTGGAACGCATGGCAGGATGTGGCAAACAACGCCGACAGCTTGAGTTACAGGAGTGTACTCGTCGAAAGAAGCGCCGCACTCGTCAATCAGATCCAAAGCATAGACACCAACATCACCCAGTTCCGCGACGAAATTGCCGCAGGGGGCGCAGGCCCGGCATTTTCCGGCATGGTTAACAGCGATGTCAACGAGATCAATACAATCGCCAGTGAATTAAGCACTCTTAACCGGCA
>MHBM01000257.1 GCA_001804885.1 Lentisphaerae bacterium RIFOXYA12_FULL_48_11
AGCTTTCCTTTTTCATCTTGCACAGAGATTTGATAGATATAAATACCTGAGCTGACGGTTTTTCCGGATAAATCGCATCCATTCCAGGTTACTTTTCGGCATCCGGGGCGGGCGGTTCCATCCAAGAGTCGCACCACCTTTTGTCCGGCAATATTATAGACATCCATGGTCAGTCGAGTTTTGCTGACCCATCGTCCTTTTGTAAAGTCTGGAATCTGGTAGATAATGGAGGTGACGGGATTAAAGGGATTGGGGAAATTCCCCTTCAGGCTGAAGGTTTCCGGCAGCGGCCGGTTCACGCGGCTCAATACAAAGGCGCTATCTCCAGCCACCACATGAAAGAGCTGTTCATCATGGCCTTCCATGTCAAACCGGTAGAGGCCCGGTTCTTTTTTCACATCAACGGAATAACCTCTGAGCGGATCATCCACATAGACCAGTGTTCCTTCCGGCACCTGCATCAGATCTGAAAAGCGCAGTTCCATATCCGACTTCAATCCGCTGTTTTTACGGACATTGAGTGTCCAGACCCGACCGTTTTCCGTTTTTTTCTTCCCCGCATAACTCATCAGAACACGATTCTCAACAAACCCCGCCTCGTATTGCATTCCGGGCATGACTAAATCAGGCAACAAATAATCCGCACGGGTGAATCCGAAGCCATTGAAATCATCGACACAACGGGAAGCGCCGGAAACAAGCTCATTCAGACTCAGGTTGACCATCCATTCCCCTTGCTCGGGCGATACCAACGCGCGGGCCGCCCGTTTCGGCGCCCGTTTTGCCATAAAATTAGCGTCTTCCGTAATGGGCACAACAAGGGTATCCCCTGGATACAGATAGGTTAGAAACCCCTGGCCGTATCCGGGAGAGGATTTATAAGCCGTATACGTGGCCGTGTCCTTCTTAAAGGCGCCATTTTCCAATTTCCACATACGCTCGTTCAGAGAGACGCGGTTGGCGCCCGGCGCACTGTAGGAGGCTGTCACAATGGACGATTGACGGATGGAACCCATGAACGGCAGAGAGACCAAACGCCAACCGCCGCTGCTTCCGCCGGTGGCCAGTACAAACCCGCTGCCATTGGTGTTGTTCTTGATGAAAGAAGCGTTCGCCCGGCCTGTCTTGAAAGCGATTTCCTTTTCCGAATGGGCAATGAGCAGGAAGGAACGTCCTGCCTGAGCCTCGAATTCCGAACGTCCTTTGCTATATTCAATAAACCGATCTCCGATTAAGGCATATAAGCGATACCGGGCCGGATCATAAATGCCGTGAACGCTGCTCAAGTTCTGGACAATATCCTTTTTTTCCTTCAGTTCTGCGGTAATGGAAACAATCTGCCAGTTCTTCAGACCGCTATAGGTTCCGCTAACCGACTCTTTGGAAACGGAATCCGAATAAAAATAGTATTTCGTCTTGCCGTCGCTGACCTTAAAGGACATGAAAAGGCCGGTGGAATCCACTTTTCCAAAAGCGCTTTTCACCTTATCCGAGACGTCAAGCGTACAGACCACCATGGTATCCGGAGTGGTCTTGACGCTCCCCCGCTTGCCCGAATTCAAACGGACGGTTGCCGTGTCGAATAACGGAAAGAGCGTATCCGCATTAAAGGTAAAGACGCGTAAGGCGGCATCCAGATACACGTTATTGTCCGACACGCTAAGAATGGCATAGGCCGATGTATCCGTTGCGGTCCGACGATAGCGCAAGCCGGTCCGGTTGAAATAAATGACCGGTGTGCGCATATCCTTGGCCACCACGAATCTGACCGTATCGTTGCTGCTCGGAATGGCGGTTGATGAAGAACGCCAAATCGGGGACGTAAAGCCGCTCAATGTCACATAGCCGCTGGTATCCGCCTGCCCACCCAGATATTCCAGCGAACCATCCGGATAAAGACGGAACAGCTTCAACGTACTGTCATAGGTGGAATCGAAACGGAGGCTGATATTCAAGCCGTTCTGATACAGTTCGACCAAAGAACTGCCCGTCATTTCCGTCAGAAACCAATAAGATAAGGGTTGGACTCTTTCAAAACCTTTTGTCTTAAAACTTGCCGGAATAAGCGCTGTTTGTGAAAGGCCTACATGCAAATAAGAGCTTTGCAGAATGCCCGGCAAGGTCTGAAAGCTGTTTTTGATGACAGTGATCTTGACACTTCCGTTATCCACGGTATAGGGAAGCTTTTCCGTAAAGGTGCGCTGGTAAAGGCTATCCATGCCTTCGACCAACACGGAGAAATCCGCCCAAGCCGTATCATGGTAATTGCCGTAACCATCCAGGAAGCGGACAAAAACGGAATTTGAACCGGTGTTGGAAAAGGTAGTTCGACTGCCCGCAGCGCCATACGCAAGAGTGTCCAATAGCGAATCGCTGCGCACCCCCCAGATGAGGGTGGATAAATCCCCTACCCCGGAAGCCGTGGTCGTGCAACTCATGGTTTGAGTCAGACGGCGGTAACCCAGACGGAAAGAGACCGTGGAAGGGGCTTTTCGGTCCACCCCCATTGAAATACTATAGGACGTATCTGAAAGTGTCTGCGTGGCGGGCATTCTATCCGAAACCAGGAAACGGAGTAGGAGGCGGCCGGTATCACTGTTGTCCAATTTCCGGATTTCAGGGTCCTGAACATTGAGACGCACATAAGCCGTGCAAGGTTGATTGACAGGGAGCAGAGCCGTGTCCAGCGTCAGATACCGGGAATCGGTTACGGTCTTTGGGATTTTCCTATCCGCACTGGCGGAATTAACACCGTACAAGGTGAGAATGCGGACACTATCCTCGGTGGTGTCCCGGGGTACAAAAACCAGCCTTGCCGCGGAATCATTCACCTGAGTCAACGAGAGTCCTTCGAGCCAGGGATCGTCCAAGGAGTAATGATAAGCCCCTGCAAAGAGCGGCTCAGACATCTGCCCGTAATCGAGAAGTGATGTAAAGACCGTGAGGTAATAGGTCGTATCACTCAACGCCAACGTATTGATGGACAATGCCCCGGAGGCGACATCCGTGCGGGTGGAAAGATATAACCTGTTCGAAGAGAGCGAGTCCTTGGTCGGAAGCCCCGTCTCCAGATAGCCGGACGCCTGGAGAACCACGGTAACGAATTGTACGGCAGGGTCCAATCGAAAGTTTCCATTGTTCAGGGCGGCATGCCAATCCAAGGTCATCAGATAATCGGATAGGACATTCACGGACAAGTCGGCAGAATCAAGGGACGGAACCGTTGTCCTTCCCAGAGCAAGCGAATGGTCAGCATCCACCACCGCCGCATTCCCCGCAGAATCCACAAGGGACATGGCGAAAAAGTAATTCACCCCCGGCTCCACATCAAAATAGAGCTCACCGGAATGGGATACCAGCGCAGCCGAAACCGCGGAATCGAACGGATTCACGGAAGCGGGATGGATGAATTCATCCCAACTCACATTGGAATAACCGTATCCCAACCGCAGGGTATGGTTCTCGCCGGCCTGAATGCCGGCCAAGGTCGTCGAATCCACGGACCAGGTCAGTTTCAAAGTCTTGGCATCCACGGGCACAGCTTCCAGGTCAATAGGCAACTGGGGCGGCTTACTGGTATCATTGCCCATGGGCGTCAGAATGGTCCGGCCCACATAGTTTTTGGAAAAAACAGAATCCGTACTGTATACAAAAAGAGCCACTTGATAATTCCGATTCAACACCAGACCGGAGGCAATGGTGTCTCTACCGCTGAGCGCACCCGGCTGCAAAGGCAGGGAATCAAAAGCAGGGTCATTATATACTTTCGGCGTATCCGCGCTGGTGGCATATAAGGAATACAGTATCTTGACTCCGGCCGGAAGGGTCGACACGGGTCCGTTCCATCGCCAATTGACGATAAGTGAGCAGAGCGCCGAACCGCCGCCGCCGCCGATGGCGTGCAAGTCGTCGATAATAAGATCGTTCTCCGGATAATCGCGGGTATGAACCGTACGAATCGCCTTCGCCGCCGTACCGCTGCTCCGATTCAACGGATAAGCCGTTGACAGGCTGTTCACCGTGAATGCGGCAAAAGTCAGATTGGAATCCAACGGCAGATTGGCAATGAAGGTATTCCCGGACATCTGACCGGATGACACCGGGAAAATAGCCGCCGGAAAACCATCCGTGATACCGGAAGGCGGCAGACTGCCCCCCTTGTAACGCACCACGACACTGGTTATCGGCACCGTTATTCCATTCACCATATCCGTGTACTGATAATTTGAAATCGTCATGCCAACCTGCAAGCTTCCGGGCGCGGAAAAAACCCGTGCAACCCACAAGGAACAGAGATTGGGCGGGGCCGAAATGGTGGAGGAATCAAAGGGCACGGTCAGGCCGAAATAACTCGTACCGGAACGGATGGCACCCCGGTTGCCGATGGTGTTAATCGGTGATAACGCCACATGATACCGTGCATTGTGATGCAACAGAGCATAACGGAGCGTCAAACCGGCGCTGCTGTCGATATAAATGGCCGGTGCCGCGGAATCAACACGGCGCTGCGTTATCGTATCCGGATAAATCCAAAGCCCGATTCCGGGAACCGTATCCCGGAAAGAAACCGGAATACGATTAAAGAAACCCTTGTCCCATTGAACCATCAACGTATCAAACCCGGACTGCGACACCGCATAACCGATGGAGTCATTCACCGGCCGAACCGTATCTGCCCGGGTATAACCGGTATCACTCTTGATATGCAGGGAATCCCAATTGAAAGCGCTGTCGCGCACGCAGGTGGTGAAATAATACGGCCTCCCCTGACGATTCCAAAGTGCGCCCGGAATCAGATCATACACGCTGCCTTCCAACGTATCCGCCGGAAAGGCCGACAGACTGAGATCCGAAAACTCCACCCCCAACCCGGGATTGGAAAAATTCTTGTACAAACTATCATCCGACCAATAAATGCGCAGAACGGAACGTATCCGGTCCCTGCCGGTCAGCGTATTCAATCCGCGAACCACATAATGTAATTCGCGCAACGGATTAATCACGCGCACACTGTCCACTGCAAAGGTCAGTCCCTGACCGTTCGGCGCAACCGTATCAAGCGCCACCGGCGTACGGAGCGTGCAGGTATTGGTCGGCTCAACAATGGATGAATAATTCCCCTTGGTATTGCATACGGCAATGGAAAAATAATATTTGGTATTTTGAATCAAACCGCCGATGATCACGGTGGTATCCGAAGACGCGGTGGATAAATTCAGCGTCACATAACCGGAAGCCGCATACGGGTCGAGATTACAAGCCGTCGTATTATAAAACAGACGTATCTGGCTCCGGTTCACCTCCGCGGATAAACGGTTTAAGCTGTCTATCCTGATATTCGCCACACTATAATAAGGGGCCGTACCCGACAGATGAAGCGGATTGCGCGGCAACGCAACAGTATGCATCCGGATAACGGCAAGGGTCGGGGAATAATTCCCATTCGTATCGCGCGGTGCGCACCCGATAAAATAGGTCTTTCCCGTGTCCAGACCGGAAATCTCGGGCCAATTAAATATCAAACTCCCCAACGGAAAAATCAAATCGGGCGCCATCGCCATATAATTGATCAGCAGGTAATTCGAATCACCCTGACCCACCAACGTGGATTCCCGAACCCAGAAATAAATATCGTTAATATCCTTACCCCAAAGCGGGTTATAATTCTGAACCTCCAACTGCACGGAAGTCAACGTGGAATCGCGCCGGACCAACACCAATCCGTTCACCGGTTCGTCCGTATCCATCATCAGCGAATCCGTGGCCGCGGGCGGAATGGCACCGTAAAGCACCTGATTTTTCGCCGCATCCTTCAAACCGGGCGAAACCGAGAAATATTCAAAAGCCGAATAAGCATCCGCCACCCGAATAACCACCGTGTCCCGATCACCGGTTAACAGATGACGATTCACCACCGTGTCCGGGGCCCGCAAAAAAGGGTCTGTAACAAGAGAAAGACCATGGA
>MHBM01000258.1 GCA_001804885.1 Lentisphaerae bacterium RIFOXYA12_FULL_48_11
CTGCGGGATAATAACAGCCAATTATTGCAATTTGGGCGTGCAAGTCATTGATTCCCAGCAATTAACCCACTCCTCGTCTTCTATAACCATCGTACTACACTACAACACAATGCGGTACTACGATCCTGAGGCTGGGAGATATATAGGGAGGGATCCGATTGAGGAAGAGGGCGGATTGAATGTATATGGGTTTGTGGGGAATGATGCGGGAAACAAATTAGATCCTCTTGGGTTAACATCACCTGATCAGATTCTGGCTGAATTTTTTGATATCTTCGGAAACGATAAATTGTGGGTTATGCATGAAGATGATGAATACACTAAGCGTGTGCGAAAGTGGGCCTCTGTACAGTCTTTACTACACCTGGCCGAGGGAGATTTAAAAAGAAACTGTGATAAGTGGAAGAATGAAAGAATGACTGATCCGAATTGGAAACCAAGCAAAACCGGGGGTCATAAAATATCGCCAACTAGAGATCCTTATGCTTTTCCGCAGTGGACGCCATCTCTACCTCTCGGCACGGACCCGAACTCTGCTATGTATGATTTTGCTCAACTCATCTTTGTGTCAGGAGTTAAAGGAACAGTTCCCAATAATTTGTGGTATTCCGCGATTGGTGATTTTGGATTATTTGTGACAGTTGATGAAATTGACTGTTGCAACAAGAAAGCCAAGCTCAACGTTTGGATGTATAATGCAATGACAAAAGAATCATTCAGCAAGAAGTATAGTCGCTTTTTCTGGGCTTCGGCAAAGAAGCCGCAGTATATATGGTGGAATTGGAAGGAAGATTATGATTTTGGACAAGAAGGTTTTACGGCGTCAAACCCTGTATTTGGTGTAAGCTCATGGTAAATAGAATCATGGTAAGATTTAATGGTTTCGTTCGACAACTTGATGGCTTGCTTCGGCAAGTGTTCCAGAGTTTACCTTTAGTCATTATGTTGGTTGGCTTGATAGTCTCTGCTGTTATTTTTTATGAGGTACACGAGAAGTCGTTTGGCGCAAAGAAACTCAAAATGATAGAAGAGCGCACGGGCTTGCGGTTTCCTGATGGTACACGAGGTTTAAATATGGTTGTTGATGAGGATCGCGCTATGTGTTTCGCAGCGAAGATTTTAATTCCAGAGTTAGCATACGAGCCGTTTGCAAGGCAGATTATGGAGATGAAGGCTAAGGCTGGTTATATGGATTTAACAATAACTAATAATCTATCATGGTGGCATCCCTCGGTTGACACTCGAAAGCTATATGGAGATACTACGGATGGTCTCGAAATATACCTTTGCAGAGAAGATGGTCAATGGGTTCTGTATGTGCTTTATGTAAGTGTTTAGTGAGGTTGTCCGGTCTTGGTAGTGAGGTGGACCCCATTGTCTACACCATTTATTGTCTAAGTTAAGTAACAGTTTAGCCGATTCCGGGGATGGTATGTCACGCTGAATTTGCGTAGAGGGCGGCTTGGGCTTCCTCGGTAGATGCCGTGAAAAGAGTGTGGAGGAAATCGAGAGGGGATTTATTTTGTCTACGAGCGGTTCCAAGCAGGCTGGCGATGACGGCGAAGGCATGAGCACCGGAATCTGAACGAGAGCCGAAAGATATTTTGCGGGCGATTACTGGTTTGCGGAGAGCGCGTTCGGCATGGTTGTTGGTAGGTGACATGCCTGGGCGCATGATGAATGTGAAGAGTTTTCTGGCGAGCCGCTTGGTAGAGAGAAGTTTATCGCGGAGGTTGATAGTTTTCGGATGAGAGAGGGTGCAGTTACAGATCTTTTTCAAGCGCTTGCGTAATGAAGGAACTGTTGCCCTTGCTTTTTTGCGGGAAAGTTTTCCCAAACGGCGTTGCTTGTCCAGAGTGCAAACATCTGTGAAGAATTCGGGTTTCACAGGGTCGCACCTAGAAAATGGAATTTAAGCTTTTGTTGTTACCGAACGTTTTGACACCGTACGCTGTTCTCGAATTATTTCTGTATAAACCGCCCTGTTTTCCCGTGCTGTGATCATATATCACGCCCATTGCCATCATAAGTTTTTCCTTTCAGAGCCGAAGCTGTCGTATGTTTTTCTACGACAGCAGCAGCTCCGTTGCCTTTGAGAATGACATTACCCGTATTTTTACGAGAAAATCTATGCTGTTGCCGGCTGAACCGTTTTCTGTACACACCCAGTAATGATCCTTGATTACGATCCCGCCGGGCAGGTCACGGATGACATGTTGTCGTTTTTCCACGGCTTCGAGCCGGCAGGCGCTCAACAAGAAAGATGTTTGCAATGAAGAATATTGAATGGTAGCTTTTTAATGTTTTATGAGAATATATCTGGATGCATGTTGCTTGAACCGTCCATTTGACGATCAGAGACAGGAGCGGGTTCATTTTGAAGCCGAATGTGTGGAAGCCATCATTCAACATATCCAGGGTGGTCAATTGGAGTGGATTGGTAGTTGGGCGTTGATATATGAAATCAGTTATATCACGGAACCGGAAAGGCGCCTTCAGCTGTTTCGCCTGTTGTCCTGGGCAAAGGAAACCGTGCTGGTTAGAGATGTTGAAGAACGACGTTCAGAAGAATTGAGGGCTGTCGGATTCAAAGGCATGGATGCTTTGCATGTAGCATGCGCAGAGAGTGGTAACGTTGATGTGTTGCTGACAACTGATGATCGATTTTTGAGAGCAGCTGAAAGATGCCTGTCGTTGAAGGTTAGAGTCGACAATCCGTTGCAGTGGCTAAAGGATCAGATTTTATGAAAACAGATATCATGACACCGAAAGAAATCAGGGTTCGTGGTTTTAATGCCTTGGAAAAGGCTCTTGGTCCTGCGGGTATGTTGAAGTTTCTGCATCAGTTTGAAGAAGGAAGCGGTAATTACTCCAAAGATCGCCATAAGGTTGTCGATAAGCTAGAACTTCGTGACATAATCAAGACAATCAGGCAAATGCAGAAAACAACATAGCCATTAAATTCAGCGCTTTTGACCTGCAATATATGTGCCCTCGGCAACAAACCTACTCCTCGTCTTCTATAACCATCGTACTACACTACAACACAATACGGTACTACGATCCGGAGGCGGGGAGATATGGATCCTATCGAGGAAGATGGCGGATTGATGCTGTATGGGTTTGTGGGGAATGATGGTGTGAATGATAGGGATCCATTTGGGTTAACGAACGTTCCAGGGGATTATGGTTGGGAGTCTTACAATCAAGAGTTGGAGGGCTGGATGTCGGCAGGATTACTTGTAGGGCCAGGGACGGGAGAATTTTGGGATGACACTGGATATTGGAATGCTACGAGACGCGACCAATGGTTTAAAAAATTTAAACGCATGTATAAAACAAAAATAGATTCAGCTGCCAAGAAACACTGTGTGCCAAAACGGCTTCTTGCTGCGATAATTGCAAATGAGCGTATTGATCAAGGTTCGTTGGAGGCTTCAATTAAGGCATCAACACCCATGTGGCTTTTCTGGCGACTCTATAACAGAGGAAGAAGCATTGGGGTTGCACAAGTTTGGATGACGGGAGATAGATGGGGCGTATGGGGAAACTTGCGAAGAAGAAAATTACTTTTAAATGATGACTATAACATTGAAGCAGCAGCCGAAGTGGTAAAGCAATATATAACAGCGGCCTGTAAGGCGGCAAATTTGTCGCCTGAAAGAGGAGGCTTTAATCGCCTTTTTATTACGCAAACGGCAGGCAAAGTGCTCTCTTCTAAATATACATCAGCTCAAGGATCTCAATACTCTGAGCTATGTTGTTCGCAAGACTGTGACAAATTGTATGAGTTGATTCCGTCGGCGGGATTGCTGGATTTGATGGGTTCTGTTTGGAATAGCTCCCCAGGTGTTTGGTCTGAGAGTGATTATGGTGAATATTCAAAACGCAAGGCGGTTCGCAATGCGTATTTGAACGGCAAAAACGTATCGGAACTGAAAGGACTTGCGAATGATTGGTGATTGCATCAAATGAAGAAACTATTATTAACATTAGTCTTGCTAATTGTGGCTGTTGCTAGCTTTGAACAGACTCGAGTGTTCTTTTTGTTTCAATCATTACGTTTCATAGGAAATACACAGTTTGGCATTAATCTGGCTTTGCGAATAAAAGACAGCCCGACAGCAATGAACCTTGCATTGAATGATGTTGATGCATTAGGCGGGGCGATGCATTTCAATAGTTATATGATGCTAAAAGAAACGACCAATAAAAAAGAATTGATAGGCAAGCTAGAAGAACTGGTTGCAATGAGCGATATCTCTTTGTCTAAGAAATCGGCAATGTATTCGCTCTTGTGGGAACATACATCTGATCCTAAATGGTTGTGTCCTTGGTATGAAATACTTAAACAACCAGGGTGTAAATTTAATACACATATGCGGCGCCACATGCGAGGTGTGTTTTTGGATTGTGATTCTGAATACGCAAAGATTTCAGATGAGGAGTTTATTGATTGGCGAAAACCTCTTACCTTGACTACTGAAGAATTTAAGAAAATGGTATACTTCCACTATAATAGCAACGGAGGAGATTGGAAGCGGATTGGTGAGTGAAATGGAAACTGACGACCGAGGTCAAGAGGGGTCAGCCCCTCTTGACGGGAACCTAAGGTGACGTATGTTTCCATCGACGCTTTACAATCACGTCATCACCCGTTTTTTCAATCCTGTCGGGACCTAACGACCAAAGCGTAATACCAATACCGTCTTCCTGATATATATAGGCTTGTCCCCACATATCTCGGCACAATTCATTATTAACTATAAAATTGATAACACCAGATTCGTTAGTACAAAACAGCAAATACGATGAATTGCGATCATTCTTGCTGAACAAAAGATGGTCATTATCTGCAGTAGGAAAACACGGATGAAATGTCATTATTACTTCAGCCAATTGCTGCATGTTTGCTTCATTAGTTTGAGCATGCACAAGCTGGAGTCTTCTCAGTAAAGTCAACCCTATAATCGCAAGCAGAATCACACAAGCTGTGATGCAAGAAACTATTATTACCCATTGTCGTTTCATTCGTGCCTTTGACGTAGGCAAAGGAATCGGTTGTTGTAAATCATTTAACATTAATTACAGTGCCTCCCAACGAGCGAAATGGTGTTTTTCCATTGTCCTGAAATATTATATTTTGGATCTATGCCTAGCCGCAGGTTACGCAGATACCAATATGCGAACCATGACACCTCGCGGTTCATCTGATTCCCTTCTCTTGTGAATCTAAACGTATACGTCTTGTTTATAGTATAATTGATACTGCAACTTCCAACACATGAACAACATGATTTTGGTTTTGAAGAACAATCCAAGGCTACACGAGATGAACACTGCCAAGTACAATAACCCAATGCAAAGAATTGCCATCGTCCTGTGCTCGCCAATCGCCCTGTTTGATTAAAGCCACTAGGGCTAAACCCCCTATTCGAGAATTGTCTGGCGTGGATACCTGATGACCCACAGGAAGTATTATCCATTTGCTTATAAGCACCCTTTTGCAACTCACGCTCCCAGGAGGCTACAGTGGAATCTTGCTTCAAGATATTTATTGCATTCTGATTAAGATTCAAATTATTCCTTAAACCTATGGCATAGTAGCCAAGCAGACCCCATGGATCATTACTGATAGTTGAGTCCAGCCCATACGGATCAAAACCACTAAAAGGCGAATTATCCACAAACCCATACAGTATCAATCCACCATCTTCCCCAATCAAATCCCTGTTGACATACCTCCCGAGCTCTGCATCGTAGTACCGCATTGTGTTGTAGTGTAGTACGATGGTTATAGAAGACGAGGAGCAGGTTAATTGCTGGGAATCAATGACTTGCACGCCCAAATTGCAATAATTGGCTGTTATTATCCCGCAGGTAGGCATGGTATGATAAGAGGGAGA
>MHBM01000259.1 GCA_001804885.1 Lentisphaerae bacterium RIFOXYA12_FULL_48_11
CAACACTGATTGATAAAATCATCAAAGAGGAGCGCGGCCATTTCCTGAAGTTCTCCGAACTCAAGCGGAAATACCTGGCGAAAGGCGGTTTGCAGAAGAAGCGGACCCAGGTGCAGTGGAAAGCAACCAGAAGGAGGCACTAATTGAAGGGACGCAAGATCAACGACAACGTGTGTTGGGTGGGAGCGGCGGACTGGAATCGGCGGCTCTTTGATTCGCTGGTTCCCCTTCCGGATGGCACAAGCTATAATGCATACCTGGTGCGCGGCACAGAGAAGACCGCATTGATCGATACCGTGGACCCCGCAAAAAGTGACTTGCTGTTGAACCAACTCGATGGCATCGACCGTATCGACTACATCGTGGCACAACACGCAGAACAAGACCACTCGGGCAGTATTCCAATGCTGCTTGGTAAGTACCCTGACGCTAAGGTGGTCTCAACTCCCAAGGCCCAGGGGATGCTTCTCGATCTTCTCGGGATTCCAGAGAAACGCGTCTTGACCGTTGAAGATGGGAAAACGCTTTCACTTGGAAACAAGACGCTGGAGTTTATTTACACACCATGGGTGCATTGGCCTGAAACAATGTGTACATATCTGCCGGAGGACAAAATCCTGTTTTCCTGCGACTTCTTCGGATCGCACCTGGCCACCACAGACTTGTACGTGACTAATCAAGCCGCAGTATACGAAGCTGCGAAACGCTATTACGCGGAAATCATGATGCCTTTCCGGTCGATAATCAGGAAGAACATGGAGAAAGTCGATGCGCATGACATCAAGATGATCGCACCCAGCCATGGTCCTGTCTATGATCAGCCGGGCTTTATCCTGGATGCCTACAGAGACTGGATCTCCGACTCGGTCAAGAACGAGGTCGTGCTGCCCTATATCTCCATGCATGGCAGCACTCAGAAAATGACCGACTACCTGGCAGATTCCCTCTCTGAGCGGGGTGTTAAGGTGCATATCTTTGATCTCACCGTTACCGATATCGGCAAACTGGCAATTGCACTTGTAGACGCGGCAACCATCGTGATCGGGACACCCACCGTTCACATCGGGCCACACCCGGCTGTGTATTATGCGGCGCATCTGGCCAATGTGCTAAGGCCCAAACTGCGTTATGCCTCGATCATTGGCTCATATGGATGGAGCAGTAAAGCAATTGAGCAGATCGCCGGACTCATCCCCAACCTGAAGGTCGAAATCCTGGATCCCGTGTTGTGCCGTGGCTATCCACAGGGAGAGACATTCGCAGCGCTGGACAAATTGGCGACCATGATTGCAGACAGACACACAAAGTTATGAATTCATCCATGGAAATTCGGAAGAACAATCATCCCATGATGGTGGCGATCCCGCCGCCGGTGATTATCGGCCTTCCGTTTTTAGTCTTCCGCTAATAATTCATTCAGCCGCTGTTGCCATTCGTCCTGGAAGACGACCTCGAAGGTGATTCCCTTGTCTCGCATCGATGGAACAATTGGAAATTGTGTATTTCACGTCGTCCGTAATTCTCTCCTCTCACCTCCCTGGTAGGGTTACACCCCATGGCAGAAATTCACGCCATCGTCCAATATTAATACAGTAACGAAATACAACTAATACAATCAAAGGAGTCATTATCATGGGTGGCAAGACAGACATAGCTAAGGGTCGAATCAAGGAAGCTGCGGGTGTATTGACAGGGAACGACAAGCTTCGAAATGAAGGCAAAATGGATCAGGCGGTTGGACGAGTTAAGCAGGCCGTTAATAAAGTCGTCGACAAGATTGTGAAAAAATGAGGGAGTGAAGTTACAGGTCAAACCCAGACTCTTATGGAGTGTACTGCATTATCCAGACATTCTTCAATACCTCCGCAACCACGGATTCAAGAAAGGATTTGATCGATGGTTGATGTGCTGATACGAATAGCCGGCGAGGCTGGACAGGGAGTCGTCACGGCGGGCAACACATTGATCGGCGGACTGTCCGGCATGGGTGTGCACTTGTTGTCCACACAGAGCTACATGTCTCGCATCCGCGGCGGATTGAACTGGTATGACATCCGGGTAAGCGACCGGGAGTGTTTTGCCGGACGGGAGCAGGCGGACCTGCTTGTTTCGTTCACGAATACTGCCCGGGAGGTTCTATCCGGAAGCCTGATACCTGGCGGGTTGAATCTGCACGATGGCGAAGCTTCAGATTCTGCGAACATGATACCGCTGAATGCCGCAAAACTGGCAAAGGAATTAACAGGCTCAACCCTGGCGGCAAACAGTGTGGCAGCAGGAGCTGTTTTTTCATTGCTGGGATACCCGTCCGATGCTTTGTGCGGCTATCTCGAGAAATTGTTCGGTCAGAAAAGTCGCGAGCTGGCAGATGCCAATACGAAATGCGCCAGGGCCGGTCATGAGTGCATCAAGAAAGCCGGCTTCTGGGAACGTTTACATGCTCCGCTTCCGTCCGGGTCAGTTATCGGGCATATATGGAGCGGTGCGGCAGCCCTGGGACTTGGGGCAGCCACAGCCGGAGTAAAATTTGCGACAGCCTATCCGATGAGCCCCAGTACGGCTACGTTTGCCTGGCTGGCAGAGCATTCCGACCAGTATGGCATTCTTGTTGAGCAGGCGGAAGACGAAATCGCCGCCGTCAATATGGTTTGTGGCGCGACCTATGCCGGAGTGCCGGCGCTGACGACCACCAGCGGCGGCGGCTTTGCACTTATGGCAGAAGGACTCTCTTTGGCGGGAATGATGGAACTGCCTGTCGTTGCGGTGATCGCCCAGCGCCCAGGACCGGCTACAGGTATGCCGACGCGGACAGCTCAGCAGGATTTGCAGTTCGCGCTGCGAGCCGGGCATGGTGAGTTCCCCAGGGCAATTTATGCTCCTGGTACGGTGCAGCAGGGCTATCAACTGATCCGCACGGCGTTACAGACTGCGCATTGGTATCAGACTCCAGCGCTTTTGCTGACGGATCAGTTCCTTCAGGACATGGAGAAACTTGTACCGGTGTTTCCGGAAACTGATAAACCGATTGACCGTTGTCTCGATCTTGATGCCGGCGCAGAGTACCAACGGTACCGGGTCCCCGCCACGGGCGGCGTATCGTCCCGCGCTATTCCGGGTGGCAAGGCACTGGTGGTTGTGGATTCGGACGAGCACGATACTGCAGGTCACTTGTCCGAGGATTTCCAGGCACGGATATCGCAACAGGACAAACGAATGGCAAAGTTGGCAGCCATGCAGGCAGAAGCGTTGCCTCCGGAATATTATGGGCCTGACACCGCGGAACTTCTATTGATCTGCTGGGGTTCCAGTTACGGGCCCGTTCGTGAAGCAGTTGATGCACTTAACACCAGCGGACGCTCCGCGGCCATGTTGCATGCCGCCCAGATATGGCCCCTTACTCCTGACGCTTGGAAACTGCGGTTGTCTGGCAGGCGCAGGATCTGTTGTGTTGAAGGTAATCAGACAGCCCAGTTTGCCGCTTTGCTGCGCGAAACCGGAATACTGGCACAAGCTGAAACCCTGCTTCGCTATGACGGTATGCCGTTTACAGGGGCAGAAATCGCGGAAAGGATTGGACCATGAGTCAGCTGCTTGATTTGAAGAAAGCCGACACTATTCCGGCATGGTGCCCAGGCTGCGGTAACTTCCCGATACTCAAAGCATTCTCCGGGGCATTTGCAGAAAGTGGCCTGAATCCGGAAAAAACCGTGCTGGTCTCTGGAATCGGGCAGGCCGCCAAATTGCCGCATTATCTGGAACCGCCCTGCAATATCTTCAACGGATTACACGGCCGCGCATTGCCGGCGGCCACCGGCATCAAGTGCGCCAATCACGAACTTGAGGTCATCGTCACCAGCGGCGATGGCGATATGTACGGGGAGGGAGGCAACCACTTCATTCATGCCATCCGCCGTAACATCGGACTCAAGGTGTTTGTACATAATAACCAGGTTTACGGCCTGACCAAAGGTCAGGCATCCCCCACTTCCGACGAAGGATTTGTGACCAGGATTCAGACGCACGGCGTGATGTCCACACCTTTCAACCCGCTGGCATTGGCGATTGTGGAGGGCTGTTCCATGGTGGCTAGAACTTGCACCGGCGATCCGGTGCATCTTAAAGCCACCATGCTGGAAGCACTCCGGCAAAAAGAAGGGTTTGTTCTCGTTGATATTCTTCAACCGTGCGTGTCGTTCAACCAGATCAACACTTACAAGTGGTACAAGGAACGAATGCGACCGATACCGCCGGAACATGACCCGTACGACCGAATGAAAGCCCTGGCACTCGCATTTCAATGGGGCGACTCCATTCCAACCGGAATAATCTACCGCAGCCGGCGACCGAGCTTTGAAAGCCGGCAGCCGGTTCTACGCCAAGGCTCATTGGTCACCCGTATCAAGCAGAAGACATTGGAACAACATCAGTGAAACAAAAAATAAAAAAAAGGAGAATTCAAAATGAACACACAAAAGAATAACAGTCTTATGATGGTTGGAATTTGCGCTCTTTTAGCTGCCGGGGCCGGCACACTGGTACTCTCTGCGCAGCAGGAAAAAGTTGTATCCAGCTATGGGCCAATAAACCAGGATGCCACCTTCGACCAAATCAAAGCTGCGCGTATGGCTGTGAAAGCCGGGCGCGCCGAAGAGCACACAAAGTTGTTGAACTCCCGATATAATCTCTCAACGAAGACCGGCGACATGGTTCGCATGTCAGGCGGGAAACCCGTCCCGGTTGGACCGACGGCCAGACTTAAAGGCGTAACGTGGGAGCAGTTCGACAAGCTTACTCCGGAACAAATCAAAGAGCAGGGTCTATTCCCCTACAAACCGCTTCCGTTTGCTGATCATGCGGAGGGCGGCATGCTCTTTCCCTCCATGATCACCAACGTTTTGCCACGGCTGGCTCGCTTTGACCTGGATTTTGACTTACCCGAGCATTTTCTTCCTGACCCTGCCCCGGCTATATATCTTACCACACGGCCTGATCTCGGTGATGTGGCCAAGGGACGCCTTGTAACGATAGATAACTACTTTGAGATTTTTAACGGCATTTTGAATCCAAAACAGCTTGAAGGTTTGCGCCTCCTGGTCACCCAGTTTCCTCAGCAGCAATTCAACGCGACTGAAGACCGCAGGACCGACCGCCCCAGTCTGGGTGTTACCTGCTTCGATTGTCATGCCAATGGCCATGCCAATGGAGCCAATCATCTGGTTGGCGACATTCGACCTCAGGAATTCCGGCATCGAATCGAGACGCCAACGCTGCGCGGGGTCAATATCCAGCGGTTGTTCGGTTCACAACGGGCACTCAAGACGGTAGAGGACTTCACAGAATTCGAACAACGCGCAGCCTACTTTGATGGAGACCAGTGTATGGCCGCCAAGAAAGGGGTCAATGTTTTAGAACGGGGATCGCAGGTCCATTTTATGGCAGAATTTCTGGCGTTGCTGGATTTCCCTCCAGCCCCAAAGCTCAATATCTACGGCGAACTTGATTCCGGCAAAGCCAGCCCGAGCGAGTTGCGCGGCGAGAAAATCTTCAATGGAAAGGCAAGATGTAATGCGTGTCATCCGGCGCCTTATTACACCGACAACACTATGCATGACCTGAAGGCTGAACGTTTCTACAAGAAAGAGATGGTCAACGGCATGATGATGGCCCATGACGGGAGCATCAAGACTTTCCCATTACGGGGCATCAAGGACTCACCGCCCTATCTGCATGATGGGCGCTGTTTTACCCTGGAAGATACCGTCGAGTATTTCAACCTGGTCCAACAGCTACGCCTGGCACCTGAAGAGAAAGAAGACCTTACGGCATTCATGCGTTGTCTTTGACAAGAAAAGCTACGGGGTTGGCGTGACTGGCGTTGTCTCTTACCATGGTGAACATCTTGCGT
>MHBM01000260.1:0-5890 GCA_001804885.1 Lentisphaerae bacterium RIFOXYA12_FULL_48_11
TGAAGACGACGGGTTGGCCCGAACCCCAGTCTTTGTAGAAGATTTCTGTGCCGTCTTTGGTGGTGATTTTACTCATGCAACATTTCCTCCATTTTTGTTAAGTTCACGTTCTATCACCTTTTCCAGGCTGGTACATATAGGGTAAAACCCTACTTTCCTTAAAACAAAGAATCCGACATCGCCACACACGGCAGAGCTTCATTGTTAGATTTCCCCCGAATTAACATTCTGTCGGTTCATCTGATTGCCGGAGTGAAACTCCAGATGCATGAGCAGTTCTTTTTCGTCAAACGGTTTCACCACATAGCCCGATATGCCCGCATTAAACATCTGCTTGATAACGTTCCTGTCCACATAAGATGTCACGAGAAGGGTCTTCGTATGTCGGGGGATCGATGCGTTTTTTATAAACCAGAGTCCGTCATGTTCCGGCATCCGGTAATCAACAAGTATGAAATCATAGCAGCTTGACCCAAGCATCACGACGGCCGCCGCCGCATTGTCAATGCAGTCTGCGGAATGACCATTACGAGTCAGAATATGTCCGAGCTCCGCAAGCAACTTTGCGTTATCGTCAATCACGAGAATTCTCATGCCATTTCCCCCTTAGAATTTATCCGAACTGTAGCGAAGCAGAGGGATTAGGGTAATCGGGGAAAACCGGATGGAGGGCTTCGAAATCCCTGAAGACGGATTTTTGTTTTCCGAGAAGACTTTTGACAGAATTACTCTAAACATTCTGTTAATTCTGTGGAAATTCTTCTTGGTTGCGACACTTCATGGGCTGCTCTACCCAATACGCTGGAATTACTTCTCCAGCTCGGTCAGACCTTCCTTTATCGCGTATTTCGTAAGCTCGGCAACACTGTGGAGATTGAGCTTCTCCATGATTTGCCGACGATGGGTTTCGATGGTCTTTACACTCACACCAAGGGAAGACGCAATTTCCTTGGTTGAACAACCCTCCGAAATCTGTTGGAGCACTTCCCGTTCTCTTTCGGTCAGTACCGAAAATACGGACCCGTCGTCATTCTTGGCTGTTCGTTTGAATTCAGTAACCACCGTCCCTGCTATCTGGGGACTCAGATAGGTTCGCCCCTTGGCAACGGTCTCAATTGCCTGGACTAGTTCCTCAAAGGCGCTGTCTTTTAGGATATAGCCCGACGCGCCGGCCTTGAGCATCTGAGCCACATATCGTCTATCTGCGTGCATGGAAAGACCGATAACCTTTGGCTTGCACTTGAGCGCCGTTATCTGCCTGGTTGCCTCAATGCCGTTCAATTCCGGCATTCCTATATCAATGATTATGATCTCCGGCGACAGTTTCCTGGCGGTTTGCACCGCAGCCTGGCCATCAGCCGCTTCGCCAATCACTTCTATATTGCTGTGTTTCTCAAGCAAGGACCGTAAACCATCGCGGATCATTTTGTGATCATCAACAAGCATAATTCTAATTGCCATGTCCTTCGCTCCTGTTCTTTAAGAAACTAAATTTCAACTGTTTATGTCGGCTGCCATGCTTGCCGGTTCCTGCATTAGAGCTGCTAATATCACTTTTGTACCATGTCCACGTTTGGATTGGATCTCAAACGTACCTCCGATATGTTTCATTCGTTCACGGATACTGAAAAGACCGAGACTGTTTTTGCTGCCAATGGCATGCTCAGATTCCTTCCGCCCCATTCCCTTGCCGTTGTCAACGATCTTTAGGATGATCCGCCCGTTGTCAATTTTAAGCAATATGTGAACCTTCGTGGCTTCGGCGTGCTTAGTGATATTGGTAAGCAGTTCACGTGCCGACTGGAAAAGAAAGACGCTTACCGACTCGGCAATCGCGTATTTCCGGGTGGTTCCTCGAAAGTAAACCTGAAAGCCATATCGTTTTGCAAATTCTTCGCCCAGCCATTCAATAGCGGCGCCAAGTCCAAGTTCATAAAGAATTGGCGGACTTAACTCGAAACTCAACGTTCTGGTTTGACAAACTGCTTCCTCAAACATTTCCCGGATCTCGTCCAGCGCCTTTTGGGACTCCTTTGCCTTCAATAGTTGTCCCAGCGACCCGAGTTTGAGATTGGCCAAGGTAAGGGTCTGTCCGACTGTGTCGTGCAAGGCAATCGCCAGCTGGCGGCGGGCGCGTTCCTCTGCAAGTGTCAATCTCGAAGAAAGAGACCTCAACTCGTCCTGATAAATTTCAAGTGCTTCTTGCGCCTTTTTCTGCTCAGTAATGTCCTGAACTGTCAGCACAATAGTGACAGGCTTGCCGGAATTATCTTTGATGAACGCCATTCGCGGGATGATTGGAATCCTGCGTTCGGTCTTTGAGACCAACGTTATTTCTCTCAATTCCGGAATCTCACCGCTCAAGGCCGTTTTCAATGCGGATTGGACCAACGCCAGTTCTGCCGGATCTGCCAGCCGGAGAATAAGGTCGTCGAGATTTGCACCCTCCAATTGTCCTTTCTGGTATCCGGACAGTCTGATCAAGGCCGGATTCACTGAACGAACCGTGCCATCCATGTTGATCAAAGCAACGCCTTCCTCCATGGCATTTACCGTGTCCACAGACACTTTGGCGACCGTGTATGCGGCCTCGCTTTGTCGCAGAGCATCTTCCGTTTTCTTGCGGTCAATAGCATACCGGATCGCCTTTGCAACGGCGCGGCCGTCCACCGTGCCTTTCACGAGATAGTCCTGCGCACCATGACGAATGGCGTTCATTGCCAGTTCCTCGTCCTCAACTCCGGTTAGAATAATGACTGGAATGTCCTTTACGGTGCTCTGAACACGTTCAAGCGTATCCAACCCATGTGAATCCGGCAGAGTCAGGTCCAGCAGAATGGCGTCAAAACTGCCTTGCTTCAACTGATCAACAGCGTTCTTCATGCGATCAGAAAGGCTCAACTCGAAAGCTCCGCCCACAGAGCCTAACAGCATGTCCTGAAGCAGGATGGCGTCAGCTCGGTTGTCCTCAACCAGCAGGATTTTTCTAGGAGTAGTGGTCATGAAGCACCTTCCTTTTGTGCGTTTTTCCGGAATGCTTCAATGATCTTTACAAGCTCGACATAGCCTTCAAACGTGTTCGGCTTGGCCATGCAATTATAAGGCGGTTCCCTGCGCGCCCTGGCTATTTTCAACTCAGACACCGAACTGCTCAAAATAACAATCGGGATATTGCACAGTGTCGAATCAAGTTGAATCTCGTCCAACACTTCCATCCCTGTTTTCCTGGGAAGTTTCAAGTCGAGCGTGATCAAGTCCGGCCTCGCTGCGCCGGCACTCTTGCCCTGCCGGCGCAGAAATTCCAGGGCCTCAACGCCATCGCGTGCAACGCAGATGTTATAGGGCAGGCCGGCACTTTGTATGGCCTCCTGCATCAGCACCACGTCACCGCGGTTATCTTCAACCATTAAAACTGCAATAGGTATCGTCATTATTACTCCTTCTTGATATCAGGCATGGTAAAATAAAATATCGAGCCCTTCTCCGGCTTCGACTCCACCCAAATCCTTCCTCCCTGCTGTTCAACTATTTTCTTACAAATCGCCAGCCCCACGCCGCTGCCGGGATATTCCACGCGCGTATGCAGGCGCTGAAAGATCATGAAAATCCTGTCCGTGAATTGTGGATCAATTCCAATTCCATTGTCCCTGATGGAGAACAGCCAGAAGAAGTCATTAGTCATTAGTAAATGGTCATTGGTCATTGAGTCATTGGTCAGTGATGACGAATGACCATTGACTCTCCTCGCCCCAATATGAATTTCCGGCTGTGTGCCAGGTTTGCGGAACTTGATGGCATTGGCAATCAGGTTCTGGAAAACCTGTGTCAGACCCAGGGGACTGCCCTTTATAATCGGCAGGGGATCCTGCGTGATCACCGTTCCGGATTCTTCAATGGCAATTTTCAGGTTTCTAAGCGCTGATTCCACAACGCCTGTAATATCAATGGGTTCAAAAATAT
This sequence comes from Lentisphaerae bacterium RIFOXYA12_FULL_48_11, assembly GCA_001804885.1. Lineage (GTDB taxonomy): Bacteria > Verrucomicrobiota > Kiritimatiellia > UBA8416 > YA12-FULL-48-11 > YA12-FULL-48-11. The sequence continues at coordinate 3,961 of MHBM01000260.1, forward strand.
CGCCCCGTCCCGCCCTGGAATAGGCCAAGAGATCGTCCACCATCTTCTGCATCCGGATCCCCGCTTCCGCAGCGAATCCTATATATTCCATGGCCTTCGCGTCGAGTTTGCTGCCATAGCGCTCCTTGAGCAGGCTCATGAACCCGGTCACCATGCGCAGCGGCTCCTTCAAATCGTGTGACGTTACATGGGCGAACTGCTCGAGGTCCTTGTTCGAGCGGACCAGTTCAGTCGCTGTCCTGTGCAAATCCTCGCCCGCCTGCATACGTGCCATTGCAATGGCCACAAGGTTCGACACGGTCTTCATCACCGAAATCTCATCACTGTTGAAACGGGGCCTTGTTCGCGTGCCAAAGGAGAGCGTGCCGATCATGCGGTCTCCGTCCATAAGCGGATGGCAGCAATAGGCCTGGACACCGTAGGACCTGATCAGGTCAGTCCGGGGGTCGGGTGTATTCGGAATATCCTCGGCGATGATACGCTTGCAGTCCCTGGCAACGCAGCCGCAAACGGCCACGCCGAAATCCAGCCACTCGATCTTCGCAACGTCCTCTTTTGAAATTCCGGTACAGGCATTCAGGCGCAGTTTCCCTGCCGGCTTGTCCACGAGGAAGTTGAAAAACGTCTGGCAATTCAGGAATTTCAGGACCTCATTGCAAAGCTCATTGACAAGGCCCTGCGGATTTTCGGCCGCCAGCAGTTTGGCCGATGTTTCCGACAGCAATTCGTTGCGTCGGGCGCTCCACCGGAGATTCTCTTCCGCTACCTTGCGATCGGTGATATCGTGGACCATGCCGTCGGAGCGGATGATTTTCCCCGCCGCGTCCCGAAAATGCTGGCAACGTTCGTGGACCACGCGTATTTCGCCCGTGTCCTTCCGTACAATCCGATGCTCAATCTCGTAAGAGTCCCGGCCTTCCCGCAGAGATCCGGAATAAGCGGCACTAACAGCCGCACGGTCGTCCGGATGAATTCGTTCAATAAACGCTTCGTAGGTGGCACAGAACTCCTGGGCCTTCAACCCGAAAATGTGGTACACTTCGTCCGACCACACCAGCCTGTCCTGAACCAGGTCAAGTTCCCAGCTTCCGAGGTGTGCGATTTCCTGCGCCCGCCTGAGCCGTTCCTCGCTGCTCTGCAGGGCCTGTTCGGTTTCACGGCGCGCCGTAATGTCAATTCCAGTAGCAATTATGTATTCCACACCGCCATCCGGACGTGTAATGGCGGTATTGGACCAGTCGATGAGACGACGGGCGCTGTCTTTCGTCAGCCAATGATTCTCATGCTGGTTGGGAAAATCTCCAGCCCGTAACTTAGCCCATGTTTCGCTAACTCCAGGCAGATCCTCAGGTGGAACCAGGAATTCCCAGAAAACACGGCCCGACACCTCCGCCAAGGTATAACCGGTGATCGACTCGCAGGCCCTGTTGAAGCGGGTAATACGGCCTTCCCGGTCAAGCACAACCACCATTGCCCCTGTGTTATCCAATACTGCCGTGGTAAAATCCCGTTCCTCCCTCAGGTAGGCGCTGACCTGCTCGGCATTTTTTCTGGCCGCAATGGCATCATCCATCAGGTTAAGGGCGGCACGGCGGGAATTCTGCAATTCCTTATTAGCAGCCAGGGTTTCTTTCGTCCGTTCGGCGATGCGCTGTTCCAGTGTTTCATTGATCCGGCGAAGTTCCACTGTCTTGTCGGCGATGCGCTGTTCCAACTCGGTATTGAAGTGCTTCTGGGTGGTATTTACATCATTAAGTTCTTTCGTACGTTCGTCAACCAGATCCAGGAGGTGATATCGGATCAGGCGGTATCTTTCGGCCATTATGCTGATGGTCGCACCCATGATCGCAAACAGCCCAAGGCCGACAATATCAATAAAATTCTCAGCGCCGAATCCCCATGGAGGCAGGAGCCAATAATCTGCGATCAA
>MHBM01000260.1:5918-6065 GCA_001804885.1 Lentisphaerae bacterium RIFOXYA12_FULL_48_11
AAGCCGTCGCGATAACCGCCGGATAAAATGTGATGTAGGTTGGCAGACCGGGTCCCAGCCAGTACGTCAGTGTCCATCGCAGCAGGGTAGCTGCTGCCACCAAGACTGCGGCAAGCGCATAACGCACGATCCAGCGGTATTTATGGT
>MHBM01000260.1:6072-7861 GCA_001804885.1 Lentisphaerae bacterium RIFOXYA12_FULL_48_11
CATTGGTTTCCCAGCTTGGGCCTGATTCCTTGACAGATTGTGGGCCGGTGCCTATGGATTTGATATAGGCATTCAGCATTCGGCCGATTTTGTCGATATCACTCTCGAAAACTGTAAAATTCTCTTTTGAGATCAGGGCGCGTCTGGAAGCCTTTGCGAGCCATGTTTTGGTCTCGAATAGCGAGCCTCTGCTGTAGTATCCGAATTGCTTGTTCTCTTTATAATGAAACCGGCCAAAGCCTTCACTCAGATTTGCTGCTACAGAGTCGGTTGCCCTGACCAATTGTTTACCCACCGTGTCCTTCGCAAAGAAGTCCCATGGGACAACCTCGGCCCAAACTCTTTCCCCCAAATCCATCGCCATTTGATACACGTTCAACTCCTCAAGCGTCATCCTCTTTCCCTTTCCTAATGACTAATGCCCAATGACTTTTGTCTAATGCCCAATGACGTTCTTCTTGTTAATCAAACTCCATTTTGTATTCCGGCGGCAGGCCCGCCTTCAGACACAGTTCATTAACCTGTTTCTTCAATTCGACCATGCGCAATTCCCGGTCCACTGCAGCGCTGTTGAAACGGGCAAGATCCTCGTTACTGGAGCGCAGTTCATTTGCCTGTTGTACTAGCATGGCGGCGGCCTGTTCCGCCTGCTGTCGGGCCATGACGGCGTCATCCATGAGGTTGAGCGCGGCACGGCGGGAATCGTTCAACTCTTTGTTGGCCGACTTTATCTCGCTGGTACGCTCAGCAACACGCTGCTCCAGCGTTTCATTGGCCTTGCGGACCTCCGCGACCTGGTCGGCAACACGCTGCTCCAGTTCCGTATTTATTTTCACCAGGGAGTCTTCTGCCTCTTCCCTTGCCAGTATTTGTCTCCTCAAACTGCGCCTTGGGAGTACGATTCCCATCAGACCAATCATCCACAATACAATGTGCGCAAGCGCCAGCTGCCCGTTCGCACTCATCCCTATTGTATGCATGAGCCCCATCGGCACCGATATGCTGATACCTCCACGAATATCGCCTTCTTTATATCCCTGCACAGCATGGCATTTGAGGCAGGCTTGCTCTGCAAAAATAGGCCGCATGAATCGCAGGCATTTTCCGTTGCTTGTTTGCTCCATGGAAATGGTCTCCTTGTCGCCCCTTTCAAATGCCTGTAGAGCGGCAGTTTCCCATGCATCTGGGCCGTTCTCGGGACGTAAAGGACGCAGGCTGGTGATATGTCCGAGGGTGCCGCCAGTCTCACCTTCATGGACCAAACGTACCATATAGGCCGGATTGACAAGAGTCAGGGACAATCCTGAAGTTGTTGTGACATCGCGATCAGGAACCTTCAGGTAGGGGTTGGGCGGTGTATCCTCGGAAACCTTGACATATACTCCTCCCTGCCGGGCCGCCCAACGGCGATACAGAACATCGTTTTCATAGGTAAGCCTGGCGCTGGCCTGTGCCATCTCCAGAATATTTTCGTTCTGTACGTGCAAATTCCACAACAATGAAGTCACAATACAACAGGTCCAAAACAGGACCAGCACCCAAGTATAAAAACCCAAACGTGCCAACATACGATGAATATCTTCCTTTAATTTCATAACTTCATTTGATCAATCAACCAACAACTCTTTCCCATTGACCAATGCCTCTTTCCCAATGACTAATGACTTTTAATGACGCCGCTCCTGCGGCTATTGACTATCTTCCTTCTTCTCAAACGCCAGTTTATACTGCGGCGGCAGCCCCGCCTTCAGACACAGTTCATTAACCTGTTTCTTCAATTCGATCATGC
>MHBM01000261.1 GCA_001804885.1 Lentisphaerae bacterium RIFOXYA12_FULL_48_11
CTTGTAACTCTGCAGAAAATTGCACAAAGTATTTACGTATGCAGAAACATATTTACAGCATTTTGTTCTACGCCTACTCCGTTTTCGCCGCTCCTTTTCTTGCTCAATCAATGCAGGAAGCATTGAAAACACATAGCATCATCCTGCTGCCTGCCTTTGCTCTTCTGGCCGCATTAGTAGCCGAAACAATTGCCCTGCCTGTCAAGTTCGCCCAATGGAGTAACAAAAAGTCAGACAGTACAGGCATTCCTCTTGCCCTTGGCTCAACAATGGCCATCTTTCATGTCATCCTCAGCTTTTTCCTCACAATGTATATGCTCGATGCCCTAGGGGTGGTTGGCGGGGAGAATATGGAAAACTGGCAGAACTGGGCACTCGGTATTTCCGTGACGCTCGTAATGGTGAGGGAAGTCTACCTCTTCTGTATCGCCTCTTCAGCCATGCATAACTGGAAAGCACCTTCCCGGTTCACTGTAACGCTTTCAGATCTACTCCTGCTCATCTTCCAATGCTGTGCATACACGATCTACTGGGAAACATTCCTCGGTGCTGATTCCGTGGAAAAAATGCACTGGGTGGCAATGCTCGTCCTGGCTGCCGGCCTTGTTCTCGTATTCTATTTCATGTATTTGCCACTCAGGATGTTCGATATTATGGAATCCTATTACATGGAAGGTAACGAAGCAGGGCGCAGGGCAACCAGAACCGTCTTTCTTACCGGGGCCATTCTTGGTGCATACCCAGTCATCGCGCCATCCTGGTTATTCAAGCTCTGGCACTGAAATAATCCGACTAGAACGGCAGCCACCTGCCGAAAAGACTGAACCAAGCCCTTCCTACCAATGTCATCCCTGGATCACCACACTTCGCCTTTCCCTTCGCCGGTACGGCACCGAGAAACAGATCATCCCATTTATGGGGCACTTGTCCTTTTGGATAGGAAAGCATGAACGACAACTTTACCCGTTTCTCCGACTCCAGGGTGCCCAAATCAATGATAATAGTGGTCCGTTCATTCGTCATCAAAATGGACCTTGGCGTAACTCCAAAGTTACGGGCGTAAGGCTGAACCAGAACGTGATCCATGGCCGACCGGGAAAAACGCATTTTCACGTACTCTTGCGTCTTGGTCCCAGTATTACCTGTCTCAATGCTGTAAAATACTGATAATTCACCTTTCTCATTTGCCTTCATTTCCATTCTCATCGGCGAATACAAAATCTCATATGCTGGTGTATCGAACAGAGATATTCCGCTCATCAACAAGACAAATGCTGCCAGAAATACAGCAATCCACCCTACAGGACCCAATGACAGAAAAATCTCTTTCAGTTTCTCTAAAAAAGAATTCATTTTAAGCAAAACTTTATCAGTGGACAGTAATTACTCTCATATCTTGGCTTGCTGAATGAGTGTCATCCCACAATAATCAGCAAGTCAATGTTAAAGGATAGGCTTTCTTGTCCTAGAGCAACTTGTTGCCGCATATCCATTGAATACACGCTTGCAAAGATTGTGGTACTGATGGAAGAATCCCATCCAGGAGCGGAAAGCTAAATGGCACAGGACTTTATTCTAGCAATAGATCAGGGAACAACTGGAACCACAGTTCTAGTGTTTGACCACGAAGCTTCCATCCGCGGACATGCCACCTCTGAATTCACACAGTACTATCCTAAACCAGGTTGGGTCGAACACGATGCTGATGAAATCTGGTCTATAACTCTGAAAGTTGTCGAAGCCGCACTCAATAATGCACACCTAACACCCGGCGATATCCGCGGAATCGGAATCACCAACCAACGCGAAACATCGCTCCTGTGGCACCGCAATAACAGCAAACCGGTGTCACGGGCAATCGTTTGGCAGGACCGAAGGACATCACCCCTGTGTGACGAACTGAGAAATGAAGGGCTGGAAAATATCTGGCAGCAGAAGACAGGGCTTCTACTCGATCCTTACTTTTCGGGTACAAAAATCAGGTGGATGCTCGACAATATTCCAAGTCTGCGTAAAGCTGCAACCCACGGAGAAATCGCTTTCGGCACCATTGACAGCTGGCTGACATGGAAGCTCACCGGTGGTGCTTGCCATGCAACTGACTATTCAAACGCGTCACGTACACTCCTCTACAATATCCATAAGCTCGACTGGGACGACAAAATTCTCAGCCGCCTCGATATTCCACGGGAAATACTTCCAGAAGTCAGGTCGTCTTCCTGTATATTCGGTGAGACAGATCCGAAAGTGTTCTTTGGCAAACGTATACCCGTAGCAGGCGTTGCGGGAGACCAGCAATCGGCACTTTTCGGCCAGGCATGCTACAAGAAAGGCTTTGCAAAGAACACTTACGGCACCGGCTCATTTCTGCTGATGAATACCGGTCACAAGCCAATTGCCAGCAGCAACAGGCTGCTAACTACCATTGCCTGCCGTGTTGGAGACGAACCTGTGGAATATGCACTTGAGGGGGCAATCTTTATTACCGGTGCCGCCATTCAATGGCTGCGAGACGGCCTGAAAATCATATCAACGGCAGCTGAAAGCGAGATCCTCGCAAAATCGGTCACAGAAAACGACGACGTCTACTTTGTCCCGGCACTCACCGGGCTGGGTGCCCCGTACTGGGACTCCTATGCGCGTGGCACAATTGTGGGGCTGACTCGCGGAACAACTGCCGCCCACATTGCGCGAGCTGCATTGGAGAGCATATGCTACCAGACCCGCGACGTTGCTGAAGCCATGCAAGCTGACTCCGGTATAAAACTCAGCGAATTGCGTGTTGATGGCGGTGCCGTCGGTAATAGCTTCCTGATGCAATATCAGTCTGATATTCTCGGCGTACCCGTAGAAGTCCCGGCAATTCCGGAAACCACGGCCCTTGGGGCAGCATATCTCGCAGGGCTGGCGACCGGTCTCTGGAAGAATCGCAACGAAATTGGAAAAAAGTACCGGACAGCCAGACGTTACGAACCTGAGATGGATAAAGACAGGCGCGACCAACTGTATGCCCGATGGAAACAGGCAGTTCAATGTTCGCGCGGCTGGTCCAAGATCTAAACTTATTCTTCCAAAATCATTTCACCAACTCAAGCAGGGCCACATCCTCGGCAGACAACTTGACTTCAAGCCTGCCTTTGACAACCGGGTACGTGACACCGGACACCAAATCCTTTGCAGAACTTGCCTTTAACCCGTCCAGAGTTATCGTTGCCGTTGTGGGCTTATCCGTGTCATTGAAAACCGTAAGCAGGTTGGATCCAAACCGCTCAATATAAGTTTTCTCGTCACTTGAAGAAGCCATCGTAACTGGCTCCCAACATGCCTCTGCTACTTTCCTGCACAGCGGAATGTATTTCTTGAACAATGGCCGATCACGGTTATAAAGCGCCGGCTGCGAGAAATAAGTTTTGGTCGATGCGTCAGCACTGAAAAATCCGGGGAACATACCGTAGGCCAGACTTCTCTTCATGAATTTCTCCACGTATTCATGCGGAAACTTCTCAAAATCTGTATTCATGAGGAAACAGTATGGTTTACCCTTGCATAACGCCCTGCGATAAAGCATTTCCGCATCGCCTATCGGCCGCCATTTTCCACCATGATTCCAATCTGTTTCCGTTCCCATAACATCCAGCAGTGGAGCCAGCCAGCACAACCTTATCGGAGTTGAATTAGCCATCATAAGCTTATTCATGCCATGCACATCTTTCTCAATCCCCCTAATGTATTCAAAGGTAATCAGCCCCCTGAATATTGCAGGCTTGAAACTACCCGGCGCAAATGTGAGGGGCGCCTCACAACCCGCAAAATGATCTCTCCTGAAATTCAATTCATCAGTCACATAACCTTCACTTGAATCAATATATTCGCCGTCAAGGTCGCCTTTTCTATTCGGCCCGTAAAGTTTGTCACGCAAATCGGAGTTCCATTTATTTTTGAAGTCGCTTACCTCGCCAACGACACCCGGCATCGAATTCATACTCCACACGGCCCCATTGCACCACGGTGTATCAAGCAGCCTGGCAGCAAATCGGCCCTGCTCGTCATGATAGCCGCTGGTTATCAATGCCTGTGCAGCCTTCTCTCCCTTCTCGGCACGCCGCTTTGCTTCGGTCTGTGCTGCTTCCAGAGTACGAGACATATCACGTGGCATAGCCATCCACCATGTCATTGGTTCCGTGTAGCGGAAAGTAATGATGTTATGGACATCGTCCCATGCCGTTTCATCATTACCCTCTTTGAACTTGAAACCAAAATCCTCCCAGCCCTCAACCTTGCTTATCTTTCCGAACGGCATCCATATCCCCTGTTCCGCGACACGACGTACAAACGCTTCCGGAAACACTTCGTAATACCGCGCAAGCGCGCTGCGGAATCCCCACTTCGGGTCAAAATCAAAACGACAGAATCTTATTCTGGCCGATGGCTTTTCACGTGTCAGGGCAATATCCCATGCAAGGAAAAGCCGGCCTGCCGCAGAACTGTAACCAACACGATAGAATGCCGGATACGCCATGTCTATGCCCAGAGCCTCCCCATCTCTTCCATTCGCAACCGCTCCAAAAGGCCATATCGAGATCTTTTCCGACGTTCCTACATGAAACGGCGCCGTTTTCATGTACTGACCGCGCGGTTTGATTTGAGTAGAACGCCTCGGATCTTCGAGCCACTGCGCCCCTTCAAGATCCACCGGCACGCTGTAAATCAGCGTAAGGGCTCTGTCCTGTCCGCTATCATCTTTAAGCGTGACATCCATAACACGGGCGCCATGCTTCTTTTCGCGGTTAATATCCAGACAGACGCCGAGAGCCATCTTCTTTATACCCACATAGTCCGAACCGGCGGCAACGTCACGCAACAGGAATCCTTCTTTTCCTCTGCGACCAGATTCAACAGCAATAGGAACACTGTCAAACATACCCGCACCATTTGGTACCGTCAGTACTTTCAATTCTGGATCACGAAAAGACACCTTACCGGAATGATTTCTCAACAACATGTAAAACGAGAGGCTTTTAACCGGCTTTTCGGGGAACACCATTACCTGCCGCCTCTGCCAATCATGTGTACCAGTATCGAACTGCGCTACCTGCCCCCATAGAGAAGAACCATCGGAATACACAAGATCCATGTAAACGGAATAATCACTGTCTCTGCTGCCGCCAACATTTTCGGCCTTGCTCCAGGCTGCGGCAATTATGGGAACAGGCTCGGCCTGATTCAGCTCCACATGCTGCGAAACACCCCTTCGCACCTTCTCGTCATTACCGTTATTACAGAAGAAAACATTACCATCCCGTTCAAAGCCCTTTTCATATGGCCGCCATGTGTTGTCTTTCAAGATATTCACGCCGGCCATTTCAGCCTTGATCACCTTGAAAGCAACTTCCCCATCAGCGGCAATAATATATCCACACGCAAACAGGCACATAACCGCCACGACCAATTGAATAAATGATTTACGAGATAAACATTTCATAGGACTCCTCTTTGTTCTTAGTTGATCCAATTCACCGTACGTGTTTCTGCATGGCGGCATGAAAACGGTTAGAATCATCTTGCCCCGTAGTTCCATTTTCGTGACGCATATTTTATGAAAGCCCTCACAGACATAGCTGCACTAGCCCGCCTGTATTGCATCGATCGTTCCGGACATGCCTGTCACGATATTCGCCGCATTACCCTCATCCGTATCGAGGTGCAGTGCCAGTTTGAAATTGGGATGGACCCTGACCAGTACGTCGCCAAAAATCAACTCTCTCCGTCCGCTGTTCACCCGTACCTGCACCTTATTCTTGTCCTTGAGCCCGGACTGCATCGCATCTTCAGGCGACATGTGAATGTGGCGCATCGCACAGATCACGCCCTT